>CAYWGY010000023.1:250-19311 GCA_964458055.1 uncultured Acidimicrobiaceae bacterium | reverse complement strand
TCCCGGAAGGGCGACTGGGTGCTGGACTTCTTCGCCGGATCGGGAACCACCGGCGCCGTGGCCGGGCAACTCGACCGTCGCTTCGTAATGGTCGACAACAACCCCGAGTCGATCGCCGTGATCAGAGAGCGCCTCGGCGAGAACGGGATCCGCTACGTCCAGGCGCCCGTCCAATCCCCCTAGACGACGTCAAACAGATCGACCACGTCGCCGGAGACCGACTCCCTAAGGTTCTTCCCACACTGGTCAAGGTGGGCCAACGAAAGACGGCTTGCCCGGTCGGGTTCAGGAGAAGTCCATCGCCGGCAGCCCGTCAAGGCTCACGGTGTTGTTCTTTTTCTGGTACTCCCACATGGCGTCGGGGCCTTTCTTGTCGGCCCATGCCGGCAAAAAGTCCCGCTGAGACACCACCTCCATGAGTGGCACGCCGCCGCCGCAGGAGGTGCCCACCTTGCGGATGTCCACCCGGATGATGGAGCGGGACCCGGGTATATCGACAAAGCTCTCCGAAAGCGCCGCGTGCTCGGCCGCGCCCGGATACACAGCCTGTCCGTCGCCCCAGATCCGCAGGATGCGACGGGGCTGGTCGAATCCGCAGAACATCACCACGATCCTGGCGTTCTGGCGCAGGTGAGCGATGGTCTCGGCGCCGCTTCCCACCAGGTCCAGGTAGGCAACGGTCCCCGGATCGATTATCCGGAAGGTGTCCAGGCCCTTGGGCGAGAGATTGATGTGGCCTCCGTCACCGGAGGGAGCGGTGGCGACGAAGAACATGGGCTGAGCCTCGATCCAGGTCACCAGATGGTTCGGAATCGTCTCGTAGTAGGACGCCATGGCGCTTACTTCCCGCAGCTAGGTGGGCAAAAGGCGCCGGTACTCGGTGTCTCGACGGCGAGCCACCCGTCCCATGGCCTCGATGGTCAGCTCGAAATCGGCAGGCGTCAACTCCTGTCCGTGGGCGGCCCCGGCCGAGCGGGTGATGATCTCTCCCATCAGCGTGCCGCCCAGGTCATTGCAGCCCGCATCCAGCAGGCGTCCGGCGCCGTCCAGCCCCAGTTTCACCCATGAGGCCTGGATGTTGGGCACCAAGCCGTCCAGGGCTATGCGGCCCACCGCATGGATAAGCACGACCTCGTCCCAGGTGGGCCCCGGCCGGGCCTTGCCGTTCAGCCAGATGGGAGCGCCCATGTGAACGAATGGCAGGGGCACCAGTTCCGTGAAACCCCCCGTGCGCCTCTGGATCTCCCGGACAACCTCCAGATGCCTGGCCCAGGACCGGTGATGGTCGATGTGTCCGAACATGATGGTGGCCGTCGCCCGGATCCCCAACTCGTGGGCGATGATCATCACCTGCGCCCACTGGGATGTGCGGATCTTGTCCGGGCACAAAAAGCGCCGGACATCGTCGTCGAGGATCTCGGCGGCCGTTCCCGGAAGCGTCCCCAGACCGGCTTCCTTCAGGCGCACCAGGAAGTCACGCACACCCATCCCCGCGGTCTCGGCGCCCTGCCACACTTCCAGGGGCGTGAAACCATGAATATGGATGTCCGGCAACTCCGCCTTGATGGCTTCGGTCACTCTTACGTAGAACTCGCCGGTGAACTCGGGGTGGATCCCACCCTGGAGGGTGACCTCGGTGGCGCCCCGGTCCCAGGCCTCCCGCGCCTTTCCCACGATGTCGGAGATGGACATCAGGTACGGGTCGCCGCGCAGGTTCAGGCTGCGGGGCCCCTTGGAGAACGCGCAGAAGCCACAGCGGAAGTAGCAGAGGTTGGTGTAGTTGATGTTTCGGTTGACCACATAGGTGACCCGTTCTCCCACAGCCCGCCGCCGGAGACGGTCGGCAGTCCACGCCACCGCCTCCACCTGGTCTCCCCGAGCGCCGAACAGTGCCTCGACCTCCCCCACCGACGGCGCCGAACCCTCCAGCGACCGCTCGAGGACGGGACGCAGATCGCCCGCGCCTTCGAGTTGGGAGGGGCCCGCCCCTCCCACCCACAGGGAGTCAGGCCACTGTGCCGAGAAACGTCGCGGCGGGATGGGAGCAGGCTCGGCACGGCCAGGCGCCCACGAGTACCGGGGGCGAGCCGCCCCCGAGGCGTCGACCTGCTGGAGCCACGCCCGGAAAGCGCTGCGGGAGAGCCTTTCTCGAACCTCGTCTATCTCCAAGCCCGGTGCGAGCGCAGTGCGCTCCACCAAACTGACCGGCCCCAGTCTCCGGCGCAACTCCCCGATGCGCTCGGCGTCCCAGTCCCGCAACAGCAAATCGCCCGCACCCTCGGAGACCGCTTCCAGGGCCTGTTCCACGTCGTCGGCGAACACCGAGACCACCGCCTGGACGCCGGGAAGGGAACAGAGAGCCGCCGCCCTCTCGACCTCGCTCCTGCCAGAGCGCAGGTAGGAGGCCTCGCTCCTGGCAAGAGCGTCCAGCACCACCTCGCCGGAGCCTGCGTCAACGACGGTGATGAGCCAACCCGGCGTCTTCGACTTGGCCAGCGCCAGCGCACCGGCGGGATCGACGATCATCGCCGCCTCGGACGGATCGGCCTCCCGGGCGCTGACAAACAGTCCTCCCTTGTGAGCTGCGCGAAGATCCCCGAGCCCGGGAGCATCCATCTCCAGGGTTGTGGTCCCCTCCCGGCGCCGGGCATCGGCAACCGAGTCCGTGGCTGCCTCCGCCGGGCGGGTGCGCAGGAATGTAACCGTTCGAGAATTGTCAATCATCATCGTGCCAGATTACCCACGGCCTGATCGATCACGCAACAACCACCTGCAAGGAGTCCCGAGGCGAGGCGACCTGGGGCGCCCTTGCGTACCCCTGTGCGTCGGCGGCCTCCAACACCTTGGGCAGGAGTCCGGGGTCTATCCACCGTTCCGAGATGTACCCCGGATACACCGGGAGCCGGGGCATCAGCTTGAATCCCGCGGCTTCCGTGCGCGCTCGGAGAGCCTCCAGGTGCGGCCACGGCGCTTCGGGGTTGACCCAGTCGATGGTGAGCGGAGACACCCCACCCCAGTCATTGATGCCGGCCTGCAGATACAACTCGTAGCGTTCGGTGAGGTTGGGGTGCACCTGCACGTTCATCTCGGGACCCATCACCCAGCGGGCCAAAGCCACCACCCGCATGAACCAGGCCGGAATGGGCTCGGGGTCTCCCCGCATGGGGGTGTTGTACTTGGCGCGAAAGTTCTGGATGATCACCTCCTGGACATGACCTCCGGCTCTGGCCAGGGCGTCCAGCGCCACCAGCGAGTCGACGATCTCTCCCGGGTTCTCCCCGATGCCCACCAGGATCCCGGTGGTGAAGGGGACCGACAGGCGGGCGGCGTCCTCTATCACTCCCACCCTCACCGCCGGGACCTTGTCGGGACAGTTGTGGTGGGGCATGCCGGGTTCGGTGAGTCGATCCGAGATGTTCTCGAGCATCAGGCCCATGGAGGGATTGGAGGGCCGGAGCGACTCCATCTGCGGATAGGTCATGACTCCCGGATTGGCGTGAGGAAAGAGTGCAGTCTCCCGGTTCACCATCTCGGTCATGCGGCGGGTGTACTCCATGGTGGTCAGACAACCCTGCTCCTCGAGGAAGGTCCGCGCCGCGGACCAGCGCTCCTCGGGGCGGTCGCCCAGGGTGAACAGCGCCTCGGTGCAGTGGTGCGCCTCTCCGGCTCGGGCCACCGCCAACACCTGTTCGGGCGGCATGAACATCCCCCCTCCCCCCGGAGGCTGGGCGAAGGTGCAGTAGGTGCATGAGTCCCGGCAAAGGGTGGTGAGCGGGATGAACACCTTGCGGCTGTAGGTGATCACCCGTCCCTTTCCCTCGTCCCGCAGACGGGCGGCCTCCGCGAACAGGGGACCGGCAGGTCGCCGACCCGTGAGGTAGTCCAGGGCGAGTTGGGGATCGAAGGCGGGGTGGCCCACTATCCCATACCCGGGGAGGCGCCCAGCACCCCGCCATCCACCGGCAGGGTCACTCCGGTGATCCAGGAGGCGTCGTCGGAACAGAGAAAGGCCACCGAGCGGGCAACGTCCTCGGGCTCTCCCAGTCGCTGCATGGGGTGGCGGCGGGCCACCCCCTCGGGGTCCGACTCCCACAGGAGCGCAGACAGGCGGGTCTTGATGACCGCCGGCGCCACGGCGTTCACCCGCACGCCCGGGGCCAGTTCCATGGCAAGCTGGTTGGTCATGTAGATCATGGCCGCCTTGGAGATGTTGTAGGCGCCCAGAAAGGGCGTGGGCCGCACGCCTCCGATCGAGGCCACGTTCACCACACAGCCCCCGTGCCGGCGCATCCACTGCGACCAGGCCACCCTGGTCCACACCAGGGGAGCCCGCTGGTTGACCGCCCAGGTCTTGTCGACCGCCCCCATGGACGCCGTCATGAGATCACCGCCCCCCGGGTTGGTGCCGGCGTTGTTCACCAGGATGTCACAGCTGCCGAAACGCTCGATCGTCTCCCGGATCGCCCGGTCGGCATGATCGTCGTGGTCCGCCCGGGCCGCCGCGGCCATGATGCGCTCGCTGTCCCTCCCTTCCCCCACCAGCGACGAGACCGCCTCCTCCAGGTTCTCGGGCTTCCGGGAGGTGATCGTGACCCCGGAGGCTCCCCGGTCCAGGAGTTCGGCGGCCACCGCCAGCCCGATTCCCCTGCTGGCGCCGGTGATCACCGCCACCTTTCCCGCGATTCCCGAATGCAAACAAGACTCCTTGAAACGGCCGCCGGGAAGTCTACCGACGCCGCCCCCGGGCGACCAGTTCCACCCGCTGGCGGCGGCTCTCGGTGGCGTTGGCGTCCGGGCTCAACTGCAGCAACCGGAGTCTCTCCGACTCGGCGACCCAGGCAGCGGAGGCGTCGGCTGCCGCCAGTCTCGCCTCCACCCCCTCCTCCATCATGCGCCGGGCCTCGGTGACCAGCGCCTCCACCATCTCCGACTCCGGGACCACCGCCACCACCTGGCCCCTGATGAAGAGATGCCCCCGCCCCTTGCCGGCGGCGATGCCCAGATCGGCCGAACGCGCCTCTCCCGGGCCGTTGACCACACACCCCATCACCGCCACCTGGAAGGGGATGTTCTCGGCCTCCAGGGCCTCCTGGGCAACCTGGGCCACTTCGATCACGTCCACCTCGGCCCGCCCGCAGGAAGGGCAGGCGATGAGATCGAGGCTCCGGCGCTCCCGCAGTCCGAGGTATTCCAGCAGGCGGCGGCCCGACTCGGCCTCAATCACCGGATCGGCGGTGAGGGAGAACCGGATGGTGTCTCCTATGCCCTCCATCAACAGGGTGGCGATGCCGGCCACCGACTTGATCAACCCGCCCGGGGGAGGACCGGCCTCGGTGACGCCCAGGTGCAGGGGGTAGTCGACTTTCTCGGAAAGCAGCCGGTAGGACTCGACCATGGTGGGAACGTGAGAGTGCTTCACAGAGATCTTGATGTCGTAGAAGTCGATCTCCTCGAGGTACCGGATCTCCAGGAGCGCCGATTCGACCAGGGCCTCGGGAGTTGCGTCCCCGTGACGGGAGAGGATGTCCTTGTCCAGCGAGCCGGCGTTCACGCCCACCCGGATCGGAACGTCCCTCTCGGCAGCCGCCCGCGCCACCTCCTTGATGTGGGAGGGGCGGCGGATGTTGCCGGGGTTGAGCCGCAGTCCGCTCACGCCGCTCTCCAGGGCGGCCAGCGCCAGGCGGTACTGGAAGTGGATGTCGGCGATGATCGGAACCGGACTGCGGGGCACGATCTCGGCCAGACCCTGGGCGGCCTCGACGGTGTTGCAGGTGATCCTCACCAGGTCCGCTCCGCCACCCGCCAGAGCGTAGACCTGTGCCAGGGTGCCGTCCACGTCGTGGGTCTTGGTGGTGGTCATCGACTGGACCGTGACCGGAGCGTCGCCGCCCACCTTGACCGCGCCCACCATGATGGGTCGAGTGGTTCGCCTGGGACGGGTGAAGAGCCGGGAGTCTTTCACAGCCTGATGGGATCCACCACATCGAGGACCAGGGCGGAGAGCCCCAAAAAGATAACCAGGGCCGTCACCACCGCGCCGATGGAGACCAGCACGCCCGGTCGGGCGCGGCGCTTGAAGACCTTCTCGTACACCGCCACCGCCACATGGCCTCCATCCAGCGGGTAGGCGGGAATGACGTTGAAAACACCCAGAACGATGTTCAGATAGGCTAGCAACCGGATCACGTCCGCCACCCCCCTCTCACCGATCTGGGCGCCGATGTTCGCCAGCCCGATCGGGCTGACCGGACGGGTATCGTCGGCCACCTCGGCGCCGAACATTCCGCCCGCCAACTCCGCCAGAGAGGAGGGGCTGACCAACCTTCCGATCGCCCCCAGGGTGGCTCCGGCCGCATCGATCACGTCTGTCGCCGCCCTGCCCACGGCCTCCCCGAATCCAAGGGTGCGGCTGACGAAGGCGGGGCCGATGCCCAGGAATCCGACCGGTACCCCGTCTTCGGCGGATCGGGACGCCAGGGTCGCCTCCACCGTGAGGACCTCCCCGTTCCTGTTCAGCGTGATGGGAACCGTCTCGCCGGGCCGCTCCGCCAGCAGCATTGCCGTCCGGTCCCAACTCTGTGCCGACAAGCCGTCAACCTCAAGGATCACATCGCCCTCCCGGATGCCCGCCCGGTATGCCGGACTGGGACTGCCGTCCACCATCTCCACCACCTGCCGCACCTGGTTGGAGACTTCGGTGACGCCATTGACCAGGAGCAGGCCCACCAGCATGGCGTAGGCCATCAGGAAGTTCATCACGACTCCGCTCAACGCAACCGTCACCTGCTGCCAGAACTTCTTCTGCGAGTACGCCCTCTCCGAATCGGCGTCGGGACTGTAGGGGCCCATGCCGGCGATCTTCACGAACCCCCCGAACGGAAACAGGCGGAACCCGTACTCGGTCTCTCCCTTCTTGACCGACCACAGTCTCGGTCCGAAGCCGAAGAACATCTCGGTGGCCTTCATGCCGGTGAGGCGGGCGGCGACGAAGTGCCCCAACTCGTGGACGGTGACGAAAAACACGATGCCCAGCACCACGACAAGGGCTCCCACCATCAACAAACCTCCCTGCTAGGTGAGCCCGAGCATACCAGGTCGGGGTAGAGATGCGGCCCTAGAGCAGGTCCAGCAGGGAGAAGAGATAGTAGGCCCCGGGAAGCACCAGCAACAGCCCGTCGATACGGTCGAGTATCCCCCCGTGTCCGGGGATGAAAGAACTCATGTCCTTTATGTCGACCGATCTTTTCACGGCCGATTCGAAGGCGTCCCCCAGGGGGGCGAGCACCGAAACCACGGCGGCCAGGAACAGAGCCTCATAGAGGCTGAGGACGGACAGTCCCGGCAGCGTCGAGAGGATGGCCGCCAGAGCGAAGGCGGTCAGCACCCCGCCCACCAGTCCCGCCACGGTCTTGTTGGCCGACAGGGACGGGGAGAGCTTGCGGCCACCGAAGGCGCGGCCCACCACGAACGCAGCCGTATCGAATATCGAGTTCAACAACAGCACCCAGATGAGAAGCACTGTCCCGTCGGCGGCCAAACCCAACACCACTCCGTAGCAGAGAAGCGCGACCCACACCATGCCGAACACCGTCAGCGCCGAGTTCTCCAGAGCCAGCTTCCGCACCGCGGCCGCGTAGAACAGCAGGGTCAACGCCGTCGCGGCCGCCAACACCCCTCCGGCGGCCGCCAAGCCCGAGAGGTGAGCGCCGACACCCGCCCCCAGCGCACCCAGGAGCCCCACCAGGGCCACCGGTCGGTATCCGGCGGAACGAATCGCGGTGTAGAACTCCACCAGCGCCACCGTCATGATGACCATGAACAGACCTGTCAGCCAGGCGCCTCCCAGGTAGACACCCAGAACCACCACCCCGATCAGGACGAAGGCACTGATCGTTCTCGTCACGAGGTCCGAGGAGCGGGCCTGTTCCGCCGCCTCCACCTCTTCCATCGCCATTCCGCTCCGACCGGTCATATCCTCGAAGTCCAGCATCCCCGACTCGACCCCGGGTATGGCGGCGGCCACCGCCTGCTGACGATGCTGCCTGCCCTCGGCTTCCTTCACCTCCTCGGCCAGCGACTGGTGCTGGGAGGTGCGGCTGTCGAAGAACTCGTCTTCGGTCAGTACCTGCTCGGCGTCGTCCTCGGAGGTTTCGGTCTCGCCCTCGTCTCCGTGGTCGGTCGACCGCAGACCACCCAATCTGGATGGCTCCTCCTCCTGGGGTTCCCAATCAGGTACCCAGGTCGTGTCGGTCGGCCTCATTCCCTAAACCTCCAGGAGTTCGGCTTCCTTGCGCTTCAGCAGCCGATCCACCTGCTTGATCGTCCGGTCTGTCAACTCCTGCAGCCGCCGCTCGGCCCGCCGCAGGTCGTCATCGGAGAATAACCCCTTGAGAGCATCCAGGTCCGACTTTCCCCTCCGCCGGACGTTCCGGATCGAAATCCGGCCATCCTCGGCCTGCCTTCTGACCACCCGGATCATATCGATGCGTCGCTCTTCGGTGAGCGGCGGAAACGCCAGCCGGATCACCACCCCGTCATTGGCGGGATTGATCCCCAGGTTCGACCCGTGGAGAGCCTTCTCGATCTCGGGGATGGCATTGCGGTCGAAGGGGTGGATAACCAGGAGACGGGGATCGGGAACCGAAAAGGTTGCAAGTTGCTGGAGAGGAAGGGAGGCGCCGTAGTAATTCACCCTCAGACTCTGAACGATCTGCGGGTTCGCCCGACCGGTTCTCACGGTGGCAAACTGACCGGTCACGTACTCCGCGGAGTCCTCCATCATGAGGGCGGCTTCTTCCAGAACTTCCTCGATCATCCCTGGTTCCTAGCTCACCCGCGTGCCCAGATTGTCTCCCATCAAAGCCCGGTGCACATTGCCTGGTTTTGTCATATCGAATACCACGATAGGCAGGTCGCGCTCACGACAGAGGGGAATTGCGGTCATGTCCATGACCTTGAGATCCTGGGATATCACCTCCATGTAGGAGGCGCTCTCCAGAAGACGGGCCGAGGAGTCCAGGTTGGGATCCGCGCTGTACACCCCGTCCACCTTGCTGGCCTTCAGCAACACCTCGGCGCCGGTCTCGATCGCCCGGAGAGCAGCGGTGGTGTCGGTGGTGAAGAACGGGTTGCCGGTGCCGGCGACAAACACCACTATCCGCCCCTTCTCAAGGTGACGGACCGCTCGCAGCCTGATGTAGGGTTCACAGACCTGCCGCATGGTGATGGCGCTCATCACCCGGGTGGTCACTCCGCACTTTTCCAACGAATCCGCCAGCGCCAGGCCGTTCATGGCCGTGGCCAGCATGCCCATGTAATCGGCGGTGGCGGGATCGACGCCTCGTGCCGCCAGGCTGACGCCCCGGAAGAAGTTGCCTCCTCCGACCACCACCGAGACCTCGACTCCCTCCTGGCGGGCCTGGCTGATCTGGCGGGAAAACCCCAGGACCCGGGCGGGGTCGATCCCGAACCCAACCTCTCCGTCGCAGAAGGCCTCTCCCGAGATCTTTAGAAGAACTCGACGGGGAGAAGCCATCAGTTCCCCTGTTCGCCTACCGCTACCCGCGCCACCCGGCGTATCTGTATGTTCTCACCCATCTTGGCGGACAGTCCCCTGACCATGTCGCCCACCGTTCCCTCGAACTTCTGGGAGTTCACGAACACCTGGTCGCTCAGGACGTTCTCGACATAGAACTTCTCCATGCGGCCGTCTACGATCCGGGGGATGATGTGATCGGGCTTGCCCTCGTTACGGGCGGCCCGGGCTATCAACTCCCGCTCGTGGGCGAGAACGTCCCCCGGCACCTCCTCCCTGAAGGTCCATCGGGGCGCCGACCACGAGACATGCATGGCTATGTCGTTGGCCACCTCGTTGAACTGGGGGCTCTTGGCCACGAAATCGGTCTCGCAGGCAAGCTCCACCAGGACGCCCATCACCGGTCGGCCGGCCTGATGGTGCAGGTAGCTGCCAACCGCGCCTTCGTTGGCGTCCCGGCCGGCGCGCTTGGCGGCCTTGGCCAGGCCGCGCTCGCGAAGCAGGTCGTGTGCCCGGCCCATGTCGCCCTCGGCCTCAACCAGCGCCTTCTTGGCGTCCATCATCCCCACGCCCGCCTGCTGTCGCAGACGCTGCACATCCTTGGCCGTGAAATCAGCCATGATTACCTGCCTCTCGATCTGGTCGCGGAACTCCCTCCGCCCGAGGAGGCGCCCTTCTTCGCTTTCTTGGCCTTCTTCGCAGCCAACTCCTTGCCTTCCTGGCAGGCGGAGGACACCAGCGAGCAGATCAGCTCGGCCGCCCTGATGGCGTCGTCGTTGCCCGGGATCACGTGGGTCACCGGCTCGGGATTGCAGTTGGAGTCGACCAGGGCCACGATCGGGATCCCCAGCCGGGTCGCCTCACGCACGGCGGTCTCCTCGGCGTTGACGTCAATGACGAAGACCCCGTTGGGAAGCTCGTTGAGATCCCTCACGCCGCCCAGGCTCCGGCGGAGCTTCTCGAGATCCCTCCTGAGGCGCAGCCTCTCCTTCTTGGGACGCGACTGCATGTCGCCGTTGGTCTCCTCCGACTCCAACTCCTTCATATAGGAGATGCGCTGGCGGATGGTTTGGAAGTTGGTGAGCATTCCCCCCAGCCACCGGAAGTTGACATAGGGCATCCCGGCGGCCACGGCGTGGCGGGCAATGCTCTGGCGAGCCTGCTTCTTGGTTCCGATAAAGAGGATCTTCCCACCGTCGGCCACCGTCTGGCGGACGAATGCAATGGCATCGTGCAGCAGACCGATGGTCTGGCGGAGATCGATTATGTGGATCCCGTTGGATTGGGTGTACAGGTAGGGCTTCATCTTGGGGTTCCACCGGCGCGTCTCATGGCCGAAGTGGAGACCCGCGTCGATCAGGTCCCTCATATTGGTCGAGGTCATCAGAACTCCTTTCCTGGTTTTTCCTCAGCCCGTTGACCGGTTCGAATCCGCTCGGCGCCGCCAGAAAGGGGAGCCCGCCCTACAGGAGGATCCCCGAGGATCTCTCCCGACCAGAGGACGTCACGGGCCTGCGACGTTGGGAGCCATACTACAGGTGCCCGCCATGTCACAAGAAACCGCGTTCTCCCACCTCCCGGCTCACAGGCCCTCAGGCTCGGGGATGGCTCCGACGATGCGTGGAGCGAAGGTGGCGGTGGCTCACGCTGGTGTATATCTGCGTGGTGCCGAGGTTGGAGTGTCCCAGCAACTCCTGCACGCTGCGCAGATCCGCTCCGCCCTCGATCATGTGGGTGGCAAAGGAATGCCGGAGGGCATGGGGATAGACGCCCACCCGCGAGCGGACGATCCGCCTGATCTGGCGAGGATCGAGCCTTCCCCCTCTGACGCCGACGAACAGGGCATCTCCGGCATGGCTGCGGGCCATCTCCGGCCGGCCCCCTTCCAGCCACCGTTCGACGGCCCGCTGGGCGGGAACCCCGATGGGGGTGGCGCGGTCCTTCCCGCCCTTGCCGGTGACCAGGACCAGGTCTCGACCGCTCACTCCCGAGACAGTAAGCGACGCCAGTTCCGAGACCCGCAGACCTGACGCGTAGGCCATCTCGATGAGAGCGCGGTCCCTCAGGTCCACCGGTTCGGTCCCGTCGACCCCTTCGATCGCCTCCACGAGTTGCCTCCTTGACAGGGCCACGGGCAACGCACTCGGGGCCTTCGACGGGGGAAGGGACCCGGCGGGATTGGAGGGGATGTCTCCCAGCCGGTGCAGGTTTCCGAAGAACGACCGCAGCGACGATCCCTTGCGCACCACCGAAGAACGCGAGTAGCCGCGGGTGTGAAGCGAGGCGAAGAAGCGTCGGAAGTCGGTCCGGTCAATCTGGCCCAGGGCACTCCGTCCCAGCTTGTCGCAGAACCCGAGAAACTGGGTTATGTCGCGCCGGTATGCCTCCACCGTGTGGGGCGAGAGCCGGCGCTGGTTCGCCAGGCGACTCAGGTAGGAACCGAGTTGCGCCTCGGCCCACTCGGGAAGGTCGGGAATAGCCGCCACCTGCTAGATGCTATGGACATCCGGCGCCCTCGCCCGGGGATTTCCCCCGCATTGCCGACAACCGCCCGGGGCGGATATATCAGCCCCTCAACCGGATGACGCCGCCCTGCCTGACGATGCGACCCTCTGACTCCATCTCACCGATCCTGACCAGGAGACGGGAGAGCGGCCACCCCAGCCTCTCGCTGAGGGTCTCCACGGTGACACCGGCCTCTCCTATGGCCTGCTCGAACCCGTCGCCGCCGCCGCCACGGGAGCCCGCCGCCGATTCATGCTCCACCGGGGACTCCACCAGACCGTGGTCCTCCAGGAACTCCAGCAACTCCGCGGTGCCCAGGATGGGGAAGGCCCCGTCGCGAACGAGTTCATTGCACCCCCGGGAAGTGGCCCGGTCGATGTCCCCCGGGATGGCCAGGATCTCCCTCCCCTGCTCCAACCCGAGTCGAGCGCTGATCAGGGCGCCTCCCCCGATCGCCGCCTCCACCACCAGAGTCACCCGGCTCAGCCCGGTGATGATGCGGTTGCGGACGGGGAACCGCCAGGGCTCGGGAACTGTCCCCGGCGGGTACTCGGTGACCACCGCGCCGCCGCCGGCCAGGATGGACTCCCCCAGCCGTCGATGGGCGGCCGGATACCACCGGTCGGGACCGCACCCGAGGACCGCCACCGCCCGACCTCCGACGCCGACCACGCCCTCGTGAACCGCGCCGTCCACTCCCCGCGCCAATCCGCTCACCACCACCACTCCGCGCCTTGCCATGGCCTCGCCCATCGTCCGGGCCAGGTTGAGCCCGTAACGGGTGGCCCTCCGCGATCCCACCACCGCCACGCCGGGCACGACGGGGAGCACTCCGCGAACGAACAGCAGATCAGGTGGGTCCGGGATGGTCGCCAGCCAGGGCGGATACGCCTCGGTACCCAACAGGACCACCGAGACCCGTTCCGAAGCCAGATCGGCCAACCGCTGTCCGGCGGCCACCGATACCGCCTCCCGCGCCGTCGCCGTGGTCTTGACCCGTCCCCTCTCGATCATCCGCACCGCTCCCGCCGGATCACCCGCCCTCTTGACCAGCCTGTGAACCCGCTCGGGGTGGAGCCCTGCGAATGCCAGGCGGACCCGGTGGGAAAAGTACGGCGCAGAGGTGACGGGATCGCTCACGGTCCGGCCCGATACGAGAGGGCTTCCAGCACGTGGATGGCCTCCACCCGATCGGCTTCCTCCAGATCGGCCAGGGTCCGGGACACCCTGCGGACCCGGTCGTAGCCCCTGCCCGTGAGTATGCCCCGGTCCAGGTTGCCCGAGAGCACCCCCCTGGCGTCGTCGCTCCACGCCAGGGCGTCCAGGGCTGCCGAGGACAGATCGCCGTTCAGCACACCCCGGGCAGCCTGCATCTTCCGGGCCCTCGCCACCCGCCGGCGCACCGCCTCGCTCCGCTCTCCCGGCGCTCCCGTCAACTGGTCGGTCTCCATCCGCCCCAGGAACACCCGCACATCGAAGCGGTCCAGCAAGGGCCCCGAAAGGCGGCGGCGGTACCGGTCCGCCGAGGAGGGGGAACAGCGGCACTGCTTGACGGTGTCGTTCATCCATCCGCAGGGACAGGGATTGGTGGCCGCCACCACCAGCGCCCGGCAGGGGAAGGTGGCGGAAATCCCCTTGCGGGTGATGTTCACCACCCCCTCCTCCAAGGGCTGGCGAAGGGCATCCACCAGATGCGAGGGGAACTCGCCCAGTTCATCCAGGAACAGCACCCCCTGGTGAGCGAGGGAGAGGTCTCCGGGAACGGGTATGCCGCTGCCGCCACCCAGCAGGCCCACGACGGAGGCGGTGTGATGAGGGGCGCGGAAGGGCCGCACCGCCACCGGCCTCCGCCGGTTGGCGCCGGCCCAGACACAGGCCACCTCCATCTCCTCGGCCGGGCTCATCGGAGGGAGGATCCCCGGGAGCCTCTTGGCCAGCATGGTCTTCCCCATCCCCGGAGGACCGGACATGAGCATGTGATGACGACCGGCGGCAGCTATCTCCAGGCCTCGGCGGGCGAATTCCTGCCCGCGCACATCCGCCAGGTCCGGCACGGGTTCACCGGGAGTCGCCCGGGGCGGCTGCGGGGAAGGCTCCGCCCTCCCCTCCAACGCCGCCACCGCCTCCGCCAGGCTCCCGACCGGATACACCTCCACTTCCGGAACCAGCGAAGCCTCCGACAGGATCTCCCGGGGCGCCAGACAGGGAAGGCCCCGGCGGGCGGCCACCAGCGAGGCTGCCAGAACACCGCGGGAAGCCCGCACCCGGCCATCGAGCGCCAACTCACCCACCGCCACCACACCCCGGTGGTGCATGGACACCTTGCCGTCGGCGATCAGGACACCCAGGGCAATGGGCAGATCGAAGGCCGAGCCCGCCTTGGGCAGGTCGGCCGGAGCCAGGTTCACGGTGACCTCACTGCGCGGCATCTGGTGACCCGAGGAGGCCATGGCCGCCTTCACGCGGTATCGGGCCTCTCTCACCGCGGTGTCCGGAAGGCCCACCAGACCGAATCTGGAGTTGGTCTTTCCCAGGTGGACCTCAACGCTCACCGACCGGGGGTCCACTCCCACCATGGCCGCCGAATAGATTCGAATGCTCACCCTCCCACCATGTTCTGTGAGATCGGGAGTTGTCCACCACCCTCCGGCGTTCTTTTTCGCGACTCAGGCGGTTAATTCGCAGGCGCCGTCGGAACCGCCCGCGATCAGGACCCGCGAAAGCGGGGAGGTCTCCTCTCCAGAAAGGACTGCACTCCCTCCTGGTGATCTTCGGTGCCCAGACAGATCGACTGGGCCTGCGCCTCCCAGGCGGCGGCCTCCTCCGGAGAGAGTTCCCAGGACCGATCCAACGCCTGCTTGACGAACATCTGCGCCAGCGGGGCGCCGTGGAGAAAGCTCTCGGCCACCTGGGCGGCGCGCTCCTCCAGCCGGCCCGGATCGACGACATCCAACACCAGGCCCCGATCGAGGGCCTCCGCGGAGGGAACCATGCGCCCCGACAAGGCGATTTCCTTGGCGAACTGGGCGCCACAGAGCCGGGGAAGGATCCAGCTCAGTCCCATGTCCAGGGTGAGCCCCCGCCGGACGAAGATAGTGGAAAAGCGGGCGCGGTCGGTGGCCACCACCACATCGCACCCCAGTGCCAGACCCATTCCCGCTCCCACCGCCACACCGTCGACCGCCGCCACGGTCGGCTTTGTCAATCGCCGCAGGGCGACCGCGGCATCTCCCACCACCTTCATCCGGTTCTGTGCCGCGACAACTCCCTGGAAACGGGGACCTGCGGACGGGTCGAGGTCGGCGCCGGCGCAGAAGTCGCCACCCCTGCCGGAAATGACCAGCACCCGCTGTGAGGAGCGCTCGCACTCGGCAAAGGCCTCGGCCAGGTCTCTCCAGCCCTGCGGGGGAACGGCGTTCTTGCGGTGCGGGCGGTTCAACCACAGCCAGCGCACCGGTCCGCGATCCTCGGTTTCGAGCCACATACCCCCCTTAGGGTAAATCAACCCGCTAGCTTGTGGTTTGAGATGGGTTTCAATCCTTTCCGCCCCCACCGCAAGAACACGGTCGACATCATCATGGTGGTTGCCGCGCTGGCGGTGACGGCCGCGGCGATACTGTGGGCCATCTTCTCCGGATAGCCCTCTCAGGCCACCCGCGGGAGCCACAGTAGATCCACCCCGCCCTCGTGGAAACGCACCGTGATCAGATCGATCCGGAACACCGGACGGGACATCGCCCTGGCCAGTGTTCTGACCTGTCGCTCCTTGGCAGCGTCGAAGGCGTCCAGCGGATCGGGAGACGCCTTCCGTCCCAGCGTCCAGCGACTCCTCACCTCCACCACCGTCCTCTCACCGTCGATCTCGGCGAGTATGTCGATCTCCCCCCTGCCCACCGACACGTTCCTGGCCAGCACCCGGTGGCCCCGCGCCTCCAGAAAACGCGCCGCAAGACTCTCCGCGGCGGCGCCGGTTCGCATCCGCGCCGGGTGACGGTCTCTCCGGTTCATTGTTGAACAGATTGTTCAGTGGGTGTGACACCCCGGGACAGGTTCTCACTCGACCGTCAGGGGGACGGGATGAACGAGGTGTTCCCTGGTCCCCAGGTGTGCGGCCGGATTGCCACCCCGTGGATGAATGCGGCCGCCTCGGCGCGACTGGCGTCCCGTTCGGGACAGAAGACGTCGGGCCCACATCCCGAGACAACCTGGAAGTCGTGCATCCAGGCCGCCGCGGTGGCGTAGAAGCTGTCGGGAGCCACGTCTTCATAGACGGTCGCCCCCACGTAATTTGCCTCCACATGGCGGTACAGGAGGACGGCCATCTGACCGCGGGTCACCGGGTCACCAGGGCAGAACCGCCAACTCCCGTCACCGACGGAGCCTTCCGTGCAGCCCAGGGTTATCCCGTTGGAAACCGCCCAGCCGATGGCTTCGTCCGAGTAGACGCCTGCGGCAACGTCGGTAAAGGCTTCCGAACCCGGGTACTCACCCCCGGGCGACCCGGCGGCCCTCCACAGGAACGTGACAAACTGCCGGCGGGTCAACTCCTGGTCGGGGCAGTACATGGTGGTCGTGCACCCACGGGTCACGCCGTGGAGGATCATCCACGACACCGCCGACTCGTACCATGTCCCCGCGGCAATGTCGTCAAACAACTCAGAGGCCTGCGGAGGCAATTCGTCCGGACCTGCTGCGTCGCTCCCGGCGGAGCCTCCACCACCTCCACCGCCTCCACCGCCCCCACCGCCTCCACCGCCTCCACCGCCTCCGCCCGTGTTGCCGACCCTGGGGGGAGTGCTGGTAGAGATGAGTTGCCGGGCCTGGCGGGCCACCCCCACCGGATGCAGGCACATGGGCAGTTCCGCTTGCCTGTCCGGGGCGAATCCACCCTGCGCCGAGCGCCCATGCGGTGTCGTCCATCGGAGCGTGGAGAGACGCAGTACCGCCACCTTATTGCCGCCAACACTGAACTCGCGTGTTATCTGACCGAGGTGCTTACCGAAAGTCCTCTCTCCCACCAGCGTGGCCCGGTTGTGGTCGTCCAGCGCCCCGGCCAGCAACTCGGCCCCCGAGGCGCTCCCCCCGTCAACGACCACTGCCATGGGCAAGGTGGACCGATCCGGCGCCACAGCCGCCTGGGATGTGGTCCAGTCATCCTCACCGCCCCTCTGATGGGTCTTCGTGACCACCGACTCTTCGGGGAGAAAGAGGCTGGCCACGCCGATCGTGGCCCGGAAACCGCCTCCGGGATTGTGCCTCAGGTCGAGGACAATCCCGGTTATGCCGGCAGCTATCAGGTCTTCCAAGGCAGCCTTGACGCTTGCCGGGGTGGAGTCCGCGAAGCCATGGAGACGTAGATATCCGACGTTCCCATCAACAACACGATGGCGCACCAGCGGCACGGTTACGGCGGCCGCCTGGATGGATGCCGTCAGGGTGCTGCCGCCCCGTTGCACCTTGACGGTCATGGTGGTGTCCAGGGCCGCCTCGTCCAGGTCGGAAACGTCGTCGCAAGAAAGGGAGGAGGAGAGGGCGCCGTCAACTTCCAGTATGACATCGCCTGCCATCAGTCCGGCGCCGGCGGCCGGGCTGTTGTCGATTACGTGGACAATGACAGGTCGGCAGGTAGTCGTCACCACCGAGCACGGTTCTTCTCCGTCCAACAGGCCTATCTCCATCCCGAACCCGGCCCCGGTGTTCAGACCTCTGTCAAGGATCTCCTGGTAGCGCGCCGGGCGCAGCAGGACCGAGTAGGCATCTCCCAGTGACTCCACCATTGCCTCGGTGGCCGCGAACACCGCCTCCGCGGTGTCCTCGACTTTGTCGATCTCCACACAGACCTGCTCGAATTGGGAGGCGGGCAGGGGGCAGGCGGGAGGGGTGCCCGTTACGGCGTCCAGATTGGCGTCACGGACGCCCTGCGCTGCGGCCGCTGCCAGGACGGCTGCGTCCACCGAACCCAGATACCTGTCCTTCAGCAGATCGAAGGACTCACACAACAGGTTGAAGACCTCTGCGGCCACATCGCAGGTGACCCGGGTGTTCTGCAATGTGACTCCCCCGACCTGAGGAAAGGCCCGGGTCTCATCCACTGTTGACTCAGCTCGGGCGGGACCGCCGGAACCCATCGCCAACACCGCCGCGGCCACCGTGGCGAGAACAACGGAACCCAGCCCTGATCGCCGAACCGAACGCCACCGGTCCGTGGGTGGCCGAAGTCCGGCCCTCCTGAACATACCGACAGGGTAACGGATGCACATCCCGGGCCGGAGCGCCAGCCGGACTTTGCGGCCACAGTAGCAAACGAAGCCGGCCGGTCCACGGAGTGCCTCGGCAACCGTGAAGGACGGCTACCCGGGAACGGCCTTTGCGCTCAGCCGCTCCCAGCCGAGGCTAGATCCCTCCCAGGCGACCGAGCGGCCAGATGCGAAAGACTGCCTTCCCCACGACGTTGTCCTTGTGGACCGTTCCGAAGACCCGGCTGTCCGAGGACTTGCCACGGTTGTCTCCCATCACGAACAGATGATCCTCCTCAACCTCCAGGACGTACACCTGTCCCTGGGTGGCCGAGCCCAGGTATGGCTCATCCAGCACCTCGCCGTTGACCCGCACCTCGTTGTGGGTGATCTCGAGGAGATCACCCCCGGTGGCTATCACCCGTTTGATGAGATCGGCCTCGGAGATGTCGTACCACCCGAACGCCTCCCTCACCTCGTGCCAGATCACCTCCAGGAAGTTGCGGTCAGGCTCCACCCGCCCCGGAGGCGAGAACACCACCACATCCCCCCGCGAGGGGTCTCCGAACCAGTAGCTGACCTTGGACACCATCACCCTGTCTCCCACCTGGAGGGTGGGGTGCATCGACTGGGAGGGAATCTCGAAGGGCTGGATCAGGAGGGACTTGATCAGGACCGCCAGGATTACCGCTCCCACCAACAGGATGGCCATCTCCAACAGTGTCGACCGGACCCGCCGCCCGGACCGGGCACCGGGAGGGATCGATCGCAACGCCTTCCGGCCT
>CAYWGY010000023.1:0-240 GCA_964458055.1 uncultured Acidimicrobiaceae bacterium | reverse complement strand
ATGGGAACCGGCTGGGAACTGCCGGATGGCGTCTCGGTCAGTAGCGTCTCTCTTTGATGCGAGCCGACTTGCCGGAACGACCGCGCAGGTAGTTGAGCTTGGCCCGCCGAACCAGCCCGCGACGACGCACCTCGATACGGTTGATGATCGGAGCATGAACGGGGAAGATCCGTTCCACACCGATCCCGAAACTGATCTTGCGAACGGTGAAGGTCTCCTGCAGGCCACCGCCGCTGCGAC
>CAYWGY010000022.1:0-19578 GCA_964458055.1 uncultured Acidimicrobiaceae bacterium | reverse complement strand
GGGATCGAAGCCGAGGCCGTCATGGTGGGCCAGCCCATCTTCATGCTCCTTCCCGAGGTGGTGGGAGTCCGTCTCACCGGCGACCTCCGCGAGGGGTCCACCGCCACCGACCTGGTACTGCGGATCACCGAGATGCTCCGTAACCACGGAGTTGTTGGCAAGTTCGTGGAATTCGACGGTCCCGGGCTCGACAACATGCCGGTGGCCACCCGCGCCACCATCGCCAACATGGCGCCCGAGTACGGGGCAACCGTGGGGTTCTTCCCGGTTGACGACCAGACCATCCGCTACCTGGAGCTCTCGGGTCGCTCGCCGGAACTGGTCGGGACGGTCGAGCAGTACTACCGGGAACAGGGCTTGTGGCGCGACGGTCGCGAGATCGGCTACCACGCCCACCTGGAACTTGATCTGGGCACGGTGGAGCCGTCGCTGGCGGGTCCCCGCCGCCCCCAGGACAGGATCCCGCTGTTCCGGATGAAGGAGCAATGGCACCACGACCTGAACTCGGTGTTCGAACGCTCCCCCTCCAACGGCGCCGCCATAGCCCCGGATGTGAGCCTCAACGGCGACACCTTCGACCTCGAGGACGGCCGGGTGGTGATCGCGGCCATCACATCGTGCACCAACACCTCCAATCCCGCGGTGATGGTGGGAGCGGGGCTCCTGGCCCGCAACGCCCGCCGCCGGGGTCTCCGCCGCCGGCCGTGGGTGAAGACCTCCCTCGCCCCCGGGTCGCAGGTGGTGACCGACTATCTCGACCGGGCCGGCCTCACCGGCGACCTTGAAGCGCTCGGTTTCTACCTGGTGGGGTATGGATGCACCACCTGCATCGGCAACTCCGGACCCCTGCCCGAGCCGATTTCGCAAGCCATCGACTCGGCCGACCTGGTGGCTGCCAGCGTGTTGTCGGGCAATCGCAATTTCGAGGGGCGCATCAGTCCTTACATCAAGGCCAACTACCTGGCCTCCCCTCCCCTGGTGGTGGCCTACGCACTGGCGGGAACGGTCGACTGGGACCCGGCAACCGAGCCTCTCGGGACCGACTCGGAAGGAAGGGAGGTGTTCCTCCGGGACATCTGGCCCTCCCAGGAAGAGGTCGTCTCCATAATCGACAGCCATGTGACCCGGGAGCAGTTCAACTCCCGATACGCCGATGTCTTCACAGGCGCCGAGGAGTGGCGAGCCGTGGACATGGCCGAGAGCCGGCTCTATCAATGGTCGGATGAGTCCACCTACATCCAGTCGCCGCCCTTCTTCGAAGACCTGACACCCGAACCGAGGCCCGTCGAACCCATCCGTGGCGCCCGGGCCCTGGTGATGGTGGGCGATTCCATCACCACCGATCACATCTCGCCCGCCGGTCCCATCTCTGCCAACACCCCCGCCGGTCGCTACCTGATCGAACGAGGCGTCCAGCCGTCGGGATTCAACTCCTACGGCGCCCGCCGGGGCAACGATCGGATCATGAGCCGAGGCACCTTCGCGAACCTCCGGGTCAGAAACCTCCTGGCGCCGGGAACCGAGGGCGGGTTCACAACCGATTTCGGAGACGGACAGGTCAAGACCATCTTCGAGGCCGCCGGCAACTACCGGGAACGGGGTACGCCCCTGATAGTGATCGCCGGTCGCGACTACGGGATGGGGTCATCCCGCGACTGGGCAGCCAAGGGACCCTTCCTCCTCGGCGTGCGGGCGGCAATCGCCCAGAGTTACGAGCGCATCCATCGCACCAACCTGGTGATGATGGGACTCCTCCCCCTCCAGTTCGTCGAGGGCGACACCCCCGAGAGCCTGGGACTCTCGGGTGCGGAGACTTTCCACATCCCGGTGGACGAGTCGGTGACGCCCGGCCAGCGCATCATGGTGACCACCGAGGGACAGGACGGCGGGACAACGCATTTCGAGGCAATCGTCCGCATCGACACGCCCATCGAAGTGGACTACTACCGCCACGGTGGCATCCTCCCCTACGTCCTCCGCCAGATGGCCGGTAACTGAGGGATCCCATCTTCCCCGACAGCCTGTGCGGGTCGAGGAAACCGATCCAACAGTTAGTTGCGCATTCTGATGCGTAACAAGGTGCATGTGCATGCTAAAATGAACGCATGCGCACGACTATCCAGTTCGACGACGACACCGCCGCGGCGATGCTTCGATTCCGTAGGGAGACAGGCATGGGGGTGTCGGAGGCTGTAAACCACCTGGTCCGGCGAGGTCTCACAGACCGTCCGAGAGGTGTCCCCTTCAGACAACGGACCCACCCCATGGGGCTGAGAATCGATGTTTCCAACGTGGCCGAAGCCTTGGAACGACTGGAAGGCCCGTCGTTCCGTTAGGGACGCCAAATGCTGCTTGACACGAATATCCTCCTGTATTCCGTTGACGAGGAGAGCCCGTTTCACTCGAACGCCAAGTCGTGGATGGAAAAGGAGTTGAACGGACCCCGCAGGATCGGGCTGCCGTGGCAGTCCCTCACGGGGTTCCTGCGCATCGCCACCAATCACCGGGCCATGGTGAAACCGCTCTCCTCGACAGAAGCATGGACCATCGTCGAAGAGTGGCTGGCGGCGCCATCCACCTGGATACCGGCCCCCTCCCGGGGCTTTCCCGACATACTCAGCAGGCTGATTGGCGATCTGAGACTGGGCGGAAACCTCATACCCGATGCAGTGCTGGCGGCGTTGTGCATCCAGCACGGACTGGCAATAGTCTCCGCTGACTCCGACTTTGCTCGCTTCAGAGAGATCACTTGGATCAATCCCCTGTGGTAAGGAACACACCATCGGGCTCCTCGCAACCCGACCACACTCGCATCGTTAAAGGCGCCTGATCAGGTGGACGTGACGATGCCCACCCGAGAGAACGGCTGCTCGATCATACGACGCATATCAACCTCGTTCCAACCCCTCAGTCCCGCCGGGAGCACCGCCTCGTAGGAAGGGATGGACGATCCGTAGGCTCCCCGGGCCCGGAAGCCTTCCCTTTGGGTCCAGAAACCCAAACCACCCGAGCCAACCTCCACGGAACCTGTCCACAGGTCGTGACGAGGGGGGGGGTGTCCCGACTGTCGGAGCCGGGGCACCCCCTCCAGCAGTTTGGGCCTCCCTACCTGGCCGGCACTTCCAGCACCCAGCCGACCCGAATCAGGTCCGGGTCGGTGAGAGCGCCGCCGTCAGCCTGGATCACACCCCTGTTGAGTTCGAAGATCTCCATCCAGCGGTTCTCGTCACCGAGATGGGTCTTGGCGATCTTCCGCAGGTAGTCGCCCGCCATCACCGTTATAGCGCGTGTTTCGGGTTCAGGCGCCACTTCCAGGGCCACAATCCGGCCGGCGCCGTCTGCCGGGTAGGCCGCCGCGGTGATCGTTCCCTCCAGGTCTACCGCTATGTAGTTGGCCAGCGCCTGCTGGTAACTGACCCCCAGCTTGGTGAAGGCGATATCCGCCAGCGGGTAACAGTCTCCGCCGCCGGCCAGGAAGTCGATGGTGGCCAGCACCACGGGATCACCGGGCACCACCTCCCCGTCGTCGACTATCACCGTGCCGTCGTCCAGCACCACGCTTCGGACCCGCTCGCCGGGATTGCCGCTCAACGAGCAGTCGCCGTCCCGGGCGATCTCACGCGCCGGTGCTGCGGGGTCGTAGGTGAGTGTGAACCCCGAGACCTGGGCGAACTGCCCGCCGGCGCCCGGAATCCGGTCCACCGCTTGTTCCAACAACACATGGAAGACCTCCCGAGGGACCTCGCCGACCACGACGAAGTTCCTGAATGGAGCGATGTTCCAAGTCGTCCCGGTGGTTATGTCACCCACCGGAATCACCGAGTCGTTTCGGATCCCTCCCCCGTTCTGGACGGCCACATCAGCCGTCGCGATCCCGAAGTCGTCCGCCAGGTTGGTGGCTGTGGCCCGCAGGGCATCCGCCATCAGGTTGCCTTCGTTGGTCGCCCTGGTACGTACACCCGAACGGCGCCCGTCCAACTCCACCTCGGTGGCGCCTATCACCTCGGCGCCGATGAGGCCCACCGCCTCCGTGAGAGGGTCGATCACGTTGGCCTGGACCGCCAGGTCCGGCTCCACGTCGAAGCCAACCCCGACAGAGCGGCCCTCCGCGGCCGTCACGTTGCCATCGGCGTCGAATGTGACGTTCAGTTCTCCGATGCAGCGGTACCCGCCAGGAGCGGTGATGACCGGGACGGTGGCGCCGGAAGCGTCCTCCACCTCAATCGGGTAGGGTGCCACCGCCTCCTCCTCGGGCAGGCAGGAATCGCCCTCGTTGCGGAGCAGGTCGTCGCCACCACCGGCGATCACCACGTCGACGCCCGAGAGGCTCCCGATCAACTCGATCTCCTCCGCCACGGCCTGCAGGTGGCTGACCAGAATGATCTTGTTCACTCCCAGGTCGGTAAGGTTGCCGACCTCCGCCACGACAGCCGGAAGGACCGGTGACACCACCGCGTTGCGCGGGCTGGAGATGTTGGGAAGCATGGGAGTGACCGCCCCGATCACGCCGATCCGCTCGCCGCCGGTCTCGATCACCGTGCTGGCGGCGATTAGGCCCTGGTCGACCAGCGCCTGCAGACCGGGTTCGCCGGTGAAGTCCACATTGGCGGAGAGGAAGGTCACCGGCGGGGAGAAGCCGCTCACGAAACGGGCGGTCACCTCGGGTCCCAGGTCGAAGTCGTGGTTTCCCAGGGCCATGGCGTCGTAGATGCCGCTAAGGGCAATCGAGTCGTAGAGAGGCCCCTCCCGACCGAGCGACACCCCGAACTCCTGGGAAGCCAGGAAGTTGTCACCCGAGGTCAGGGTGACCAGGCCCGAACCGGATGCACCCATCTGGAGTTGCTTCATCACCGTAACGAAACGTGCCACGCCGGGATCATCGTTCCCGTCGGGCAGGAGTTTTGACTCCCCGTCGTTGTTGTGCAGGATGGTGAGCGTGAACCCATCTTCTCCGTCGCCTTCCTGGGCGCCCACGGGCGCCGACGCCAGCATCCCGGCCATGAGCACCAGGACGAAGAGAACGGGGGTCCTTCTGAAAATGGCATCAATCATGATTCCTCCCTCATTTGCCTTTCACCCCGGAGGATATCCCGCCATTACGTGGCCGAATCCGTCTCCGAGATGAGACATGCCTGCCACCGGCCTTCACGCGGCGTCCGCTTACTGCGCCCCACCCGGAACCGGGAGCTACACCCCTTCCGCCATGCCATCCAGGGCGGACTCCCAGGCGAGAGCTATCCGGCGCAGGTCCCGGTCGGTGTGGGCCAGCGAAAGGTATGTCTTCTCACCGGTGATGAATATCCCCTCCTGCACCACCCGGGAGCCCAGGAGGGCCAGGGTGGCACGGTCGGCATGCAGGGTGTGGCGGTAGTCTGTGATCGTCAAATCGGTAAGGAACACCTGGAGGAGGGGTCCCTCGCCGATGACCTCGGCGTGGACTCCGCGACCATGGAAGATCCCGGTCAGGGTTCGCCGCAGCCAAACTCCCATATCAAAGAGCCTCTGGTAGACCCCGGGTTCCTCCAGCACTCCCAGCGTCGCCAGGCCGGCAGAACTCGAGACCGGGTTGCCGTTCAGGGTGCCGGACATGAACACCGGGCGCGGGGAGGGCCGGTGGTGAGCCGCCAGATCCATGATGGAGCGGGGACCGGTGACCGCTCCCATGGGGAAACCGCCGCCGATGGTCTTTCCCAGACAGGTCAGATCCGCAGGGACGCCGTAATGTTCCTGGGCCCCTCCCAGCCCGAGCCGGAACCCGGTCACTACCTCGTCAAAGATCAGGACGAGGCCGTACCGGTCGCAGAGACCCCGCAGGCCCTCCAGGAACCCGTCCACCGGGGGGATGGCTCTTTGCAGTGGCTCCACCACCACCGCCGCCAGTTGATCGCTGTGCGCCGAGACGATCCGGGCCGTCTCCGCCAGGTCGTTGAACGGAGCCACCAGGACCCGCTGCTCCAACTCCGGGGGGATGCCGGCCGAGTCGGGCTCCGGTTCGGGGAACCGTCGGGATCCGGAGGGGCCCGTACTCATCTGGGCGTAGTCGCTGAAGCCGTGGAAGCCGCCCTCGAACTTGAGAATCGTGTGTCGCCCGGTGGCGGCCCGGGCGAGACGGAGTGCGTAGTTGACGGCCTCCCCTCCCGAGGCACAGAATTGGATCTTCTCGGCCGAGGGCACGTGGTGAACGATGCGCTCGGCCAACTCCAGGACGGGGGGACTCAGGGTGTAGTAGGTGGTGCCCTTCTCGACCTGTGACGCCACCGCTTCGACGACCCTGGGATGGGCGTGCCCCAGGATCAGGGCGCCCGATCCCAGCACGCAGTCGACGTATTCGCGACCCTCGTAGTCCCAAATGCGTGAGCCGGCGCCTCTCACCATGAGTGGCTTGGTGCCGTCGGGCAGGGTTCCCAGCACCAGTCCCCCGCCGGGAAGAAGGCGCCTTCGCTCCTCCAGTGTCAGGGGATCGACCATCCCAGCCTCTGAACCGGAGCCCCACCGAATAGGGGTCCGAAACAAGGAGCCCTTCGGATTGGATAAAGTGTTATTTCCATGTTCACATTGGCACGCCACCCCGGGATCGGGACCACCCATGCCGTGGGAGATGCCCGCCACCTCCAGCAGAGCGCCGATGATACCTGCCGACCCCGTGCCACACTTTCGGGCTTGACCGGCGGAGCACCCTCCCGCCGGGGAGATGAGAGAGGAATGCTGCCGTGAAGGCGGGACCCCTGGAAGGAATCCGGGTGATCGATATCGCCACGCTGTTCGCCGGTCCGATGGCGGCCACCATGCTCGCTGACTACGGCGCCTCGGTGATAAAGGTCGAGCATCCTCGCGGTGATCCGGTCCGCAATCACGGTCACGCCAAAGACGACGTGCCGCTGTGGTGGAAGACCCTTAACCGCAACAAGCAGGCCATCACCCTGAATCTCTCCACCCCCGAGGGACAATCGATTCTTCTTCGCCTGGTCGAGACCTCCGATGTGCTGATCGAGAACTTCCGCCCCGGCACCCTGGAGAGGTGGGATCTCGCTCCGGAGGTCCTCATGGAAACCAACCCGGGGCTCGTGGTTGCCCGGGTGAGCGGGTTCGGACAGTTCGGACCGTATGCGAGCCGACCCGGATTCGGCACCCTCGCCGAGTCGATGAGCGGGTTCGCGGCGCTCACCGGCCAGCCGGACGGTCCTCCCACCCTTCCGCCTTTCGGGCTGGCCGACGGCATCACCGGACTGACGGTGGCCGGCGCGGTGCTGATGGCGCTCATGCACCGCGACCGGGGCGGCCAGGGCCAGGTGATCGACTGTGCCATCATCGAGCCGATCATGGCCATGCTGGGACCCCATGCACTGGTCTATGACCAACTGGGAATCATTCAGCCCCGGACCGGCAACCGGTCGGCCAACAACGCTCCCCGCAACACCTACAAGACCCGCGATGGCCGCTGGGTGGCGATCTCCACCAGCGCCCAGAGCATTGCCGAGCGGGTCATGAGGCTGGTGGGCCATCCCGAGTTGGTGGAGGAACCCTGGTTCTCGTCTGCGAGTGAACGGGCCAAAAGGGCGGATCTCCTGGACAGCTGCGTGGGCGAGTGGATACTCCAACGGGACCTCGAGGAGGTGATGGACGCCTTCGGCAAGGCCCAGGCGGCCGTCGCTCCCATCTACGACGTCTCCCAGGTCCTCGAGGACCCCCAGTACCGGGCGCTCGATTCCATAATCGAGGTGGACGATCCCGAGTTGGGCAGGATCAAGATGCAGAACGTGCTGTTCCGGATGTCGGAGACTCCCGGCGGGGTGCGGTGGAGCGGACGGGCCAAGGGAGCGGACAACCTCCGGATCTATTGTGAGCAACTGGGCATCGGCGAGGACGAGTTGGCCGAACTGGCCCGGAAAGGAGTGGTGTGATGGAGCGAGAGAGTTGGCGGTCCCTACTGGGAGGCAGGATCGTGGATCTGGCTCACCCCTGGCGCCGGGGCATGCCGGTGTCGCCCAATCACCCCGCCTACCAGATGGCCTTGATGAGGCGCCACGGAGACGTGATCAGGCCCGGTGGCGCCTCGGCGGCCAACGAGATGATCGTCCTGGGCGGGCACGTCGGCACGCACATCGACGCGCTCTGCCACGTCTCTCACGGCGGTCTCATGCATGGAGGCGTCGAGCCGGCCTCGGTAACCACCAACAACGGGTTCACCCGGATGGGCATAGAGACGGTGACGCCGTTCTTTTGCCGAGGAGTCCTCCTGGATGTGGCTGCAGTCCACGGGGTGGATCGACTGCCTGCCGGCTACGAGATGACTGCTTCGGATCTGAACGCTGCGGAGCGGGCCTCCGGCGCCTCGCTGGAACCCGGCGACGTGGCACTCATCCACAGCGGCTGGAACCTGCTGTGGGACGAACCGGAGGCATTCAGGGGCCAGGTCGACGGTGCTCCCGGACCCGGTAGGGAGGGCGGTGACTGGCTCGCCGACCGGGGCCTGCGTGCGGCGGGCGCCGAGACCCTTGCCTTCGAGGTGGTCCGGCCCGGCGCCGGCCACAGCACCCTGCCCGTTCACCGCCGCCTGCTGGTGGACGCCGGCATCCACATCTTCGAGGTGATGAACCTCGGTGAACTGGCCGCAATGGGAGTGGGAGAATTCCTGTTCGTGGCCATCCCCCTCAAGCTGGTGGGCGCCACCGGTTCTCCGATCAGGCCGATCGCCGTTGTCTTCGACTGATCCTCTCGCCGTTCAACTCGGGCGGTTCGCCCACAACCAGGCCGGAACCGGGCTTGCGGAGGAGTTGGTCCCCGATGTCATCGATCGCATCGTGGACCTGGTGGGAGTGGCACTGGGCGCCCTGGGAGACCCCACCACCGAGGCCGTCGCACGGACCGTGCAGGGTTGGGGCAGCCGCGGCACCGCCACCGCACTCGGTTCCGGCGCCAAGTTGCCTGCACCCCAGGCGGCGCTGATCAACGGCGCCCTGGCCCATGCTCTCGACTTCGACGACACCCACCTGCCTTCGATAGTCCATCCCTCCTCCTCTGTCATCCCAGCCGCCCTGGCGACCGCCGAAGAGTGCTCCTCCACACCGGCAGAGTTAATCACCGCGGTGGCGCTGGGCC
The DNA here is from genome assembly GCA_964458055.1 of uncultured Acidimicrobiaceae bacterium. Classification (GTDB taxonomy): domain Bacteria; phylum Actinomycetota; class Acidimicrobiia; order Spongiisociales; family ZC4RG35; genus Bin76. Next base: position 10,479 of record CAYWGY010000022.1, on the reverse strand, counting down.
TCGAGGTGTGCGTAAGGCTGGGGATGGCCGGCTACGACCCCGAGGCTCGAAACCACGTCTTCTTCGACCGGGGACTGCACGCCACCAGCATCCTGGGCGCCCTGGGATCCGCCCTGGCGGCGGGGGTGCTCTACCGGCTGGGCGCCGAGGGCCTCACCCATGCCCTGGGGGTGGCCTCCAGCATGGGTGCTGGACTGTTGGAAGCCAACCGGACCGGCGGCACCGTCAAGCGACTGCACAACGGCTGGGCGGCACATGCCGGGATCTGCGCCGCCCAACTGGTGGCGGCCGGGATCACCGGCCCTCCGACAGTGCTGGAGGGCCGTTTCGGTCTCCTCCAGGCCTTCTCGGGAGACAGGTGGTGGCCGGCGCCGGTGGTCGACCGGTTGGGAGAGCACTGGGAATTCCGCCGGGTCTTCTACAAGCCCTATCCCACCAACCACTTCACCCACGCCGGCATCGACGCCGCCCTGGCTCTCCGAAAACGCGACATGGTTCTCTCGGATGTCACCTCGATCGAGTTGGGAGTGCCCGAACCCACCCTCCGCACCATCGCCGAGCCGCCCGGGGAGAAGGCCGCTCCCCCCACCCCCTATGCAGCCAAGTTCAGCGGACCTTTCACCGTGGCCGCCGCCCTGGTCGGCGGAAGCGGTCTGGGAGTGGGCCACGACGACTTCACCCGGGAGACCGTGACCGACCCCGAACGCCTACGCCTGGCCGCCATGGTCACGTGCACAGCCGACCCGGTGTCCTCCGAGAGGTTCCCGCTCTCATTCGGAGGAGTGCTGCGCCTGCACATGACAGACGGGGCCACCATGGAGCACCGAACCGAAGAAAGCCGCGGCGGACAACTCCACCCGCTCTCCAAGGAAGACCTGGATCTCAAGTTCATCGACAACGCCTCCCGCTCGCTGAGCCCGATCCAGGCACAGAGGTCATTGGAGTCACTCCGATCCTTCACCGAAGCCACTGATGTCCATGCGGCGCTCGGTGCACTCCTCCCCTGAATGGGTCTTGGCTCTCCTCCGGGACGACAACTCCAAACCACTATGCGGAGCACAGGCCGGGCACTGCAGTGCAGACACCCTGTCAGGAGTATTGGCCTCCCACCAGCCTGCGGGCACGGCGGACTATCGCTTCGTCGATCATCCTTCCCTGGGCGTCCAGGATGGCGCCCCTGCCCTCGAACAGGGCCTGGTCGTAGGCATCGACCAATTGGCGGGCAGCTTCGAGCTCTTCGGGGGATGGGGTGAAGACTTCGTTGATCACCGGCACCTGTGCGGGATGGACGGCCGAGCGCGAGGAGAAGCCGCAGCGTTTGAGATGGAGGGTTGATTCTCTCAGACCCTCAAGGTCGCGGATGGCGGTCCAGACGGGACCGTTGGGACCCGGCAGTCCGGCAGCGGCGGAGGCCCAGACCAGGCGGGAGCGGACCGGATGCCAGAGCATGGGATCGCCCCGGTAGTCCACACCCAGGTCGGCGGCGAGGTCCTCCTCTCCGGTCGCCAGGTTCACCACCCAGGGGTGCCCGGCGATGGGAAGGGCCTCCCACAGGCCGTGGGCGCTCTCGATGAGGGCGATCAACCGCAGAGACGAGAGCCCGATCCTTCTCGACCGCTCCGTCACTGCCCGGATTCCCTCTGCGGTTGCCTTGGCCACCACCAGAGTCTCGATCCCGGTTCCGGCGATTGCGGCCAGGTCGGCCTCCTGTTCCTCGGGTTCGCTGTTCACCCGCACCGCCAGTGCAGACCCCTCAGCGAGCAGTTGCGGGATGGCCTCTGCGAGAATGGTCCGCGCCTCGGTCTTGGATGAGGGCGCCACCGCGTCCTCCAAGTCGAGGATGAGCATGTCTGCTCCCCGACCGGCCGCCTTTGCCAGCATGGCGGGGCGATCGCCCGGTACGTAGAGAAAGCTCCTCATCATCGCGGGGTTCCTTGGTGCAGTTCGCCCCGGAATTCAGCCGCCCGGCATGGGGTCGAAGTCCATGCCCAACTCGGCTTTCCCAAGATGCTCTTCCATCTCCGGCGCCTTGAAGATGATCGCGGTCTGGGCCAGCAGGTCCCGGTACATCCGCTCGTATGGATTCAAGGCCACGATCCCGTGCGCCCCCGCCAATCGGAATGACTCCCGGGCGACCTCCTCGGTCATCCGCCGGACGTGGTATAGCGCCATCAGGCTGATCCAAGCCCGCTTGTCCTGGGGGTAGTGCGGGTCGGAGAGCTTGTTGGCGGTGTCATACAGAACTGTGGAGGCCGAGCGCACCCAGAAACTCATCCGCCCGTAGGTGGACTGGGACCAACCCACATCGGCTCGGGTCTTGGCCTCCTGACCCTTGATGGCGACCGCAATCCCGCCCTTGCGCTTGCGCAGATACCCGGCCATGTAATCGAGGATCCGGCGGCAGTGACCCACCTGCATCCCGCCCCCGGAGAGGTTGAGCAGTCCGAACGCCATGTGCTGGACCTCGCCCTCGTCGTCAGTGAAACTGGCCTGGGGTTGGTCCAAATCTCGCACCATGGCGTATCGTTCGGGCACGAAAGCGTTCTTGATGGTCACCGAATTCGTGGCCGTCCCCCGCAGTCCCATGGCGTTCCAGTCATCGTGGATCGTCATTCCGGGCGTTCCGACCGGGACGAACATCACCAGGAGCCTCCGCCCCACCAACTCACCTTCGTCATCCACCACCGAGGCGATTGTCCCCACGTAGTCGGCCCCTGCCGAGTTGGTGGCAAACCCGACCCGGCCGTTGCCCAGCCAACCTCCGTCGACCCGGCTGAACCGCGCGCCCACCTTGGTCACATCCAACTCGTCAGGAGGCGCCGACGCCGCACCGCAGAACATGGACTGGTTCTCGGCGCAGTCCCGGAGCAGCGCCGCCATGTTGTCGTCCCCGAAGGCGTACGGCCCGATCAGGTCGAGTGCAGACCAGTGCATGTTGGTGCAGGCTGCCGAGACAGGATCACCGTAGGCGATGACCTCCGCCACCTTGGTCCTGGTGGCAATGTTGTGACCCGGACCGCCGAACTGGGGGTGGATGGCCATCGAAGGAACTCCCACCGACCTCAGCGCTTGCATGTTCTCGGACGGATAGCGCGACTCCCGGTCATTTCTTACCGCCCTCGCGAAGAAGTCCTCCTCCCTCACGACTCGCTCGACAAGCCTTACGTAGTCATGATCGATCATGGGCCATAACCGTTCAGAGTTTCCACCGGGATAAGACTAGCCCCCGAGGCCGGGTGATCCGGTTGAACTGCGACATGCTGTGCCGCTCTCCACCCTGTAACCCCCAACCGGGTCGCAGTGGCACCCTTCTCGGGATTGCCCCGGACGGCCCGAGATCCCGTCCTGTATGAACGCATCGGTGCGTGGCGTAGGAACAAACCGGCGTAGCTTCTTCGGTGAAGGCGCCGGTCCCGGACAGACCGGGACCGGATCCCTCACCACCGACTCGGAGTCCCGTTACGCAGCCCCGCGCATGCCTCCAGGTTGGTTGAACTGCATCTCTTCGGTTGATCCTGCCAGGGCAAGGGTCGAGGCCCTTCCTCCGGTAACGACCTGCATCACCTGGTCGAAATAGCCCGCTCCCACCTCCGCCTGATGCCGGGTGGCGGTGTAGCCGTGGACCTCCGAGGCGAACTCCCGGTTCTGGAGTTCGCTGTAGGCGGCCATGCCGGCGGCGTCATAGCCACGGGCCAGGTCGAAGGTGTGGTAGTTGAGCAAGTGCCAACCGGCCAGGGTGATGAACTGGAACCGGTATCCCAGAGAAGCCAACTCTTCCTGGAAGTGAGCTATCTCCCGGTCGGTGAGATGCCTCCTCCAGTTGAACGACGGCGAGCAGTTATAGGCCAGGAGCTTTCCGGGGAACCGGTTGTGGACGGCCTCGGCGAATCGCGCCGCCTCCTCTATGTCGGGCTCGGAGGTCTCGCACCAGAGGATGTCGGCGTAGGGCGCATAGGCCAGAGCACGGGCCGTGGCCGCTTCCATGCCCCCGCGAACCATGTGGTAGCCCTCGGCAGTGCGCTCGCCGGTCAGGAACCGGTGATCTCGCTCGTCGACATCGCTCATCAGCAAGGTGGCGTCGCGAGCATCCGTTCGGGCCATCACCAGGGTAGGCACATCCATGACGTCGGCGGCGAGCCTGGCTGCGGCGAGAGTGCGGATGAACTGGGAGGTCGGCACCAGGACCTTGCCGCCCATGTGACCGCACTTTTTCTCAGACGCCAACTGGTCCTCGAAGTGAACGCCGGCGGCGCCCGCTTCGATCATGGACTTCATCAACTCGAAGCTGTGGATCGGGCCGCCAAAACCGGCCTCGGCGTCGGCCACGATGGGGGCGTACCAGTGCGCTCCGCTCTCGCCGTTCATCCCGGCGATCTGGTCGGCTCGCATCAGGGCGCTGTTGATCCTCTTGATGAGGTTCGGTGCGCTGTTGGAAGGGTAGAGGCTCTGGTCGGGATAGGTCTGCCCGGAGAGGTTGGCGTCGGCGGCCACCTGCCACCCGCTCAGGTAGATGGCCTTCAGACCGGCTTTCACCATCTGGACCGCCTGCGCACCGGTGAGGGCGCCGAAGGTCCGGATGAAAGGCTCGCCGTGGAGCAGTTCCCAGAGCCGCTCGGATCCGGCTCTCGCCAGGGTGTGCTCGATCTTCAGGCTGCCCCGTAGCGACAGCACATCCTCGGGTGAGTATTCCCGTTCGATTCCCTGCCAGCGTTCTTCGTGTTCCCAGCGGAACCTGAGGGCTGCTACCTCCGCAGCAAACCCGTTGTGGCCATTAATCGACATGATCTTCGTCCTCCTTTGGCGTTCAGGGGCTTGCTGTTGTGGAATCTGTGCCATGTGACCGGTGTCTTCGGATGGAATCGTTCGACGGTGGTCAACACGGCTAATCAGATTATGTACCGGTTCGAGCGATAGGACAAGACCCTAATTCCATATCGGAGTGATAGGCTTTGCCTATAATTCCATGCTACGGATCGCTAATGGAACTTTCCCAACTGCAATCGTTTCTGGAAGCCGCCAAGGCCGGCAGCTTTCGCGGCGCCGCCCGGAGCCTGTATCTGAGCCAGCCCTCGTTGAGCGCCAGGATCAAATCACTCGAGAGAGAACTGCGGGCTCCCCTCTTCCACCGCCTGGGACGCGGTGTGCGCCTGACCGAGGCCGGTGAGGCCCTCCGGCCCTTCGTGGAAAGCGCCCTGCAGGACCTGGAACTGGGGAAAGAGGCCGTCAGGAACGCCCAGGAGTCGCAGAGAAGCACCCTGACCATAGGCTCGGCGCGGATCATCGGGACCTACATCCTTCCCCCCACCCTGGACCGCTTTCGCCGCCGCTTCCCGCAGGTATCGACCCGGATCCGAACCGGGCGATCCTCAAACGTCATCGAGATGGTGGCCACCGGAGTCGTCGACGTCGGGCTGTCCAGGGGCCTCGACAGTCCCGAGGTGTACTCCATCCATCTCTACGATGAACCGATCGTCCTGGTCACCTATCCTGATCACCCCTTCGCGCAGAGGGGATCCGCTTACATCGCCGAGGTGGCCCGGGAGCCTCTGATTCTCTACGACCCCACGTCCACCTACTTCCTCCTCATCAACCAGGCCTGCCGGAAGGCGGGGATAGTGCCCCAGATCGAGACCATGCTCGACAACATCGAAGCCACCAAGCGCATGGTGGCTCTCGGCCTCGGGATCTCCTTTTTGCCACACAGCGCCATTCTCGGCGAGATCGCCCAGGGGAGGCTGCGGCACATCGAGTTGAGGGGTGAGCACCAGGTGCATCTCCCCACCCACGTGCTGGTGCGACGCGCCCAGCACTACAGTCCCCCCGTCCTGGCCTTCCTGAAACTCCTGCGAGACATCTACGAGTGCGATGTCTCCGAGATCCTCGACACCGCCTGAGCACCCGGGGCCCATCCCGACCACGCCGCTCGACTACGATCTGTCGTGATGTCGAATCCGCATGCTGTGGTCACCGGCGCATCGGGCGCCATCGGCTCGGCCTGCGTGCGCCTGCTTCACGACCGCGGTTGGACCGTCACCGGAATCGATGTCGTCGATCCTCCTCCGGGTCATGAATACGCGTCGTGGCACGTGGCCGACGTCCGGGACCGGGAAGCCCTGGGGAGGGTCGCCGAACAGACCGGACCGGTGAGACTGCTGATTAACGGCGCCGGTTTCGGTGACCGGGCGCCGGCCGCCGAGATGAGCGTTGACCAGTGGCAGAGCGTCCTGGACGTCTGTTTGACGGGGACCTTCATGACCTCCCAGGCCTTCTATCCCAATCTCTGTCAGGCTCAGGGTGCGGTGGTGATGAACATCGCCTCCCTGGCCGCCCAGCGGTCCTGTGCCCTGCACGCAAACTACTGTGCCGCCAAGGCAGGAGTGGAGTCGCTCACCCAGGTGCTGGCACTGGAGTGGGCAGCCGACGGGATCCGGGTCCTGGCGGTCAGCCCGGGAGTGGTGAACACCCCGATAGTGCGACAGAACATGGCGCCGGGCTCGGAACGGGAGAAGGCCATCATCGGAATGACTCCACTGGGCCGTCTGTTCGGACCCGACGAACTGGCCAGACTGGTCCTCGCCTACGCCTCCGACGACTTCTCCCATGTAACCGGTTCCACGCTGGTGGCCGACGGAGGCTTCGCCACCGCCGGCGGCCTACCCCAGTTCTACGACTGAGCAAACCCCCACAGCGCGATCAGCGCCGTTTGCCAGGTGTCTTTCCTCCCAGGCGTTTTCAGCCTGAGGACTCCACTCCCAGGAGGCGTCGTTGCGCCTCGGGGTCGTTGAGGAGTTGGTCCGGGCTCATCTCTGCAGCGATGCGGCCGGAGACCATTACCAGGTGGCGCTGGGCTATCTCCGAGGCCACCCCCAGATTCTGCTCCACCAGGAGCACGGCGTGTCCCTCCTCCACCAGCGTGCGGCAGGTGTCGATCAACTGCTCGACGATGGTGGGCGCCAGCCCCTCGGACGGCTCGTCCATGATCAGAAGCGGCGCGTTCAGTAGCAGCGCCCGGCCGATGGCGAGCATCTGCTGTTCTCCCCCGGACAGTCTTGTCCCCTTGACGTTCTTGCGTTCCACCAGGCGCGGAAAGAGCTCGTAGACGGCTTCCGGTGTCCATCTCTGGCCCTTCGTGCCCTTGGCCAGCATCATCAGGTGCTCGTCGACACTGAGGGAGGCGAAGAGTCGCCGCCCCTGGGGCACGTAACCGATTCCCTCGCCGGCCACCTGATGAGGCTTCCTCCCTGTCAGTTCTCTTCCGGCCAGGCGAACCGATCCCGATCGGGCCGCCACCAGGCCCATGATCGTTCGGCAAAGGGTGGTCTTGCCCATCCCGTTCCGGCCGACTACGGCCACGGCCTCAACGCCGACGTCGAAGGAGACGCCGTGGAGCACCTGCGCGGCCCCGTATCCGGCAACCAGGTTCTCGACCTGGAGCAACGGGCGTCCGTTCCCAGCCATGGTCACCTACCGCCGTCCCAGGTATATGTCGTGGACCAACTCATCGGCTCGGATCTCATCGGGCGTGCCTTCAGCCACCGTCAGCCCTTCGTGCATAACCACCACCCTTTCTGCAACCTCGAGCGCCACATCCATGTCGTGCTCGATCAGCATCAGGGTGATGCTGCGATCCAGCGACAGAAGCAGTTCGGTCAATCTCTCCCGCTCGGCACTTGACAGACCGGATGCCGGCTCGTCGAGGAGCAACAACGAAGGATCGGTGACCATGGCCATTGCGACCTCGAGCTGACGCTGCTCCCCGTGGGAGAGGTCCGCCACCATGGTCCCCAACTCGCCCTGGAGCCAGACCTCGGCTGCCGCTGCCCGGGCAAGGCGCCGGTACTCCTCATCGGAGGCTTTGTGGAACATCCGGAGACGTCCTCCGCCTTTCCCGGCGGCCGCCACGAAGAGGTTGTCCTCGACGGTCAGGCCCCCGAAAAGGCGGGTCTGCTGGTAGGTCCGGGCGACTCCCAGACCGGGGCGCAACCGGGGCGGAGCGGTGCTGACATCCCTGCCGTCGATCAGGACCTTGCCCTCCGTGGGTGGAAGGTCACCGGAGATGACGTTGAACAGTGTGGTCTTGCCGGCGCCGTTGGGTCCGAGAATTCCCAGGCGTTCGCCCTGCGTGACGTCCATGTCGACGCCACGCAGGGCATGCACGCCTCCAACGATCACTTCAATCCGGCGGAGTGCCAGGATCGGAGTTCCGTTGGTCTCGTTCATGTTTCTACTCGTTCAGTTCCCTTCTCGACTCAGTTCTGAAGAACGCCGTCGACCACCGGGATCGAGTTACCGATCCAGGGAAGGTCACGCACGTCGCAGGTGGGCACTTCACGCCCGGGCGGGGGGATGTCCGGACTGAAGGCGCCGCCGAAGCTCTGGTCCACGCCGGGGATGACCGCAACAGTGGTCAGACCGAGAGAACCATCGTCATTGGCAACGATCTGGCGGACATAGGAGTCGACGATCGCCTGGCGGTTCCCATCAAGGGAGATGGGACCGTAGGGGCCTTCGACAGTGGTGTTCGCCAGGGCCGCCTGGAGCGCCTGGTGGTCATCGGAGATGTCCCCGCCGACCTCTTCCAGCGCCTGGATGAGCGCCTTGGTCGCCACGAAGTAGTTCACCAGGAACCCGGAGTGGGCCTGCAGCGCTGCGGGCGCCATGTTTCCACCGGGGTCGGGGAAGTCGTCGAAGTGGCGGTCCATGATGGCGGTGTGCTCGGCGACCGAGTCGAGAGCCAGGTCGGCAGCGGTGCCGAACCCGCCCACGTAGGCGCCGGCCATGACCGGATCAAAAGCGCCGACCGCGAACTCCCAGAACAAGTTGCCCATGTGCTGTTCGGGGTTGAGTTCACCCTTGGCGTCCTCGAAGGCCTTCAGCGAGGGGATGGTCCCGGTGCCGCCGACCACCCAGAAGTACCCGTCGACCTCATCGGGGTCGGGGAGCTGGGCGGCGAACGACGAATAGTCGGTGGTGTTGAGCGGCGGGAAGACCCGCGAGGTCACATCTCCACCGGCAGCGCAGAACTCGGCGATGAAGCCGGCGGCCGAAGTCCAGCCGAAGCTGTAGTCGTCCATGATCACCGCGGCGGTGTCCCATCCGAGCACGTTCTTGGCGTAGTCACCGGTACCGGCATTCCACTGGGCGCCGTCACCGTTGAAGCGGAAGAAGTTGGGAGCCTGGACATGCATGGTGGTGTCCATGGCGCCCGCCGTTCCGTTCACGAAGGTCTGGGTGGGATGGTCCTTGGCGTAGTTGGCCACGGCGATGGACTCGTCACCCGACAGCGGGCCGATCATGATGTCGGCGCCGATCTGTTCCATCAGGCGGCGGGTCTCTTCGATGGCCTTGTCAGCAGTGTCGTCGGCGCAGCCGATACCCACCAACTCCACCGGGACCCCGGCCACCGAAGCGCCGGTGAAGCCGTCAGTGGGCTTGTTGGGATTGGTGACGGTGGCGCCGGCGAACTCGGCGAAGGCGGCGACAACGCCGGCCAGGTCCTGATCGTGGAAGCCGCCGAAGGCGCCCTCGCAGTCGGACAGCACGGCCAGGTTAATGACCTCGGTCCCCATCATCTCCTCTTCCATCTCCTCTTCCATCTCCTCCTCAGGCTCCGGCTCGGGAGCCGCGGTGGTGGGAGCGGCGGTGGTGGGAGCGGCGGTGGTGGTGGCTGCTTCTTCCTCTTCCCCGCAAGCGGCGGCCAACAGGGAAATGACAGCTGCCAGTATCGCCAGTCTCATTAGTTTGGGTCTACGAAAAGACAACGTTTTCTCCTTTCTTCGTTTCTTGTTTCAACCAGTCTTGGTCGATTCTTGTGCTTCCCCGGACTCTTCACCGGGGTTGTGCCGCCCTGAGGCCGCGCGGAAGATGCGTTTGAACAACCTTCTCGCGCCGCCTCCCAGGCCCATGAGGCCATCGGGCGAAGCCAATACGATCACCAGGAAGATCACACCCACCAGGGTGTTGAATCGATCCTCGGTGATCCCGATCCTGTCCACCAGCGGGACGGATCGGACATAGTTGTTTACAACCACATAGACGAACGCCCCCAACCAGGCGCCCTCCAGTCGGTTCATGCCGCCTATGACAGCAATTATCAGAAGCGCCAGGATCTCGCCGATTCCGATGGAGGCGGGATCGATCTGGCGGTTCCACCAGACGTTCAAAACCCCGGCCAGGGCGGCAACGAACCCGCCCAGCACGAATGCCAGCGCCCGGTGCATGACCAGGTTGTAGCCCAGAGCACTCATCCGCACCGGGTCGTCGCGTATTCCCTGGAGCGCCAGACCAAAGGGAGTACGGGTGACGTAGCGCAGGAGCAGGTAACTGAACACCGAGACTCCCAGCGCCGTGTAGTAGAGGCTCACCGGGTGTTCCCCCGGCTCTCCGATGTAGTCGGGCGCCACGATCTGGTTGATGCCTCCGAATCCCGAGAAGGTTGTCACCTGCCCGAAGAAGTAGAACCCGATCACTCCGAATGTG
>CAYWGY010000021.1:12450-20308 GCA_964458055.1 uncultured Acidimicrobiaceae bacterium | reverse complement strand
TGAGAGTCATTCCCCTTCGCACGGCCGGCTTCGAGAATTTGACGAAGACCCGCTTATCGGCGGGATCCCAGAGGTTCACCGTGAAACTCCCGCCCTCCGATATGAGTCGGTGGGTAACGGCGCTGTTGTCCACCCCGATACCGATCAGGACCGGCTCCATCGAGAGTTGGGTGATCCAGGAGGTGGTCATTCCGTTCCAGGTCTCCCCGGAGGCAGAGCCCACCAACGCCAGAGCGTTGGGGATCTTCCAAGTTACCTTGTTTAGCAGTTGGTTATCCAGCATCCCTTGTATTCTGGCAGGTGTGCGGATACTAGTTTGCACCTCCGGAGTTTTGCAAGCACCACCTGTCATCGACTTCTGCCTCTCCGTGCTGGGCAGCAGCGGAAGAGTTGTCATTCTCACGGTGGTGCAAGTCCCGCGGTCCCTGCTCGACAAGTTCCGCAGAAAGCCCCGGTCCTTTTTCTCCGAGGACCCCGAAGATTGTCCCAAACAGGCCTCCGCGGCCGAGGCCGACTACGTGCGTGAACGGGGCGAGCGGGCGGTGGCGACTCTCGCAGAGGGTTTCAGAGCCGCTGGAGTCGATCCGGAAATCGCCTACGTTCAGGGCCCTGACCTGGCGGAAGCCATCGTGGACAAGGCCGAGGGAATGCAGGCGGACCTGATCGTCATGGGGGCTACCCGTCAACTCTTCAAACCGGACGTCTGGTCCTCGGTGACGGCCCGGGTCAGCCAGGAGTGCGCCCGGCCGCTCCTGCTGATGCCCGCCAAACCTGGCATGAATCGCTGAGAGTCCGTCGGCGTACCCGTACAAAGGCCTCCCGGGCCGCAAGCGGGTTCAAACAGGGGGCAGTCAGTCTCCCCTTGCCCGGTTGATCGCATCCCGGAGATCGGCCGCCGCCTGCTCGACGTCGGGCGCGGTGGTGATGCCCCGGGAACTGTTGATGATCAGTCCCATACCATCGGCAGTCAGTCCCGCCGCCAAGACCTCCTCCAGGTTTCCTCCCTGGGCGCCGATCCCCGGCACCAGGAAGGTCATGTCGCCCACCAGCGTCCGGGCCGTCCGCAGATCGTCGGGGCGGGTGGCGCCCATCACCAGCAGGCAGTTCCCCGAATCGTTCCACCGGGTGGACACCATCATGGCCACCCGTTGCCAGAGAGGCATCCCATCGACAACCAGGGTCTGCAGATCGTCGGCGCCGGGATTGGATGTGCGGCACAGGATGATGCATCCCTTGTCGGGGCGGCCCAGGAACGGGTCAAGGGCGTCCCTCCCCAGCCAGGGGCTCAAAGTCACCGCATCAAATCCCAGATGGTCGAAAAGGAAGCGGGCGTACGCCTCGCTGGTGGAGCCGATGTCGGCTCGCTTGGCATCCCCGATTACCGGGATGCCCCGGTGGTGGGAGGACAGGTACGCCATGATTCTCTCCAGTGAGGCGATGCCCCGGGAGCCCCTGGCCTCGTAGAAGGCCAGGTTGGGCTTGTAGGCGCACACGTACGGATGGGTCCTGGCTATGACCTTCCGGGCCCATTCGAACAGCGGGTCCGAATCTCCGTCTCCCGCGTCCGGGACCAATCCCGGAGCAGGATCCAATCCCACACACAGGAGACTGCGGACCGTCTCCATCCGAGTGGCGAGGCGACTCGGGAGACCGGTCACCCTTCTGGCCCCGGTAGCCGGTGGTGGGGGTCGGCCCACCAGCGCCGCGCCTCGGAAAGGTGTTCGGGAGAGAACTCCTCCCTCCCGGCCGCCGCCTCCAAGAGTTCGACAAAGGGAACCGTCAACCACAATTCCACGCCCTCTGCCCGGAAGGTGGAGAAGGTCTGTCCGAACCCGTACCCGGCAACCGCCATGCACACCTCCACTCTCGCTCCCGCCTCCCTGAGAGCCTTCACAGCCTCCAGGCTGGAGCCTCCGGTGGTCACCACATCCTCCACGAGCACGACACTGCGCCCACTGACATCGGCCCCCTCCACCGCCCGCCCCCGTCCGTGCTGCTTGGCTTGCTTGCGAACGAAACAGGAAGCCAGGCCTGTGGAATAGGCGAGCGCCGAACTGTGAGGGATGCCCCCCACTGCCACCCCTCCCAGAACATCAGGCTCCAGTCCCGATCGGACCAGCATGCGCTTCATCGCCGAGATCACCGTCTTCCAGGCATGGGGCGAGGCAATCAGCCGCCTGATGTCCATGTAGACGGGTGAGCGGATACCGGAAGCAAAGGTGATGGGTTCATCAGGAGTGAGAATCAGAACCCCCGCATCCAGGAGCGCTCCGGCAGCCTCTCCGCCCTTCGTCACGTGAGCTTCTTCGACTCGGCCACTATCAAGGCGGGCGCCGTCGGGCCGCGGAAGACCAGCGCCGACCAGTACTGAACGGCCGCCGCCCCCCGATCGATGTAGTTCTTGAAGGTCTTCCCGTCCAGCACGCCCCCGCAGCCCACAATCTCGAAGTCCAATCCCAGTTCCCTGCGGGCCATGTCCAGTTCCGAGGTTACCGCCAGGGCGTAGGGATGGAGCGCCGCTCCTCCCACTCCCCCTTTGGGCCCGCCCGAAGAAATCCGCCCGGGCGCGGTGTTGGTGGCCACAATGCCCTCGGCCCCACCCTCCACCGCCGCCTGGGCCACCTGGGCGTAACGACCTGATCCCATGTCGGGGGACACCTTCACCCACAACACCGTCTCGGGCGCCAACTCCCCACGGACCGACCCACACAACCGGTACACCTCTTCGGGTAGTTGCGCATGTCCGTACCCCTCCGGCACGTTGGGACAGCTTATGTTCACGGTCATCCATGAGGGACGCACTCCGGATTCGGTGAAGAGACGCACCGCCGCCGCCACATCATGGTCACGGCGACCGGGATCCACCTGATCGGGATCGGAGGCCATGCTGATCCCGAAGACGCCAGGGAGTTCTTCCGACCGCTCTGCCAGGAAGAGAGCGGCAGCGGCCGCACCGGGGTTGCGAAGGCCGACATTGTTGAGGAGGCTCATGCCGTCAGTATCGCGCCACAGCACCCTCCCCGGGTTGCCCAGCCTCGGACGGGGAGTGAAGGAACCCATCTCCACCGGCCCCAGCATGGCAGGCACCGACCGCCAACCGGGGATGATGTTGCGGCCTTGGGCGGCCGACCGCAAGGCGGCCTCCTGGGTGGCGAACCCCACTCCCTTGACCAGTCCGGCCCCAAGGATCAGGGGTGAGTCCAGGCCGAGCCTGCCCACCTGGGTCGGCAGCACCGAGCGCCGCCGGAAACCATCCATCACTCTGCACAGGCCCGGGCGATCATCGAGAGCCTCCATCCGTCTGATCACAAGTTGGTGCGCTTCGTCGGCGGTTCGACGGAACAGGAACCGACGGAATGACCGGTAGAGGCCTTCGATGGCGGCAAGTTCAAGCATCGTTGGCATATACATCAATTCCGAATCCCCTGGGCGCCATGACAGTTCCGTCCTCGAATGCCACCTGACCCCTGATCACGACCTTCGTCACCACTCCCCAAACTTCCATTCCCGAAAAGGGCGACCAGCCACAAAAAGTGTAGAGGTTCCGGGGATCGATCGTACGCCGTGCCCGGGGATCGACAAGCGTATAGGTGTCCTCCGGCTCGGGAGGCAATCCGAAGATGCGTCGCGGCGCCGCCGATACCACCTCCACCGCCCGTTCCGTGGTGAGGCGACCCTCCCGGACCGCCGTGAAGATCAGGGGAATGGTGGTCTCCAGCCCGGGTACGCCGAAGGGAACGGGACGGTCCGATTTCTCCTCCCGGGTATGGGGGGCGTGATCCGACTCCACCAAGTCGATGACGCCGGTCCGGAGGCCCTCCCACAGCGCCTCACGATCCGATGATGTGCCCAGGGGAGGTTTCATCACAGCGCGGGGACCCAGTTCGGGCAGGTCTTCCTCGGTGAGGAACAGGTGATGGGGACAGACCCCTGCCGTTACCTGGGTTCCCCGGCTCTTGTGGCGGGCGACCTCGGCCACCGCGGCGGCGGTGTCGGTGTGGCAGAGATGCCCCCGCTTCCGGTGCCGGGCCAGGGCATCCAGGAATTTCCCCACCATCTCCCCCTCGGCGTGAGCCGCCACCACCCCCGGACCCGGCCAGGAGGCCACACTCCGCTCCATCTGGGATGCGGAAATGGTCAGCCCCCCGGTGGTGTCCCCGCAATAGAGCTTGATGCCGCATACCCGGGGAGCCAGACGGGCCAGTTCGGCTCCGGCCAGAACCCCGGAGGGATGAGCGCCCAACCACATCCCGTAGTCGCAGCGGGCATCTTCGGCCAACCGGGCCGCCTTGAACTGCAGGCCGGCGGCGTCGGTGGTCGCCGGCGGGGTGTTGGGCATGTCGAGGACCGCAGTGTATCCGCCGGCCAGGGCGGCAGCGGTTTCGGTGGCGAAGTCCCCCTTGTGAGCCCATTGCATTCCCCGAAGGTGGACGTGGGGGTCGACCGCTCCCGCGATGCGCACCAGGCTCACCGTCGCTGCTCTCCCCCCGGATCGGTACCCCCAAAGGGAGGGACGAGTTTCATCGAAGGATCGCCCTCGCAGCGAATCAACTCCAGCACCACGGCTGCGGCCTCTTCGGAGCCGAGAGTCGTCGTGTCGATCTCCAAGGCCCCGGATGCCCGCCGCAGCGGCGACGCCGCTCTGTTGGAGTCGTTCCGGTCCCGGCGGGCAATGCTCTCTGCCACCTGTCCCTGCCGGACGGGCCCCCCCATCTCCGCCGCCCGCCGCCGGGTGCGTTCAGCGGGGGCTGCCGTCAGATAGATCTTCACGGCGGCTTCGGGAAAGACCACCGTCCCGATGTCCCGCCCTTCCACCACCGCCGATCCTCCCCGGCGGTTGACCCATTCGCGCTGTGACTCCACCAGCACCCTGCGCACTCCCGGAAGGGCCGCCACCCTGCTGGCCGCCTCCGTCACCTCCTGGCTCCTGATCCGGGACTCCACATCCTCTCCGTCGAGCCGGGTGCGGCCCGCGTCCTGGGAAATGGAGACCCGGCGAACCACCTCGACTGCCGCCGCCTCCTTCCGGCAATCGGAGCCTGCCCGGAGCACCGCCAGCGCGGCAGCGCGATAGAACGCTCCGGTATCCAGATGCGCCAGCCCCAGCTCCCCGGCCAGCCGGCGGGCCAGGGTGCTTTTCCCGCTCGCCGCGGGACCGTCGATGGCGATCACCCCCTCCCATCTGCCCACTTCCCTGTCTCTCACAATGCATCCAACATAGCAAAGTAACCCGGCCAGGTCTTGGTAACGCAGGCGGGGTCCATTATCTCGACGCCGGGTTGGCGGAGGCCGACCAGGGCAAAGGACATGGCCATGCGGTGGTCGTCGTAGGTTCGGAACCGGGCCGGGCGCAGGCGACCGGGCCGGATGATGAGGTCATCGCCCTCGACCCTGGCCTCGCCGCCCGCCCGAGTGAGCTCCGAGACCAGGGCCGCCAGCCGGTCGGTCTCCTTCAGCCGCAGGGTCCCGAGGCCCCGAAGCCTGCTGGGCCCGGCCGCGAAGAGGCAAACCACCGACAGTCCCAGGACGGCGTCGGGCAGCCGGCTCATGTCACGGTCCACGCCCTCCAGGACGCCGTTCCGGGGAGCCTGCACAACCAACCGCCAACCCTGCCACCGGACCGAACATCCCATCTCCTCCAGCACCTCCGCCGCGGCCATGTCAGCCTGGGTTGAACCCGGACGCAACCCGTCAATCCCCACCACCCCCCCGGTTATTGCAGCCGCGGCCATGGGGTAGACGGCCGCCGATGCGTCGGCTTCGATCTCGAAGTGGGACGAACGGTACCCGCCGGGCGAAACCCGGAAAGTCCCGTCATCATCCACTTCGACCTCCCCGCCAAAGGACCTCATCACCTCCAGGGTGGTCTGCACGTACGGCGCAGAGACCATCTGTCCCCGTGGGCGGATCACCGTCTCTTTCTCGGCCAGGGGCGCCACCAGCAACAGCGCCGACAAGAACTGGGACGAGCGGGTGACATCCACCGGGATCTCCCCTCCCCGCAGGCCTCCGCCTCCCACTGTCAGGGGAAAGCGACCCCTGGTGGCGGTCACCTTCACTCCCCCTGCGACCAGGGCCGACGCCAGATCGCCGATCGGGCGCTCTCTCATCCGACTCGTCCCGTCGATCCTCACCGGCCGGGGCGCCAGCGCGGCCATAGCCGTGATGAACCTGGCGGTGGTGCCCGACGCTCCCACATCCAACACTCCTTCGGGCGCAGCCAGCCGACCGCCAGTGCCCAGCACCAGCCAGGGATCATCGACATCGTCGATCAGCACCCCGAGACGGCGGAGTCCCTCTCGCATGACCTGGGTGTCGTCAGCCTCCAGGGGACCCTCGAGGCGGCTGGCGCCTCCCCCGGCCAGGGCCGCCACCACCATGGCCCGGTTGGTGATGCTCTTCGATCCGGGAGGCCGCACCCTCCCTTCCACCGGCCCCCGGCGGACAGGTACCTCGAGCAACGGGGGAAGACCGTGATCCACCATGACCAGCCTATTGGCGGACAGCCGCCCGGTACAACGCCGCCACTTCGCTGTTGGAGAGACGGCGCCACTCGCCCGGTCTGAGTGACCTATCCCGGAACGGGCCGATCGCCACTCTCACCAAGCGGTCCACGGGATGGCCCACCGCCGCCATCATCCGCCTTATCTCGCGTTTGCGTCCCTCCCCCATCACCAGTTCCAGCTGTGCCCTTCGGGCAGTGTGATCTATCAAGCGGGAAGCCAGAGCCCGGGCCGGTCCGTCGTCAAGTTCCACCCCCCGGGTCAGGCGGCGCACCACAGAAGCTCTCGGCACGCCCTCCACCAGCACTCGGTAGGTCTTGGTTATCCCGTACCGGGGATGGGTGACCAGGTTGGTGAGATCTCCGTCGTTGCTGACCAGGATCAACCCTTCGCTGCGCCGGTCCAGCCTTCCCACCGGCCACACCCGGGGTGATTCGGGAACCAATTCCACCAGCGTCCTGGTGGCGTGGGGATCCGAGGCAGTGGCTACCACCCCGTGTGGCTTGTTCACCGCGTAGGTGACCAACCGGGGAGACAGCGGCAACCGGGCTCCGTCCACCTCGACCACCGACCGGGTGGGGTCTGCCCTGTCTCCCAGCCTCGCCACCCTCCCGTCAATCGTCACGCTGCCTCGGGCGATCAGTATCTCGGCCGCCCTTCTGGACATGAGCCCGGCGGCCGATATCGCCTTTTGCAGGCGGACGGGTTTGTCAGGCGCCGAAGGACGCTGCGGCAAGGTCATCCATAACCTCCGGTGAGGGCACGCTGCCGGAAAGGGATGGCAACTCCTCCAAGCTGTCCAGCCCCAGTTTCTCCAGAAAGGCGCCCGTGGTCCCGTAAGCTCCAGGATTACCGGGCAGTCGAAGACGCTCCACCACTTCAATGAGTCCTGCCCTTTCCAGGGTGCGCACCGCCGATACGGAGTCCACCCCCCGGATCTCGCTTATCTGGTTCCTTGTGACCGGTTGCCGGTAGGCCACAACCGCCAAGACCTCCCGGGCGGCAGGAGAGAGGCTGGTAACGGGTTGGCGACTCACGAACTTCTCGACATAACCGGAAAGTTCCGCCAGGGTGTAGAGGCGCCATCCCCCTGCCACCCGCTCCACCGAGAGCCCCCGATGGGGACTCTGCAGGCGTCGGGACAGTTCCTCGATCTCGGCCAGCACTTCCTTGCGGGTTATCCCCAGCACCTCCGCCAACCGCCCGGTCGGAACGGGCGCCTCAGCCACGAACAGCACTGCCTCCAGGGCAGCAGCGGTCGTCACCCTCGGCCTCCTCGAAGGGTGAGTGCCCCCGGGGGAGACAACGCCCGGATCAGGATGGCTCCCTGCGGCTCTTCCTGGGAAACCAGCACT
>CAYWGY010000021.1:0-12440 GCA_964458055.1 uncultured Acidimicrobiaceae bacterium | reverse complement strand
CCCCCCATGAGCCAGTTCCATCAGCCCCATGAACCAGGCAGCCTCCTCCACTCGATCCGCGCACGCCTGCGACACAGCATCGAAGGAGGATTCTCCGGCGTCTTCGATCAGCTTCCACAGCCGGGCCGTGGCTTCCTCGACCGTGGGCAGGTCAAGAGCGAGATGGTCCAGGTCCGCAACTGCTGCAATCCGCGCCATCACCCCGCCGACCAGTTCGGCCAACTCTTCGGGGTCCAAACGGACTGCGGCCCGGGGAGCGGTGTCGAGCTTCGACCAATCCGGGCCGGCCTGGCGGGCGTGCCTCCCGGATCCTCTTTCCAGGAGTTCCACCAGATGCTCCACGGCATCCTGAAAGGTCAGATGCGCCAGACGGTTCCACAAGTGGCGATCAGGGTTCTCGACCGGTTCCTCAGAGAGGAAACTCCGGTTCTCGCCCAAGACCCGCCGGGCCTTCAGACGGCAGAGGAGCGCCAACACCAGCAAGAATTCGCTGAGATGCTCCAACTCCACCGGGGGTTCGTCGGACAGTTCCGAGATAAAGCTCTCCACCATCCCCGACAGGTTGAGGAGAGTCGGATCGATCCGGTCCGCAACCACCAGGTCATAGAAGAGATCTATAGGCCCCTCGTATGCCTCCGTGGAGATCTGATAGCTGGAAGTCACCTAATCGGATGCTATCGGAATCTTGCCGGTTTTTGAGGTTTGTCAGTCTCCACCAGCGTCTTCCAAACCGAAGGAGCGAACCCGGGGGGCCGGGTCCCGTGATGGTTCAGGGCAAAGTCCACCACCAACGGCTCGGCGCCCCAAGCCCTGAGTTCCTCGGATCCGATGGCGCCGTGGTCCCGATACATCCTGGCCCTCTCCCAGAGAGGAAGCCGCAGGCGGATGGCGACCGACGCCAGCGTCCTCCCCACCAGGCCCAGGCCGGCGTGACGCTTTCCGATGTCGTGCAGGAGCGCCGCCCGCACCACGCTCGGGTCAGCGCCCCGGGAAGCCGCCGCCCGGCCTGCGTCGTGTCCGTGACGCTGATCGATGTCCGGCTGGCCGACGAAGGCGTCCCACTCGGGCTCGGTCAGGTAATCGTTGACCCAGACCTTCTCATCGGCTTCGAGTGGCGCCGTCCTGATACCCTCCCATAGGCGACCGGCCAGATGGACCCAGGGTCCCGGCAAAGTCCCTCAGCCTCGAGACGACTTGCAGACGACGCAGCGAACCGACTCGGGCCGGAATTCCAGCCGCGCCGACCCAATGTGCTCCCCGCATCCGACGCAGAATCCGTACTTGCCGGTCTCAACCCTCGACATGGCCCGGTCCACGGAATCGAGTTGTTTCTTGAGCGCCCGAATCACTCCGAGGCGTTCAGTCCTCTCGGCAGTGACAGCAGGGGCGTCGGAGAACCCGTCACCCTGGTTGAGATTCCGCCTCAACTCGCCGGTCTCGGTGGCTCCCAGTACTTTGAGTTGGCGAATCAGACCCAGGCGATGGGAAGCCAATACGGCTCTGGCGTGGTCAAGATCTATGGCATTCATCTGCTTCTAGGGTGTGATAGTAGATAGACCTCCTGCAGATAGCCTGGGGATATTCGGGTATAAACCTCGGTGGTGGAAAGACTGGCATGGCCGAGCATCTCTTGGACGGCCCGCAGATCGGCTCCTCCTTCCACCATGTGGGTGGCTGCGGAGTGGCGCAGCACGTGAGGCGAAACCCGATCAGGGGCCACTCCCGCCTGCTGGGCGGCCTTCTTGACTATCCCCCAAACACCCACTCTGGACAGACGCCCGCCCCTCAGGTTAAGAAAGACCGCCTGGGTCCGCCCCCTCGCCAGTTCCAGCCGATCCACCAGCCACCTTCGCACCGCCAGGCGTGAGGCATCGCCCAACAGGGTGATTCGTTGACGGGAGCCCTTACCGGTGACAAGGGCCACCCCTTCCTCTGCGTCCAGGTGACCAAGGTCGAGTCCCACCGCTTCGCTCACCCGACAACCCGTGCTGTACAGAAACTCCAAGAGCGCCGCGTCGCGCCGGCCTCCCACGGTTGCAACCTTCGGGGCGTCCAACAATGCAAAGACCTCCCCGGTGGTCAACGCCTTGGGCAGGCGCCGGGAACGCTTCGGCGCCGCCACACCGATGGTGGGATTGTCAGCCTCGCCCTCCTCCTCGCAGAGAAAGCGGTGGTAACCCTTCACGGCAGCAAGCTTGCGGGCGACCGACTCCGGGGAGAGGCCCAACTTGGTGAGCGATTCCAGAAATTGCCCCACAGGCGCAGTCCCACCAGGGTGAGCTTGCGTGAAATGCAGGTACTGGCGAAGGTCCCGCCGGTAGGCAAGTATGGTGTTCTCGGCCAGACCCCGCTCGTAGGCCAGAGAAGCCAGGTAGCTCTCCAACCGCTCCTGAATCGTATCGCCCATGACCGTTGATTATTGGGCGGAGGCGAGACGATGCGGAGGATTAAGCCCAGGACTCCAAGAACGCCTGCGCCCGAGAGCCTCAGGGATGGCGCAGCCGCCAAGGCAGGGCTTTTACTCCGGGCGGGGAGACCTGAAGCCGCCACAGGGAACCGAGATTGCCGCCGTGAGGGTTTGAGACTGCTGGCCATTGGAGCATGGCGAGGATCTGAATAGAAGCATCTCAGAGGTGGAGAATGAGGTCTCGGGTTTTCGGGTCCTCCCCTGGCGGGTGGAGCCGCGCCCGGCCCCCATCAGCACCGGGTTTCCCGGAGTGCCCTCCATCGGAGCAGGGCCACCACGGTCTTGGCGTCGATGATCGCCCCCGATCCGATCATCTCCATGGCATCTGTAAGCACCACGCGTAGCACCCGGGCCGAGCGCTCTTCGGCGCCGTCCGGACTCCTTCCACCCTGGTACAGTCCCTCGGCGGCAAACAGCATGATGCGCTCATCGGTGTATCCGGGAGAAGGAAGGATCTCACCGAGATCAACAAACCGCTCGGCGCGGATGCCGGTCTCCTCCACCAGTTCCCGTCGGGCGGCGTCGAGGGGCGAGACATCTCCCACCTCGAGTTTGCCGGCAGGGATCTCGAGGACCTCCTCTTCCACCGCCACCCGGTACTGGCTGATCAGCGTCACCTCCTCCCCCCACACCGGCAGTACTCCCACCCCTCCCCGATGGCGGATCACATCTCTGACGACCGCGGCGCCCTCCTCGCTCAGCAGGTGGAGGCGCTGGTAGTCGAGGATGGTCCCCCTCCCCACGGTTCGAGTGCCGAGCAACCGGAAGGTCACCGTGAACGGGCTGTGGTTTCCTCCAAGGCCGCCCGCCCCGACTCCCGCAGGCGACGGCGCTCCACCGCTTTCTCCATGAATCCGGCAAAGAGCGGATGGGGACTGTCCGGACGGGAAAGGAATTCGGGATGCGCCTGGGTAGCGACGAAGAACGGATGGGTGGGCAACTCGATGAACTCCACCAGCACACCGTCGGGAGACATCCCGGACAGCACCAGCCCCCCCTCCGCCAGAGCCTTCCTGTAGCGATTGTTGACCTCCCAGCGGTGACGATGCCGCTCGTACACGAGGTCGCGACCGTACAGGCCCCTCACGATCGTTCCGCTCTTCAGGCTGGCCGGATAGAGACCCAGCCGCATGGTTCCCCCCTTGTCCTTGATCCCCTCCTGGCTGGCCATCAGATCGATCACCGGGTGGGGCGTGTCGGCATCGAACTCCGTGCTGTTGGCCCGCTCGAGTTTCAGCCGGCTGCGGGCGAACTCGATCACCGCGCATTGGAGTCCCAGGCACAGCCCCAGGAAGGGAATCCCGTTCCGGCGGGCATGACCGATGGCGGAGATCTTGCCTTCAATGCCCCTTCCCCCGAAACCTCCCGGAACGACGATACCGTCCAACTCCGAGAGCACACCTCCCACCAACATGCCGGTGAGGTTCTCCGAGAGGATCCAGTCGATCTCCAGCTTGCGGCCGGAGCCAACAGCTGCATGGTGGAGTGCCTCCACCACCGAGGCGTAGGCATCGGGTAGATCAACGTACTTGCCCACCATGCCGATCCTCACCGGTTCCGTGGCCGAGTCCATGAGCGACAGCATCTCCGCCCAGCGGTCCAACGCCGGCGGCAGGGTGTGGAGTGAGAGGTGCTCACAGATCACCTCGTCCAATCCCTCCTTATTCAAAAGGAGAGGCATCCGGTAGATATTGTCGGTGTCCGCCGCGCTGATAACCGCCTTGGGTTCGACATCGCAGAACAGGCTGATCTTCTGGCGGATGGATTCGTCTATGTCCTGTTCGGATCGGACAACGATCACATCCGGGGCGATGCCCTTGGAACGTAGCTCGGCGACCGAATGCTGGGTGGGCTTGGTCTTCATCTCCTCGGAAGTCCTCAGGAACGGCGCCAGCGTCACGTGTATGTAGGCGATGTTGCCATGCCCGAGGTCTTTCCCCAGTTGGCGGATGGCCTCGAGGAAGGGAAGACTCTCTATATCCCCCACGGTGCCCCCCACCTCGGTGATGACCACATCGGCGTTCGACTCCTCACCCAGCCTGAGGATGCGGGACTTGATTTCGTTGGTGACGTGGGGAATCACCTGCACGGTGTCCCCGAGGTAGGCGCCGCGGCGTTCCTTGCGTATCACCGCCAGGTACACCGACCCCGAAGTCACGTTGGAGAGTTGGCGAAGGTGTTCCCCGGTGAACCGCTCGTAGTGACCCAGGTCGAGGTCGGTCTCTCCCCCGTCGTCGGTGACGAACACCTCTCCGTGCTGGAAGGGGTTCATGGTGCCGGGATCGACGTTGATGTAGGGGTCGAGTTTCTGGATCACCACCTGCAGACCGCGGCTCTTGAGAAGCCTCCCCAACGAGGCGGCGGTTATCCCCTTACCGAGACTGGAGACCACCCCGCCGGTAATAAAGACGTACCGGGTCATTCTCGGGAGCCCGTTCTTAGCGACACGAGGCCAAGATACCAGATTTCAGTTGATCCCCTTGTCCTTTCCCGACCAGAGTGCGTTCCTCAGAACGTACTTCTGGACCTTCCCGGTGGAGGTCTTGGGCAGAGCCTCCATGATCTCGACCACATCAGGCGCCTTGAAGTGTGCCAGCCGGGCCCGCACATGGGAGATGATCTCATCCGGCGCCGCGCTCTGTCCCTCCTTGAGCACCACGAACGCCTGGGGACGCTCGCCCCAGTATTCATGCGGCATGGCCACCACCGCTCCTTCGAGAACTGCCGGGTGGCTGACCACGGCCTGCTCCACCTCGATGGTCGATATGTTCTCCCCGCCGGAGATGATGATGTCCTTGGCCCGGTCGCGTAGTTCGATGTAGCCGTCGGGGTGCCAGACCGCCAGGTCCCCGGAGTGGAACCACCCTCCCCGGAAGGCTTCCTCGGTGGCTTCGGGGTTGTCGAAGTAGCCGGACATCACGATATTGCCCCGCATCACCACCTCGCCCATGGTCTCCCCGTCGCGGGGGATGTCGTTCATCCGGGAGTCCACCACCCGGATGGGGTCGGCCCCCACCATGGCCACTCCCTGGCGGGCCATGAGCCGGGCGCGATCGTCAGCCGCTCTTTTCGTCCAGGCCTGCCGGGACTCACAAACCGTGTAGGGCCCGTAGGTCTCGGTGAGCCCGTATACATGGACGACCTTGGCCCCCAGGGTCTCCATCTGCCCGATGATGGTCGGGCTGGGGGGAGCGCCGGCGGTGGTGACCGTCAGGGGGGCATCCAACCGCCGGGCCGACGAATGGTTGGCCATCCCCACCAGCACGGTGGGCGCACCGTTGAGATGGGTGATGCCCTCCGATCCGATGAGACTCCAGATGTGATCCGGCCGAACGGCCCGGAGGCACACATGGCGTCCACCCACGGCAGTGACAGCCCATGGGGTGCACCAGCCGTTGCAGTGGAACATGGGAAGGGTCCACAGGTACACCGACTCGCTGGAAAAGCCCGAGTGGACAACTTCGCACATGGCGTTCAGGTAGGCGCCCCGGTGGGTGTACATGACTCCCTTGGGACGGCCGGTGGTGCCCGAGGTGTAATTGATGGAGATGGTCCGGAACTCGTCGTCGATTCTCCACGGCAGGGGATCGTCACTGCCTCTCTCCAGGAACTCCCGGTAGGGAGTGGATTCGACTTGCGGAGGAATCCCCAACTCGTCGATGGCGATCACTTCCGAGAGATCGGGACACTCGCCCAGGTGCGGTGCCACACCTGGAAGCAACTCGGTGTCCACCACCAGCGTCTTGGCGCCGGAATGGGCAAGGATGTAGGCGATCTCCGCGCCTGAGAGACGTGTGTTGATGGCCACCAGGACCGCCTTGGCCAAAGGAACCCCGAAATGAGCGATGAGCATCTCGGGAGTGTTGGGACAGAGGTAGGCCACCCGGTCTCCCGGGGCGATCCCGGAGGCCTCCAGGGCCCGCGCCAGACGGGTGGCGTGGTCGGCCATCTCCCGGTAGGTCATGCGGCGGTCGCCGTGGACTATGGCCGTCTTGTCACCGAATACCTGCGCCGATCGCTCCAGGTAGATGAGCGGAGTGAGAACGGTCTCGTCGACCCGCGAGGGGTTGGTCAACTGCCGCTCCAGACGGGGGTGCGCTTCTCGATGAACGCCCCCATGCCCTCCTGGGCGTCGTTCATCGCCGCGTTGGACACCATCACTCTCTTGGTGTAGCCGTAGGCGTCCTCTTCGGCCATCTCCACCTGTTGGTAGAAGGCGGCCTTGCCAAGACCCACCACCGCCGGGCTGGACTTGGTGATCCGGGCCAGCAGGGCGTCCAGGGTGTCATCCAACTCGGCCGGGCTGACAACCCGGTTGACGAGGCCCCACTCGCGGGCGGTCAGGGCATCGATGGGCTCCCCGGTCAGGAGCATCTCCAGTGCCCGCTTGCGTCCCACCGCCCTGCTCAGCGGGACCATGGGGGTGGAGCAGAACAGCCCGATCTTCACCCCCGGAGTGGCGAAGGTGGCAGTGTCCACCGCCACCGCCAGATCGCAGGAGGCCACCAGTTGGCAGCCCGCTGCATACGCCGGACCCTGGACCCGCGCGACCACCGGCTGGGGAATGCGGTGGATGGCGAGCATCATCTCGGTGCAGAGGTCGAACAACTCCTCCACGAATCCCGGGACGGGATCGACCATCTCCTTCAGATCGTGGCCGGCCGAGAACACCGGCCCCTCCCCTCCGATCACAACCGCCTGGCAGTCCGGGTCCAGGCCGCCGAGCGCCTCGATCACCTCCTTGATGGTCTCCATCCCCAGAGGATTCCGACGGCGAGCCTGATCGAGGGTGATCCGGGTGACCGGTCCTTCGGTTTTGACTGACACAAAGTTCATGCCCATCAGAATAGGCGCCCCACAGGCCCGCCCACCCGGCCAGGCCGGGAGCACCGCAGCAGAATGGCTCCGGTGGGCGTCACTCGGATCTTCCTGCATTTGCAGCAATCTCACTTATTAGCGCTCCGCCGATTTCCGCAACGGCGGATTCGATTTGCGGGCCCCTCCCGGCCACGTCCGCGAAGGCAACGTGGTAGTCAAGTTGATCGATCCTCTCGCCATCGACGACAACATGGCGCACAAACCCCTCACCTTCAGTCCTCCACACGATCCGCACCAAGGCGTCGAATCCCTTGTGGCCCTCCCCGGTGTACCACTTCAACCGGTATTCATGTCGCAACTCGAATCTCCAATGACCAGTGAGATCGAAGCCTTTCTCCACCAGGTGCTTCTGCCTGACGAAGGACTGTTGTACGCCACGAAACAGCTTGTCCGCCAGAAAGTACTACATTCAGATTGCTACAGTCTTGGAGGGTCGTCGATAGCCGATTCCTCCCCCGCAAAGCCGAAGGAGCGAGAGGCCAAAGGCGTTCCTCTCTCCCCCGGTGACGTGTTTACAATGCGCGGGGAGCCGAAAAGTGCATAAAGACAGAGGCCTTGTTTCTGGCGTCTCGAGAAACGTCAGCGTCTGGATCGGTGTGTTGCTGGTAGTCGGAGCCGCCGCGATGGCGCTGGTCGCCGCGGCGCCTTCTTCGCTCAACGCCTCCGAGACCGGATTCAGCGACATCACCGAGGCAGGATCTCATCAGGCTGCCGTGGAGAGGTTGGCGGCAGAAGGCGTTCTCGACGGGACCGAATGCACTCCCAGCAAGTTCTGTCCGAACGAACCTATACAACGCTGGGTGATGGCCGTCTGGCTGGTAAGGGTCCTGGACGGCCCGAGACCCCCGGCGATACAGGTGGGCCGATTCTCCGATGTGGACCCGGCCGAGCGGTGGTCACCCTACGTGGAACGGCTCGCAGAACTGGGGATCACCCGGGGATGCTCCGCCGACCCGGCCATGTTCTGCCCCTACGAAGCAGTCACGCGGGCGCAGATGGCTTCTTTCCTCGTGCGAGCATTCCAACTTCCCCCGGGGTCCGGCGGACGATTCGTCGACACCCGAGGCAGTAGTCACGAGACCGACATCGAAGCCCTGGCCGCATCCGGAGTGACCCTGGGGTGCGCCACCGACCCGGACCGCTACTGTCCGTCGACGGAGACCACCCGGGCGCAAATGGCCACCTTTCTGACCCGGGCCATCGATTTCCGAGACTCTCCGCACACCGACGGGGGTTTCGTCTCGATAGCGGCCGGCGATTTCCATGCCTGCGGGCTGCGCGCCGATGGGAGCGTGGCTTGCTGGGGCCTCGACTTCGACAACCAGGCAGAGCCGCCACCGGGTGAGTACACCGCCGTGGCCTCCGGAGCCGATCACTCGTGCGCTCTTGCCACCGACCGGAGCGCGGCCTGCTGGGGATTCGCCTTCTTCGGTCAGACCGACGCCCCCGCAGGGAAGTTCACCACCGTCGCCACCGGTTGGCAGTACTCCTGCGGCATCAGACCCGACCGCACCATTACCTGCTGGGGCAACAACCTCAACGGTGCGACCGACTCGCCGGACGGGGCATTCGCCTCCATCGCCGCAGGCCGCACCCATGCTTGCGGAATTCGCACCGACCACACCGTCACCTGCTGGGGAGACAACACCTTCGGCCAGGCGATCTCACCGCTGGGAGAGTTCACCGAGGTGGCGGCGGGCGCCTCGCACACCTGCGGCATCCGATCCGATAAGACCGTGGCCTGCTGGGGACAGACCCGGGACGGCCGGGCGGACCCGCCGGAGGGGAAGTTCACCGCCATAACCGCCGGCGTCGACCACTCCTGCGGCATACGCACCGATCACATCGTTACCTGCTGGGGGAAAGAGGACAGGGGCGAGACCCACCCGGCCGAGGGGAGGTTCGCAGCCATAACCGCCGGTTGGGACTACACCTGTGCACTGGGGTTTGACGGGGCCGTGACCTGCTGGGGGGAGAACATCTCCGCAGACGGCATCCCGCCCGAGGGACAGTTCAGCGCCGTCAGCGCCGGATGGTGGTACACCTGCGCCTTGGGGACCGACCGAAAGGCCACCTGCTGGGGCTCCTCGATGGACACCGTGACACCGGCGGTAGAGATCTCCGTCCTCACAACCGGGGGGCAGCATGCCTGCGCGCTGGTAGACGACCTCACCGTCACCTGCTGGGGCTCGAACCAATACGGACAGCTTGACCCTCCGGAAGGACCCTTTATCGACCTGGAGGCCGGTCACCACCACACCTGCGGGCTGCGTCCCGACCGCACGATCTCCTGTTGGGGACTGGGACACGTAGGCCAGACGGAGGCGCCGGAGGGGACATTCATCGACCTCGCCGCCGGCTGGAATCTGTCATGCGGGATTGCCGACGATCTGAGCGTCACCTGCTGGGGTCTGGACAGGCTGGGCCGGACCGATCCCCCGGCAGGGGAATTCCTCGCCATCTCCGCAGGGGAACTTCAGGTCTGCGGCATCCGCGCCGACAACACCGTGGCCTGCTGGGGAGACAACCGGTTCGGGGCGGCCGACCCTCCCGAGGGGACGTTCGTGGCGATCTCACTCGGGAGCAGGCACTCCTGCGGGCTGCGAACAGACGGCGCGCTGGCCTGCTGGGGCAGAAATTACATCGGCCAGGCCAGTGCGCCGGAGGGAAGGTTCCTGGCGGTCACGGCGGGGACGCAGCACTCGTGCGGTGTACGTTCGGATCTGACCATAGCCTGCTGGGGTCACGCCGGGGTGATTCCCCCTCCCGATGCCGTGCGGCACTCGCCCTGACACCCAGAACACGACAACCGGGAAGGCCGACGGCTACTTCGGGCGGGCGGTCTCCAGCAGTTCGCGGGCGGCTTCCCGCCCGGTGGGGCTGTCGGGGTCACCCGACATCATCCGGGCCAGTTCCGCCACACGCTCCTCCCCGGCGATGAGACGCACCGAGGCGGATGGCCCATCACGCTCGATCACCCAGTGCTGGCGGGCAAAGGAGGCCACTGCCGCCAAGTGGGTGACGCACAGGACCTGGGCGCCCTTGGAGACCGCGGCCAGCTTGCGGCCCAGCGACAGTACCACCGCCCCACCCAAGCCGGCGTCCACCTCGTCGAATACCATGGTGGAAGCCGATCCGCTGTCGGCCGCCAACCGCAGGGCCAGCACCAGCCTGCTCAACTCCCCTCCCGAGGCCACCCGTCCCACCTCACCGGGCGCCAGCCTCTCGTCGGAGGAGAACAGCAGCCGGATCCGGTCGCACCCATGGGAAGCAGCCTCGCTGCGGGAGAACTCAAAGCGCAGCACCGGCTTTCCGAATCCCAGTCCCCGGAGGTGATCCAATGCTCTACCCGCCAACTCCCGGGCCGCTCTACGCCTGGCGCCGGATAACTCTTCTCCCCACCGGACCACCTCCCGGTTAGCGGAGGCCAGATCCGATTCCAGACCGTCGGCGGTCTCCAGCAAACCGCCGATCTCCTCCCGCCGCCGAGCGGCCTCGGCGCCGAATTCCAGCACCTCCCCCAGGGTGGCGCCGTATTTGCGACGCAGGTTGCCCAATAGCGACAGACGCCTCTCCATCTCGTCGAGGGTGCCGAAGTCGGAGTCCAGGTCCTCCGCAGCCCCGTCCAACTGGTAGGCAACCTCTTCCATGAGTTGTTCCGCTGAATCAACCGCCGACATGAGCCCGTCCAATCCGGGGTCGAGCCTCAGGGCAGCATTGAGTTCTCCCGATGTGCCGGCCAACGACTCCCGCGCCGTCGCCAGCCGGTCTCCTGCCCGGCCGAGGTGTTCTGCCAAGGCCTCCCGGTTGCGAAGCCTGCGGGCCTCGGCCATCAGCCGCTGATCGTCCCCGGGAGAAAAGCCGGCATCCTCGATCTCCCTGGCCTGGAAGGACACCATGTCCAACTCCCTCTCCAGGGCGGCCCGCCCTCCACCCAGAGACCCCCGCACGGTCTCAAGGCGCCGTTTCTCCTCCCAACTGTCCCGGTATGACGAATGCGCCCGCCGCCCGGAGACATCCAGGGTGGCGTCCAGCATCTGCCGCACCCGGGCGAGGCTGCGCAGACGCAGGTGCTCCTGCTGACCGATGATCTCCACCAACTCTCCCACCGACTCGGAGAGGGTTGTGGTCGAGGCCACCATCCCATCCAGGTATCCCCGGCTCCTCCCCTTTCTCGGCACCCGCCGCGTGGCCGTGACCTCCGCCCCGTCCGCGATCCACCGGCCTCCCACCGCCGCCTCCTCTCCGAACGGTCCCACCGCGCGGGAGTCGGCGGTTGCTCCCATCAGCAGTCGCAGGGCGCCCAGGAGCAGGGTCTTGCCCGTGCCGGTCTCCCCGGTTATCACCACCAGTCCCGGACCGGGGCGAAACTCGGCCGCTTCTATCACCCCCAGGTTCTTGACGATCAGCTCGTCAAGCATCCGTTCACAGCCCGAATCGCTCGGTGACGACGGTGGAGAAGGCGATCTGTTGGAAGGCCACGAACATCACCGGGCGCGGTCCCCGGCGCACCACCACCTCGTCGCCCATCCCCAAAGAAGCGGAGTTGCGACCGTCCACGGACACCTGGACCGGCCGGTCGCGGGCCACCCGGCACCGGATCACCGAATCCGGTGAAATCACCAGAGACCGGGAGAAGTGCGAATGCGGCGCCACCGGAGTCATCACCAGCGCCTCCACCCGGTTGTCGAGAAGGGGGCCTCCCGCCGAGAAGCTGTAGGCGGTGGAAC
This sequence comes from uncultured Acidimicrobiaceae bacterium, assembly GCA_964458055.1. Taxonomy (GTDB): domain Bacteria; phylum Actinomycetota; class Acidimicrobiia; order Spongiisociales; family ZC4RG35; genus Bin76. The sequence continues at coordinate 365 of CAYWGY010000021.1, read as the reverse complement.
CGGTGGGTGTCGAGATGACCACCCCGTCGGCGCGGTAGGAGATCATCGGCTCCGAGTCGACTTCAACCTCCAGTTCGATCAGCCGCTGGCTGTCGATCTTCTCCACAACAACATCGTTTACACCCACATCGGTGAGTCCGTTCCACTCGGCCATCACGGTGATGCGGGGCACCAGCCGGTACCGGCCCTGTTCCAGGAGGTCGAGCGTGCGCGTCTCCGCCTCGCGGGCGTACGCCCTGAGCGGACTGCTGCGGCGCGCCGGCTCCACCCAGCGCGCCGCCAGCGGGACGATCTCCTCGTGCAGCCGCTCGGCCCGGCGTCCGTAGAGGCAGAGCCGCCCGAGAAGCACGACCCTGGGAATCGAG
>CAYWGY010000020.1:1731-20313 GCA_964458055.1 uncultured Acidimicrobiaceae bacterium | reverse complement strand
CTGCCGAACTCCTCCTCGATGGGTCCGGTGAGCGCTGGAGGGAAACCCTCCGGGAACAGGCTGAACGGTTCGGTGGTCGCCACTCCCGCTATCTCCCAATGACCGGTGGTGGAGTCCTTTCCCGCCGAGGAGGGGGTCATGCGGCCGTATGCCATCTCCGGGCGTGCGGCGGGAGGCACGCCGTCGATGGCGTGGAGATTGCCCAGACCCGCCGCCTGGAAGGCGGGCAGTCGCAGGCCCCCCACGGCCCGGGCCACGTTGCCCAGGGTGTCGGCGCCCGCGTCTGCGTACTCGCCGGCGTCCGGGGCCTCTCCGGCGCCGCACGAGTCGAGGACCACCACCACCGCTCTCTCCAGGAGTGGCGGGGTCATGGCAGGTCGCCACCCGAGGAGATGATGCGGTTCCCGCGCACCCCGACTCCCTCCCGCCTCAGCAGCCGCGCCTGACGGTGCGCATCGGGAGCAACCAGGCGACCGTCGGCTCTCACCACCCTCCACCAGGGGACCGGCTCGGCGGTGACCGAGAGGAGGTTCCCCACGGCCCGGGCGGCGCCGGGGTGTCCGGCCGCGGCCGCCAACTCCCCGTAACTGATCACCTCGCCCTCGCCCACGGCGCCGAGTACCTCCAGGACCGCCTCCTCGAAATCGCGGGGCAAGCCCATGGAAGGTTCAGTGCGGAGTTCCGAACAGGCGGTCTCCCATGTCTCCCAGTCCGGGCAGGATGTAACTCCTGGGATCGAGGCCGCGGTCGTGACCGGCGGTGTGTACCGGCGTGTCGGGATGCCGGCGGGCCATGGTGGCGGCGCCTTCGGGGCAGGTGACGATGCAGAGTGCCGCGATGTCCTCTCCTCCGGCCTCCTTTACCACGTCGACAGCCCGCGACAGTGAACCCCCCGTGGCCAGCATCGGCTCGAGCACCAGCACCCGGGAGCCTTCGAGCGGCGGAAGCTTGGCGTAGTAGCTGACGGGACGGACGGTTTCCTCGTCCCGCTGGAGACCGATGTAGCCGATCGGTGAGTTCCCCAGGAGGTCCAGTGCCCCCTCCACCATCCCGAGCCCCGCCCGCAGCACGGCCGCCAGCACGGTGGGTTTTCCGAGTCGCCCACCGATGAATCCCCCCTCCATGGGAGTCTCGATTTCCACGTTCTCGACGGGCAGGTCGGCAACCGCCTCGGCCACCAGCAGCCACGTGAGCCTGCGGGTCGCTTCCCGGTATTCCCGGATGCCGGTCCGGACATCCCGCAGGATGGTCAGGTAGTGGACGACCAGGGGATGGTCCACCACCTTCAGGGTCGAGTCGATCATATTCGAGACCTTAGTAATGTCAACCGGTGTTGCGCAGGCCCGCGGCGATGCCGTTCACGGTGATCAGAAGGGCGCGTTGGAGCAGGGGATCCCGAGAGTCCCGGGAGCGCCACCGCTTCAGGAGGGAGACCTGAAGGATATTCAGAGGGTCCAGGTAGATGTCGCGTACCTCCAGGGTGCGCTTTAGAACGGGACTGGAGAAGAGGAGGGGCCCGCCGGTGAGCAGGCGGAGTTCCTCGGTGGTGCGCCGGTACTCCTCGGCGATGTTCTCGAATATGCCTCTCAGCCGGGGATCGACCAGTTCGGAGACGTAGCGGGCCGCCACGTCCAGGTCGGTCTTGGAGAGCGTCATTTCCACGTTGGAGATGAAGTTCCCGAGAAACGACCACCTCCGGTGGGCTTCTGCCAGGGTCTTTCCCAGGCCGGCCCTGCGGGCGGCGGCCAGGCCCGTTCCCAGGCCGTACCAGCCGGGAACCACCTGGCGCGACTGGGTCCATCCGAACACCCAGGGGATGGCTCTCATGCTCTCGATGTCGGCCTCACCGCCTCCGGGTCGCCGGGCCGGACGGGAGCCGATGTTCAACTGGGAGAGTTCCTCCACGGGTGTGGAGGAGATGAAGTACTCCACCAGCCCGTCGGTCTCCATCAGGGCCCGGTAACAGTCGAAACTCGCTTCCGACACCACGTCCATGGCTCGGTGCCACGACTCCCGCTCGGTCTCGGAGAGGTCCTGGGCGCTGTGGATGAGCGAGGACTCCAAGACCGAGGAGAGCGCCAGCTCCAGGTTGCGGTCCGCCAAGGCCGCCAGCCCGTACTTGTCGGAGATGACCTCTCCCTGTTCGGTGACCTTGACGGCGCCGTTGACGGTGCCCATCGGCTGGGCGCCAATGGCCCGGTGGGTGGGCCCCCCGCCCCGGCCGACGGTCCCGCCCCGGCCGTGAAACAGCAGCAGGCGGACCCCGTGGCGTTCGGTTATGTCCCGCAGTTTCTGCTGCGCCTGGTATATCTCCCACTGGGAGGTGGTGATCCCCCCGTGCTTGCTGGAGTCGGAATACCCCAGCATCACCTCCTGGGCGTCGCCGCGCAGGCCCACCAGCCGCCGGTAGGAGTCCTCCGAAAGCAGGGCATCCATTATCTCGGGAGCGGCCCGCAGCTCGGTGATGGTCTCCAGCAGGGGGACGAAGCCCACCCGGGCCACGCCCCGGGAGAGGTCGACCAGGCCGGCTTCCCGCGCCAGGACGGCGGCGGCCAGAACATCGTCGGGTCCCCGGGTCATGGAGATGATGTAGCTCTCGATCACCTCGGGTCCGAACCGGTCGAGCGCCCTGCGGACGGTGCGGAAGGTGTCGAGGACTTCGTCGGCGCCCCCGCCCAGCCTGGCGGCCGAGGTGGCCAGCGGCCGGGGGTCGGCGAGTTCCCGGGAGAGCAGGCCGGTGCGCTCTCGGGTGTCGAGAGCGGAGTAGTCCACCCCCAGCGGCTCGTACAGTCTCCTGAGTGCCATGTGATGGCGACCTGCGTGCTCGCGGATGTCCATCACCGCCAGGGAGAATCCGAAGACCACCACGTTGCGGGCCAGGCGCGCCAGGGACCCGTCGGCGATGAGTTCCCCGGCATGTGCTCGCAGGGAGGCGTCCATGACGCCCAACTCCGCCAGGAGTTCGCGTGGGTGGGAGTAGTCCATTCCCCGGACGTGGCGGGAACCGTCGTCCAGGCGGGAGAGGGTGTTGCGGAGCCGCTGGTGGATGAAGGAGAGCTTCAGGCGGTAGGGTTCGGTGGCGTTGAGGCGCCGGAACCGCTCCCAGACCAGGGGCATCATGGCCTTGTCCCGTTCCAGGTCGGAGACCAGTTCTCGGGAGACTCCCTGGATGAGACTCGAGACTGAGAGTTCCGACGCCAGCCTCTCCACCGCCGCCACCAGGTTGCGGAGACCCTGGCGATGCTGGCGCTCCAGCACCTCCATGGTGATCTCGGGAGTGATGTTGGGGTTGCCGTCGCGGTCCCCGCCCACCCAGGTGCCGAATCTGATCGGCTGGCGCCGGACGCGGTCGATCCCCAGGCGGGAGAACTGGTGGTGGATCTTCTCGCCCAGGTCGGGAAGCACCCCCTCGAAGAGGTCGTTCAGGTAATACAGCACCGCCGCCGCCTCGTCTCCGGGCAGGGGCCTTTCCCCACGCAGTTCATCGGTCTGCCACATCTGGTCGATCAGTTCGGCGGTGCGGCGGTCCACCAGAGTCCTCTGCGCTTCCCCGGCGCGGGGGTCGTTGCGGTCCACCAGGAGTTCTGAGAGGAGCTTTTGCTTGCTGAGCAGACTCCGCCGCGCCGCTTCCGTGGGGTGAGCGGTGAACACCGGACGCCACTCCAGGCGGTCGGCCACCCGGTGCAGTCGCGAGGGATCGCAGTCGCCGGCCAGGATGCGGTCCACGGTGCGCTCCAGCGAGCGGTCGTCGTCCTGTGACGCCAGGAACTCGACCCGGTGGACCTGCTCGGCCACGTTGGCGAGATAAAAGTAGATGCCGAAGGCCCGGGCGAGGTTGATTGTCTGGTGAAGGTCGAGGCCCGCCAGCAGGTGACCGAGTTGATGCACCGCCTCGGCGTCGTCGTGCAGGCGGATGTCCTTCACCACTGCCCTGACCCGCTCCACCATCTCCAGCAGTTCGGGGCCCTGCTGGCGGACGAGGGTCTCTCCCAGTTGATTGCCCAATCGCCTGATGTCATTTCGCAGCAACCGGTCCGGATCGGCGACGGCCAGGTTTGGCGACTGGGAATCCTCGGTTGTCAAGGCGGCGGCTCGGTGCCGGAGCTAGAAACGCACCACCGGACAGGTGAGGGTGCGGGTGATGCCGCGCAGCATCTGGATTTCAGTGACCACCATCTTTCCCAGCCGGTCCACGTCGGACGCCTCGATCTTGATGAGCACGTCGTAGGGACCGGTCACGTTCTCGGCCTCCATCACCCCCGAGATGGTGCGGACCTCCCGCGCCACCTCCTGGGCTTTTCCTACCTCGGTCTGGATCAGTACGTATGCGATAGCCACAGTTCCTCCTCTGAGATCAGTACCCGTCCTGACCCATCCTGACTTTGTGCGCAAAGCGCAGGTCCCCCTCCCGGACGGTTTCGAAGACGATCCGCTGGCCCTGGCGGAGGAAGCGGAAAATCGAGCCTTCCAGGGAACCCGGCCTCAGCAGCACCGATGCTCGGTCGCCGTCGCTGATGATCACTCCGACCCCGGTCTCGGGATCGTAGGTCTTGACGACTCCCTGCACCACTCAGACCTTTTCCACCTTGCCCGCCCTGATACAGGAAGTGCACACGCGGGCGCGGCGGGTGTTGGACCCTCGCCGTACCCGGATCCGCTGTATGTTGGGTCGCCACCGACGGTTGTTTCTTTTGTGAGAAAAGGTCACTGTCTTGCCGAAAGAGGGCTTACGGCCGCAGACCTCACATTGGTATGCCATGGAAATCCTCCGACCGACAAGAATAGCAAGGATTCTCGACATATGGCGAAACGGACGGAACGGATGGAGCCAACCCGAGCTACCGCCGCGGAGACCGGGCCAGTGGCCCGGAGACCGGGCCGTGGTCGCAGCCTGGCATACCTGCACGGTGTGAAGGTGGAACGGGTTCGCCACATCGGGCCCCGCCAGGCCTCCAAACTGGCCCGGGGGGGAATAGAGACGGTGGCCGATTTGCTGCAGCATTTCCCGCACCGGTACGTAGACCGCACCCTGGTGGTTCCCATCACCGACGTCCCCATCGGCGAGGAGGTGACCGTGTTCGCCGAGGTGGTGAGGTCCTACCAGCCTCCCAGGCGCGGACGCCGCGGGCCTCGGGAGGTCCTGAAGGTGACCGTCCAGGACGCAGATTCCCACATGCGGGCCACCGGGGGGGTGCTCTCGGGCCGAAGTCGCATGGAGATCACCTTCTTCAACCAGCCGTACCGGCGCAGCCAACTCTCCCCGGGTACCGTTGCCGCCTTCTCGGGGAAGGTGAGCGTCTTCCGGGGACGTCCCCAGATGACCAACCCCGATGTCGAGGTGGTCACCTCGGGAGACGAGGAGTTCCGCGGCCGGGTGGTGCCCGTGCACTCGGCCGTGGGTGAGATGACTCCGGTGCGGATGCGCCTGGCCATGAGGAACGCCCTGGCCAGGGCGAGGCCGATTCACGACCCCCTTCCCTCCGAGGTGGTGGGGGGGCTGGGCCACATGGAGAGGGACCGCGCCTTTGCCAACATCCACTTTCCCGACAGCATGGAACTGGCCGACGAGGCGCGGAGGCGACTGGTCTTCGACGAGCTGTTCCGGATCCAACTGGCGCTGGCCATGACCCGCCACCGCCTGGTCGCAGAGGAGAAAGGCATCTCCCAGCGACTGGACTGCGCGCTGGTGAGGGACTTCCTTGACGGGCTTCCCTACGAGTTGACCGGCGCTCAGAAGAGAGTGCTCTCAGAGGAGATCGCCCGTGACCTGGAGAGCCCAAGACCCATGCACCGCATGCTCCAGGGCGAGGTGGGTTCGGGAAAGACCGTGGTGGCGCTCACAACCCTGCTGGCGGCCGCGGGCGCCGGCAACCAGGGAGCGATCATGGCGCCCACGGAGGTGTTGGCCGAACAACTCTACATGGTGCTGAGAGAGATGCTCAGCCACGGGGGACTCTCACCTTCGGTGGCCCGTCCGGAGATAGAGGGCGCCCACATGGCGTCTCTCTTCGGGAGTCAATCGGAGACCGTGCGGGTTGTGTTGCTCACCTCTTCCCGGGCGGCCGCCAACTACCTGGACAGCCCCGGCCGCGCCCGGATTCTCGAGGAGGTGGCCGGGGGGACGGCGCAGATCGTGGTGGGCACCCACTCTCTCATCCAGGAAGGGGTCAGCTTCCGGCGCCTGGGGGTGGTTGTGGTCGACGAGCAGCACCGCTTCGGGGTCTCTCAGCGGAGCACCCTCAAGCGTAAGGCGGAGGGTTTTCGCCCAGACCTGCTCATCATGACCGCCACCCCCATCCCCCGGACGCTCTCGATGACCCTGTACGGAGACCTGGCCCTGTCGTACATAGACGAGATGCCCCCGGGGCGCTCCCCGGTGAGGACCCGGGTGGTCGGAAAGAACCCGGAGGGATTGGAGGATGCCTACGGAGTGATCAGGCGGGAGGTGGGCAAGGGCCGGCAGGCCTTTGTGATCTGCCCGCTGATCGACGAAAGCGAAAAGATGGAGGTGGGATCGGTCCACTCCTGGTACGCGGAGATCCGGGATGTCTTCCCCGAGGTCTCGATAGATCTCATGCACGGGCAGTTGACGAGCGCCCAGAAGGAGGAGGTGATGGCCCGGTTGCGGACGGGGGAGACGGACGTCCTGGTCAGCACCACCGTCATCGAGGTGGGCATCGACGTACCGAACGCCACGGTCATCGTCATCACCGACGCCCAACGATTCGGCCTCTCGCAACTCCACCAGTTGCGGGGGAGGGTCGGCCGCGGCAGCCATCCCGGTCACTGCGTGCTGGTGGCCGACCCGACGACACCGGCCTCGCAGCGGCGGATGGCGGCCATGGCCCGGACCACCAACGGCTTGAAACTGGCGGAGGAGGACCTGAGGATCAGAGGCCAGGGGACGGTGTTCGGGTCCCGCCAGTCGGGGATGGGAGACCTCAGGCTGGCCGACATCCTCCGCGATCGCCGGGCGCTCGAACAGGCCAGGACAGCCGCCGACCGCATCGTCTCCTCCGATCCCGACCTCGCGGGGCACCCGGAGTTGAAGGAGGAGCTGCGGACCATCCTGGGCGACGACGTGAAGTGGCTGTTCGACTCATGATGCGAGTGATCGCCGGCCGCCACCGCGGGCGGCGCCTCAAGGCGCCCCGCGGTTCGGGGACTCGCCCGGCCTCCGCCCGGGTGCGGGAGGCGGTCTTCTCCTCCCTGGGCGAAGGGGTCCGCGACGCCGATGTACTGGATCTCTACGCCGGCTCGGGGAGCTTCGGGATCGAGGCGCTCAGCCGGGGAGGGCGCTCGGCGGTGTTCGTGGAGAGGGCGCGGCCCGCTCTTGCGTGCCTGCGTTCCAACCTGTCCGAGTTGGGAATCGATGACGCTTTAGTGGTTCCCGCAGCGGTGGAGCGGTATCTCTCGCGTCCGGGAGAGGACCGGAGGTTCGATTTGGTCTTTGCAGACCCGCCCTGGGATATATCATCAGGAGAACTGGCCGGTGTGCTCTCAAGGGTTTCGGGCCGGATGAATCCGGGCGCTGTGGCGGTTGTCACCCGGCGGACCGGCGACGACATCCCGGAGGTCCGCGCGCTGGAGGTTGCCGACCGACGCCGCCATGGTGATGCCCAAGTTATCAGATATGTCAAGGAATAAGAGATGACGGTCGCCCTGTGTCCCGGAAGCTTCGATCCCCCCACCAGCGGGCATCTGGACGTCATCCGACGATCCGCCAGGTTGTTCGAACAGGTAATCGTGGGAGTGGTCGCCAATCCGTCAAAGGTCTCCTTCTTCTCGTTGGAGGAGAGAGTGGGCTTCCTGGAGGACGCCCTCTCGGATCTTCCGCAGGTGGTGGTGCGGTCCTGCCAGGGCCTCCTGGTGGAATTCGCGCACAAGGAGGGAGCGCAGGTGCTGGTGAAGGGGTTGCGGGCGGTCAGCGACTTCGACAGCGAACTTCAGATGGCCCAGATGAACCAGACCGTGGGAGGGATAGAGACCATGTTCATTCCAACCCGACCGGACTGGAGTTTCCTCTCGTCCTCTCTGATCCGGGAGGTCGCCTCTCTGGGAGGGTCCGTCAAGGGTCTCGTGCCCGACAATGTCGCCGATGCCATGAAGGAGCGTTTCTCATGAGCGACGAACAGATCCCGCACCTTCCGCGTCCGGAGGTGGTACCGGTCCGATCCTCGGTTGGATACCTGCTCGGACTGGTGGAGGAGTTGATCGACGAAGTCCGCCATGCCCGGTCCCTCCCCCTTTCCCAGAACGCCCTGGTGGACAGGGAGATGATGCTGGCGCGCCTTGACGAATTGCTCCGGGGTCTCCCCGACGAACTGCGGGCGGCCCGCTGGATGGTGCGGGAGCGGGAGAACTTCATGCAGCGCGCCCGGGAGCAGGCCGACGAGATCGTGAACAGGGCCCGCTCGGAGGCGAAACGACTGGTGAGCCAATCCCATATTCTCGAGGAGGCGGTCGCCGAGGCCAACGCCCTGGTTCGGAGAGCCGAAGGCGAGGCGCGTCGCATCCGACTGGAGTCCGAGGACATGGCCGACGCGGTCATGGAGTCCCTGGAGACCCTCATAGGGGACCTGGCCGCCAGGGTGCATGCCACCCGTTCGGACCTTCACAGGGCCCGTCCCGTCGACCCGGCCCCTCCGCTGTAGGCGGGATCTCCCATGAGAGTGGAGGCAAGCCACCTTCTCCGCAAACCCGGTCGCCGGGAGCGCCATCAACTGCGTTTGGACCTGGACGTGAAGATGCCTTTGGTCACCGCCGGAGAGGCCCGGGTGGATCTTTGGCTGGAGGGCGGTGACGACGGGATCCGGATACGCGGGAGCATTGTCGCCGGCTGCCACCTGAAGTGCTGTCGCTGCCTGGAGCCATGGGAGGGAGAGTCGGTCGTGGAAGTGGACAGGACGGTGAGGCGCCTGCCCGATTCCGACGGATACAGCCTTCCGGCCGACGGAGGACTGGACCTGGGTGGGCTGGTCCTCGATGAGGTGGTACTCTCTTTGCCGAACAAGCCCCTGTGTCGGAGGGACTGCCCCGGGATCTGTCCCGGATGCGGGACCCATTTGAACTCGGGGGCCTGTCAGTGCGAAGAAGAGGACCGGGAGTCGCCATTCTCAGTTCTTACCAAATTCCTGTAGGAGAATCACCAATGGCAGTTCCGAAGAAGAAAAGCTCCAAAATGCGCACCAGGCACCGTAAGGCCACCTGGAAGGTCACTCCCCCGACGGTGTCCAGATGTCCCCAGTGCCATGCACCCCGACTTCCCCACCGGGCTTGCCGGGAGTGCGGCAACTACCGAGGACGGGAAGTGGTCGAAGTCGAGTAGTGCCGACCATTGCCCTCGACGCCGGCGGGGGTGATTTCGCCCCCCGGGAGACCGTGGCCGGTGCTGTCCTGGCCGCCGCAGATGGGATCGACGTGGTGCTGGTGGGCCACCGACGCGTTCTGGAAGGCGAACTCGATCGGCACGGGGTAAGCCTCCCCATCGTCCACGCTCCCGCGGTTGTCGGCATGGGCGATGTCCCCATCAGAGCCATAAGGGAGGTTCCCGACTCCTCGGTGGTCGTCTGCGGTCGGATGGTCTCGGCAGGCGAAGCGGCGGGTTTCGTCTCCGCGGGTTCCACCGGTGCGTCCCTGGCGGTGGCCTCGGTGGTGATGGGGCGCCTGCGAGGGATATCCCGACCGGCGATCGCCAGCCTGCTGCCCATACCATGGAATCCCACGGTGCTGTGCGATGCCGGGGCAAACCTGGCTGTTCGTCCCGGGCAGTTGGTCGAGTTCGCGGTGATGGGATCGGCGGTCGCCGAGATCACCGCAGGTGTCGAAAGCCCCCGGGTGGGGCTGTTGAACAACGGCTCGGAGGACTCCAAGGGCCGCGACCTGGAGAGGGAAGCCCTGGCGCTGTTGCGGGAGGCGCCTGTCAATTTCGTGGGCAACGTGGAGGCGAGCGACTTTGCCACCCAGAAAATGGACGTGATCGTGACCGACGGGTTCACGGGAAACGTCTTTCTCAAGACCGTGGAGGGGTCGGTGGTCATGGACGCCAAGGCGTTCTTCTCCATGCTGGCCCAGGACCAGCCTGAGGCGGAGGAGAGGGCGCGGCCCCGGTTCTCCGCCCAGGGGCGAAAGCTCCTGGACGATAGGCATGCCGGAGCCCACCTGGTGGGAGCGCGGGGCATCACGGTGATAGCCCACGGCCATGCCCGGAGTTCGGCCATCCTCAAGGCATTGCACATGGCCCGGGAGGGGTCCGACAACCGGCTCACCGAACGGATCGAGGAGAAATTCGGTTGAGACTGGGCCGGTTGCAAAAAAAACTCGGGCATCGGTTCGGTTCTCCGGAGTGGTTGGAGAGGGCTCTCACACACAGTTCCTTCGCCAACGAAGAGGGCATCCCCGACAATGAGAGGTTGGAGTTTCTGGGAGATGCCGTCCTGCAGTTGGCGGTCACCCGTCATCTGTTCTCGGAGTATCCGCATCTCCAGGAGGGCCAGATGACCCGGGTGAGAGCGTCGGTGGTGAGAAAGGAGACACTCGCCGAAGTGGCGCGGTTTCTGGATCTCGGTGAGGATCTGCGGTTGGGCAAGGGAGAAGTCCAGTCCGGGGGAAAGAACAAGGCCAGCATCCTGGCGGACGCCATGGAGGCTGTCATCGGCGCTGTCTACCAGGATGGCGGGTGGAGGACCGCCGAGAGGCTGGTGATGGCGCACTGGGAGGAACTCGTCGCGTCCCAGGCGTCCGACCCCGATGCCCGGGACCCCAAGACGCAATTGCACGAGTTGTTGGCCTCGACGGGGAGGGAACCGGAGTACCGGAGGGAGGAGGAGGGTCCGAGCCACGCTCGCCGGTTCCGGGTGGAGGTGTGGGTGCAGGGCAGTCGACACGGAGTGGGAGAGGGTTCCTCGGGGAGGCTGGCCGAACAACGCGCCGCTGCCCGTGCCTTGGGGGACCTGTTCCCCGAGGCGGACCCGGGACGCTCCGCTGCGACCTCGGTGACCCTGTCTCCCGCGGCGCCTGATGGTCCTCCCGTGATGCAGCGGCTGAGGCGTTGGGGCGCGGGAAGGACGGGCCGGTAGGCCTTATCGGCGCGGCGTCATGCCCGAACTGCCTGAGGTCGAGACCACCAGGAGAGCCATCCGCCCGGTGATCCGGGGAGGCCGGGTGGCGGCTGCCCGCATATGCCATCCCCGCACCGCCCGTCGGCAGGTGAGCCCGGCGGACGTCGAGGACCGCCTGAGGGGCCGCCGGGTCCTCGAAGTGAACAGGATCGGGAAGTTCCTTCTGATCGAACTCGACCGCGACCTCACCTGGGTGATGCACCTGGGGATGTCCGGCAGGATACGCCTCGCCGGATCCGAGGATGCCATGGAGTCGCACACCCGCTTCTGGGCGCAGATGGAGTCGGGACCATCGCTGCGGTTCATCGATCCCCGCACCTTCGGGTTCGTGGCTGTGTTCACACCCGGAGAGATGAGACGGTCCACCCTGTCCCGACTGGGCTTCGATGCCTGGAAGGCACTACCGTCGGCGGACCGTCTCACCGAAATGGTGAGAGGGCGGACCACTCCGGTGAAGAGCTTCCTGCTGAACCAGCAGTTCCTGGCGGGTTTGGGGAATATCTATTCCGACGAGGTGCTGCACCGGGCCCGAATACACCCCTCCCGCCCGGCGGGGACCCTCTCGGAGGAGGAGATGGGGCGGCTCCGCTCGCAGGTGGGACCGGTGCTGGCCGAGGGGATCAGCCGGGGAGGGACGAGCCTTGACGATCTTGCCTACCTTCTTCCCGACGGCCGGGCCGGGGAAAACCTGGAATACCTCCGCGCGTACGGTCGGGAGGGAGAGCCCTGCCGATCATGTGGCGCCCCGATCAGGCGGCTGGTGATCGGATCCCGCTCTTCATTTTTCTGCCCCGAGTGCCAGAGAGCCTGATTGCCGACGGGGGAGTCCCACCGACCCCGGGCACCGGCGGCTCCGCGCGGTGCGGTTGGTGTCCGGCGAATCCGCTACTCGGAGGTCATAAACCGCGAATCCGGGTCCGGCCGGATTAAGTTTGGCCATCTGAGATGTTCTTGAAGTCCATCACCCTCTCCGGATTCAAGTCCTTTGCTACCCGAACCACCCTGGAGTTGGGCGAGGGCGTTACGGTTGTCGTCGGGCCGAACGGTGCGGGCAAGTCGAACATTATCGACGCGATCGCATGGGCCACGGGCGGCCAGTCCACCCGGACCCTGCGAGCAGTACGCAGCGAGGACTTGCTGTTTTCGGGTTCTGCCACGCTCCGTCCGTCCTCCCGTGCGGAGGTGACCCTCGTTTTCGACAACAGCAGCGGCCTCCTGCCCATCGACCGTCCCGAGGTCTCGATCACCCGTCGTTGCTACCGGTCGGGCGAGTCCGAGTTCGAGATCAACAGGACGTCGTGCCGGCTGCTGGACATCACCGAGTTGCTGGCCGAGGCCGGCCTGCGCAAGAGCAGGTATGCAATGGTGGGCCAGGGCCAGGTGGACCAGATTCTCAACGCCTCGCCCGTGGAGCACCGGAGAGCCCTGGAGGAGGCGGCGGGAGTGGGCAAGCACCTCTGGCGCAGGGACAGGGCCATACGGCGCCTGGAGGCCACCCGATCGGACCTCGATCGGATCGAGGACCTGATCGCCGAGAAGAAGCGCAGGTTGCGTCCCCTCCGCCGCCAGGCCAAGGCGCTGGCGCGGTACTCCCGCCTTGGTTCCGAGATCGCGGCGCTGCAACTCTATCTGGAGGGTGACAAGCTGCGGGAGGTCGACGCGTTGTTGGCGACCGAGGGGCAGAACCGTACAAGGTGGGAGACCAGCCGCTCGGAGGCGCTGGCGGAGAGGGAACGGTTGCTGGCCGTGGTGGCCGAAGCCGAATCGGCGCGGGAGGCTCTCGGGTCCCGTTCGGCAACCCGGACGCTGGATGAGTGGAAGGTGGCCACGGAGAGACTGAGACGTCTGGCTGAGGTGGCAGACCTGCGCGCCCAGGCTCGCAGGCGCCACCTTCAGGGGGAGGCCAGGCGACGGCTGCTGGTGGAGGAGAAGGCCGGTCTGGACGAGGCCCTGGCGGGGATGGGATCATCGATGGAGACCCTGGAGGCCCAGGTTCGGAGTTGCCGGGATTCGGTGACGAGGTTGACCAGGAGAGAAAGCGAGCTGTCCGCTCTCAGGCCCGGTGATGTGGCTCTCGAGATGGCCTTCCTGAACAAGGAGCAAAACGCCCTGGTGGCGGACGCGAAGGCGGATGAGGAGGAGGCGGCGGTGTTGGATGGCCGGATTGGGGAACTCTCCGCCGCCGCAGCGGCGGCTGACCGCCAGGTGGCGGAGACCGAGGGCTTGGTGGCCGAGATGGAGGTAAGCCTCCGCGGCCTGCAGGGCGATGCGGAGGACGCCGCGCGCCGGGTGAGGGATCGCCGCCGTTGTCTGGAGGATGCCGAGGGGCGTCTTCGCCAGGCCCGGACGGCTGCCGCAGCGGCCTTGGGAAGGTTGGAAGCGGCCAGGGCCGGCGCCGGGGGCGGTGCATCGGATGCCGGGGACAGGGTCCGGGCGCTATCCGGCTGGAAGGGGTGGGTGGACGAGTTGTGGAAGGTCCCGTCCGACTTGGCGGCCGCCGTGGACGCTGCTCTGGAGAAGTGGAGAGGAGCGGCGGTGTTCGAGGGGCCGGTGGCGCTGGGCAACGCCGCGGAGAAACTGGCCGAGAAGTCTCGGGCGCCGTCTGCGGTTTCGATCGTGAGCGCTCGTATTCCCGGCGAAGTGGAGAGTCCGGCGCGCACGGTGGCAGCCTCGGGCAGCGATGTGACGCCGCTCATCGATCTGTTGGGCGCAGACGGCGGATCGGCCCTGGCGGCGCGGCTGCTGGGCGACGCTGTCCTCGTCTCGGATTGGCGCAGTGGCTGGGAGGTGGTGAGCAATCATCCCGCCTTGCGCGCGGTGACCCGCGCCGGCGATGTGATCAGCATCCGGGGAATCCTGGTGGGGGGTTCCGAGCGCCTACCCGACATGGGGGCGCTTTCGGAGGAGGCGGAGGACTCTGTCGCCGGCTGTGATGTCCTCGAATCCGAGGTGGCGGCCATGCGGGAAGAGGTGAGGTCGCTCGAGGAGTTGCGAGAAGAGGTGTTCAGGCGCCTGGACGCCCAACGCCGCCGGTTACTGGAACTCCAGCGGCGCCTGGACGGGGCGAGCCTGCGCCGCCGGGAGATCGAGCGTCAGGTGTCCCGGCTCCACCGCCGAAGGGAGGGTCTGGCAGGGGCACACGAGGAAAGGGCCGACCGCCGGGCCGAGATCGAGCAGTCGATGGTCCGGCTGGAAAGGTCCCGGCCCGACGCCGAGGAGGAGCGCCGGCGCCTGGGCCGCTTGCTGGACGAGACGTCCGGAGCGCGCCTGGCGCTCGGGAAGCGTCAGCGGGAACTGACCACCGAACTCACCCGGCTCGGAGAGCGGCGCCGGATGCACAGGACCAGGGTGGAGCAGATCGAGAAGGAACTGACCGAGTTGGCGCTCCTTCCGGTTGTCCTACCAGAGGACCACGCCGGAGATGTGGCCGAAATGGCCGCGAGAGCACTGGGGATCCTGTCTGTCCGCAAGGAGGCCGTGGTGGAGTCGCACCGCCGGGCGAAGCGGCGGGACCGCCGGTTGGCGAAGGAGGTGAGCGAGGCCCGGAGGTCCCTTGGCCACTTCGAGGAGGTCGAGCGGAGGGCAACCGGAGAACTGGAGCGGATCATCGCCGAGGCTTCCCGGCTGGAGGCGCGCCGACAGATGGTGCTGGAGAGGATCGAGGAGATGGACGCCAGTGTCGAGGATGCCCTGGGAGCGGCGGTTCCTGACACCGAGGATCCGGCGGGAGCCCTGGCTTCGCTGGTGGCAGAGATGGAGCGGATGCGGCCTATCAACCACTATGCGGCCGATGACCTCTCCGTTGTCGAGGAGGAGTTGTCGGAATTGTCCTTCCAGCACGACGACATCGTCATGTCGGGAAGGGAACTCGGCAAGGTGATTGGCAGGTTGGAGAGAGAAGCCACCGAGAGGTACCTGGCAACCTTCCGGGAGACCGCGGCTGCCTTCGAACAGACCTTCGGACAGCTTTTTCCCGGAGGGCGCGGTCGGCTTCGCATGGTGGATCGGTCCGACCCCCTGGGGTCGGGGGTGGAGATCAGGGCTCAGCCTCTCGGCAAGCGGGTGACCCGCCTCAGCCTGCTGTCTGGGGGAGAACGCGCCATGGGCGCCCTTGCCTTTCTCTTTGCCCTGATACGAACCCGTCCGTGTCCCTTTTACCTCTTGGACGAGGTTGACGCCACTCTGGACTCGGTCAACCTCCACCGGGTGCTGGAGATGGTGGCTGACCTGAGCACCCGGGCGCAGATCCTGGTGATCACCCACCACCCGCAGACGGCGGAGGTCGGCGACGTTCTCTACGGCGTTACCCTCCCTCCGGGAGGAACCACCAGGGTCGTCTCCCGCCGGATGGACCGGCGCGGGCTCCTAGCCGGGCTACCGAATCCTCAAGCCAGATCCGCCTGAGACCCGAAGTTGGCAAAGAAAGAGGCTCCGACCGGTTGCCTTTGCTCCCACCCCCTTAGCACACTTGCTACATAACCAACCCCAGTGCGGCCGGAAGAACGCGTCACCCAGCCGCACCGGGATCATTTGCACCGCCACCCCGGCGCATGGCCGGGCAAAGCGCGGCGTGACCCT
Source organism: uncultured Acidimicrobiaceae bacterium (assembly GCA_964458055.1). Classification (GTDB taxonomy): domain Bacteria; phylum Actinomycetota; class Acidimicrobiia; order Spongiisociales; family ZC4RG35; genus Bin76. The sequence goes on along the minus strand of CAYWGY010000020.1, from coordinate 4,615 downwards.
TGGAACGGTGGTGGTGGGGGAGGGCCCACAGGCAACGGCCACTCCTGAGATTTTCGCAACTTAGTGTGCATATTTCGCGATAAGGCGGACCCTCCGTCATTTGGGGGGCCGGAATCATCTTTTGTCGCTGGAAACAACGCTGCTGCCCGGCCAAGGGTGGCTTCAAAGGAAGGTCGGTACGCTTTTTTCTATTGCGAGGCATCCGTTTACTGCTCATTCCCTCTTATGTGTTTGATGTCCCATTTCCGGATGTAGGGCTGTGACCCGGAACCCTTCCGCGGAACTCCCGGGTCCTTCCCTCCTGTCGATAGGCCACTCCAACCACCGCTTCGAGGACCTCGTGGAGTTGCTTAGACAGCATGGCGTACAGGTGGTGGGGGACGTGCGCACCTCCCCCTACTCAAGGCACAACCCACAATTCAACACCCGCAACCTCAAGTACGGTCTAAAGGAGGCAGGGATTCGGTACACCTTCCTGGGTCAGGAACTCGGTGGCCGTCCCAGGGAGGATCGGTACTTCGACTCCGCCGGGCGGGTCCTCTACGGGCTGGTGGCGAAGGCACCCTGGTTTCAGTCCGGTCTACGGAGGCTCCGGGAAGGAGCCAGGGAGTACCGGGTGGCCATCCTGTGCAGCGAGGAGAACCCGGCGGGTTGCCACCGCTTCCTTCTGATAACACGTGCCTTGTACCAGCAGGGGGTCGATGTCCTCCACATTCGAGGCAGCGGCGCCATCCAAAACACAGAGGAGATACCTGCATTCGAGGTTTGGTCGGGTCCCGTACACGAAGAGCGCAATCTCTTTGGCGAAGTGAAAGAGAGTTCATGGAGATCTACACAATCGGTTTCACCAAGAAGCCGGCCGAAGTCTTCTTCGAGACCCTGAGGAGCAACCGCATCTAGCGATCGGTCGACGTGGGAGGCAAAAGGACCCAGGAGTAAACCGGCGTCCGATCCCCGCCGGGGTGAGACGAAGGGAAATCGATCAAGCCCGCCGGGTCTACTGAAGCGAAGCGCCAGCCTCCCCTCGGGTTGGCCGTCTCGGATCCGATACTGATACCTCCCCGATCCCATCCGGGCCAGGGAGTAACACTCACCAGCGATCCTGGAGCGGCATACCGAGATGGGCAAATCGCCGGTGTCGAACCCGCAATAGACTCTGAGGGAGTGGGATGGCTGACCGGCTGGCGGTGGAGGCGTGGTTCTTCTGGTTCGAAGGCCAGGGCCGTGGCGGATCCCACTGTTTCCGCCATGGCCAGGACGCGGGAGGCGTTGTGGGGGATGTTTCGGTCCATCACGGGTGGAGGCCGTCTTGACGAAGACTTCTGGATCGGACTGGAGGAGGCGCTGGTCCTGGCCGACATAGGCGTGGACATCTCCACCGAGTTGGTGTCGGCGGTCCGTTCGGGCAGGCCTTCCGACGCAACCGCCGCACGGGCTCTTTTGGCAGAGGAGATGATGGGACTGTTCTCAAAGTCGAGCCGCAGCCTGGAGTGGACCGGCGACGGCTCGCCTGCGGTGGTGATGGTGGTGGGCGTGAACGGAGCGGGGAAGACCACCACCGTCGCCAAGCTCGCCCACCTGCTCAAGACTCAGGACCGAAGTTGCCTGCTGGGCGCCGCCGACACCTACCGTCCGGCCGCGCAGAGACAGTTGGCCATCTGGGCCGAGTCCATGGACGTGGAGATAGTGGGCGGTAGGGAAGGCGCCGATCCGGCGGCTGTCGCCCGGGACGCCTGGTCGGCGGCCAAGAGCAGAGGCCACGAGGTGGTGGTGATAGACACGGCCGGACGCCTGCATTCCAAGACGAACCTGATGGAACAACTTCAAAAGATCAAGCGGGTTCTGGTGAAGGCGTCCGGGAGAATGGATGAGGTGCTGTTGGTGCTTGATGCCTCCACGGGTCAGAACGGCCTGGCGCAGGCGCGCGAGTTCTGCGAACGGGTGGGAGTGACCGGAGTGGTGCTGACCAAGTTGGACGGAACAGCCAGGGGAGGCGTGGCGGTGGCGGTGGAGCGGTGCCTGGGCGCTCCGGTGAAGCTGGTCGGGACCGGCGAGGGAGTGGCCGACCTGGCTCCCTTCTCCGCGGAGACCTTCGTCAGGGCGCTGTTGGAGGATCCGGATGGTTGAGCACCGGGATCTGGTGGAGAGAGCGCGGCGGGCCGCCGAGAACTCCTATTCGCCGTATTCGGGATTCCGGGTGGGCGCCGCACTGGTGGCCGGCGACGGCACCATCTTCTCGGGCGCCAACGTGGAGAACGCCGCCTATCCGGTGTCGAGTTGCGCGGAGGCGACCGCGGTGAACACTGCCGCGGCTGCCGGGGTGAGAGAGATCGGAGTCGTGGCGGTGGCTTGCGTGGATGCGGTCTCGATCGACGACTCCTACCCCTGCGGGAGGTGTCGACAGATCATGAACGAGTTCGGGGTCAAGACGGTGCTGGTGGCCTCCGGCGACGGTCCCCACCGCGTCCACGCCATGTCGGAGCTCCTGCCTCACGGATTCGGCGGTGAGAGCCTCCGCGACGGCGGTGGGATGGCCTGATGACGCGGATCGACCCACTCGAGGGTGCGTTAGAATTTGGCTCGCAGATGTCCCAGGCATGCGGGCACCCCGGAGGAAGGAAACTCCATGATTGATATGCGCCCCCTCTCGGAGGTGGACCCACGGGCTGCCGACCTCATTCGCCGGGATGTCCAACGCCAGAACAGCCACATCCACCTTATTGCCTCGGAGAACTTCGCCTCGCCGGCGGTGATGGCGGCCTCCGGCTCCATCTTCACCAACAAGTACGCCGAGGGCTATCCGGGCCGTCGCTATTACGAAGGCTGCCAGGTGGTCGACGAGATCGAGACGCTTGCCATCGAGAGAGCCAAGTCGCTGTTCGGA
>CAYWGY010000020.1:0-1721 GCA_964458055.1 uncultured Acidimicrobiaceae bacterium | reverse complement strand
GGCCAACGTGCAGCCGCATTCGGGCGCGCAGGCCAACATGAGCGTTTACTTCTCTTTGCTCGAACCCGGCGACAAGGTACTGGGCATGCGCCTTGACCAGGGAGGTCACCTCACCCACGGATCGCCGGTCAACTTCTCGGGTCTCTACTACGACTTCGTGGCCTACGGGGTGGACCCGCAGACCGAGCAGGTCGACATGGACCAGGTGAGGTCCCTGGCGCACCGGCACCGTCCCCGGATCCTGCTGGCGGGATACTCCGCCTACTCCCGCCACCTCGACTACCGGGCCTTCCGGGAGATAGCCGACGAGGTGGGGGCCATCTTCATGGTGGACGCCGCCCATTTCATCGGATTGGTGGCGGGCAGGGCCTATCCCAATCCCATGGAGTTGGCCGACATCGTCACCGGCACCACCCACAAGGCTCTGCGGGGCCCCCGGGGCGGCCTGGCGCTGGCCCGCGAGCAGTACGGCTCCGCCATCAACAAGGCGGTGTTTCCCAACACCCAGGGAGGGCCGCTCATCAACCAGGTGGCTGCCAAGGCGGTCTGCTTCCTGGAGGCGTCGACTCCCGAGTTCCGGGCATACGCCGCCCAGATCATCGCCAACGCCTCCGCCATGTCGACCAGCGTCCAGGAGGCCGGCGCCCGGGTGGTGTCGGGAGGGACCGACAACCACCTGTTCCTCATTGATCTGCGGTCGATCTCCGACGATCTCACCGGACGGGAAGCGGCCAAGCTGCTGGATCGCCTGGGAATCACCCTCAATTTCAACACCATCCCCTTCGATCCGCGCCCTCCCTACCGCGCCTCCGGTCTCAGGATCGGCACGCCGGCGATGACCTCCCAGGGTATGACCGAACCGCAGGCAGAGTTGGTGGGAGCCCTGATCGTGGAAGCTTTGAAGAAGAGGGGAGACGAGGCCTCTCTCGCCGGGATCGCCGGGCAGGTGGGCGAACTCGCCGCCTCCTTCCCGCCCTATCCTCCCGGTTTTTTGGGATACGGTGATTCCGTATAACCTTTGGTCTTGGTGTCTCTAACACTGGAGTTGACTTGGATGTAGAAGCCGCAATGGGGCGCCGCTTGGCCAAGCGGGCGCTGTATGTCGCACCATTGGCCGGTGTGGTGTCATGGGCTCTCTGGACGGCCGCCGCCGGAGGCTGGGCAGTTGTCGGCGCCTTGGTGGCGGCAGGATCCTTCGCCGCCACCGGGTGGGTGCTCTCCCGGGCCGCCCGCCGCTCGGCAACCACCCTGGGAGCGGTTGCCTTCGGAGGATTTGTGGTGCGATTGGTGATTATCACCTCCTTTGTATGGATGGCTGTCACCCTCTGGGACGCACACCTGTACGGGATGTTCCTGGGCGTGGGCTCGGCCTGGCTGGGTGCGCTCACCGCTGAGTCCCGCAGGCAGTTGGTGGCCGGATGACATACCCGGTCCTGGCCCAGGTGGTGGAGGTCCCGAGCAACGTCAACCACCTCTTCGACTGGCCCGACGTCCTGCCGCTGGGAATCAACAGGGTGGTCCTCCTGATGTTCCTGGCCACCTTGGCCACGTTCCTCTTTCTCTACCTTCCGGTGCGAAAAGCGCGGGTGGTCCCCACCAAGATGGGTGTGGTGGTGGAGAGCATGGTCGACTTCGTCCGCAACGGCATCGGCCGCGACATCATCGGCTCCCAGTCGTCCAGGTACGAGTGGCTGCTGATACCCATGTTCTTCTGGGTGATG
>CAYWGY010000019.1:13940-20337 GCA_964458055.1 uncultured Acidimicrobiaceae bacterium | reverse complement strand
GCCCGGCTGGAGAACCAGTCACCCAATCCTCCCTCCGAACCGAATCCTCCCTCCTCCAGATAGCCTTCGACCTTGTCGATCAGGCCTTCGACCCTGGCGGCGATCCGTTCGATGTGTTCCTCCAACAGTCCATAAGGGATGTAGATGCCGTCGCGGTCACCGAATTGCCTTCCCGGTAGTCCCTTGCCTTCAGACCACCCCTTCCGTTCATCGCTCCGCCCATGTCCCTTACCGGGAGTCGGATAGAAGCGAAGCCGATGTCGGCCCCTTGACAGTCTTCCCTCTTCGACCCACTTCCCGGGACCGTCCGCTTTGAGAATGGACTCGTTCCCGTCGTGAGATCCGTTTTCGTAGACGCCCCGGTCTTCATCGTCGAACCGGTCCACGCCCAATCCGATCAACACTCCCGCTCCCAAGATGAGGACTCCCAGTCCCAGGCGCGACCAGAAAGCCCTCGAAGGCAGGTAGCCGGAGTACGCGCCCAGACCTTTCCCCTTGGCGGTGGCATCACTGTCTTCCAGCGACGGCTCGGAGGCTGATGCTCCTTCAAGGTTTGGGTTTTCTTGGTCTTTCATCTCTCCTCGCGATCAACCGACCCGCTCTCGTTGTGCCCCATGCGCTATAAACGCCTCGGGCCGGTTGCGTACCCCCCACCGGACGAAGCGCTCGGACCGCAGGAGCCTTTCAATAACGCCAGCTGCGATTCCCCGCAGGTTTGTAAAATTCAATGCTAGATGAGAGGCCGCAACAGGGACAAGGAGCGATCAGAAACACCGTCAGACCCGATCCCGGCTCAGCCGAAGGTCCCGAGAAAGGGAACAGGCTCTTTCCGGATGACTTACGGCGATGAGGACATAGACCTGTTGCTGATCCGGTTCGTCATCCGGAATCGGCGTGCCCCCGATCCCCGACCGTCCCTGTGGAGAGATTTCTTCCCGGCGGTACCCCCAATGGCACAGTGACCGGCACCAGCATCTTAGGTTGGGAGACCCCTCCGGTTCATCCGGCAAAGACATCACAGGAAAGGAGCGTTGTACCGTGACTGAGAGACTGGTGGTGATTGGCGGCGACGCAGCCGGCATGACGGCGGCCAGCCAGGCCCGGCGAAGACGTTCAGCCGACGATCTGCAGATCATCGCCTTGGAACGCTCTTCCTACGTCTCGTATTCGGCTTGCGGGGAACCCTATCACGTCGCAGGGTACGTCGATCCATTGGAACGGCTTGTGGTGCGTACGCCCCAACAGTTCGGGGCCCAGGACATCGAAGTCCGGACCCGACACGAGGCAATCGAGATTGACCTTGACACCCGGACAGTGACAGCGCGGGACGTGGCCAACGGCTGTTCTTACCAATTGGACTTCGATCAGCTGATGGTGGCCACCGGAGCGACGGCTCTGCGCCCACCCATCGCCGGGATCGACCTTCCGGGAGTCTCCGAGCTTCGGACCCTTGATGACGCCGCCTGGCTGCGACAACGCGCCGACGGTCCCAAGGGCCCGGTGGTGGTGATCGGGGGCGGGTACATCGGCCTGGAAACGGCCGAGGCATTCCACCATCGGGGATTCGGTGTGGTGGTCCTCACTTCGGGAGAAGCCGTGCTGGACCGTACCCTGGACCCCGATCTGGGCAAACAAGTGGTGGAGGCCCTGGAGAAGATCGGAATCAGAGTGGTGACTGGCACCCGGGTTAGCTGCATCAACGGGTCAGACCATGTGGAAAGCGTGGGATGCGGCGATGAGACCTTCCCAGCCGGGTTGGTGGTACTTGGTCTGGGGTCGCGGCCAGAAGCCGAACTGGCCATCGGTGCGGGGATTCCTGTCGGAACAACCGGGGCCATAGTTGTGGACAATCGCCAGCGCACCCCGGTGGAGGGGGTGTGGTCGGCCGGGGACTGCTCCGAGTCAATCCACCGGGTCACGGGCCGACCAGTCAACTACCACCTGGGAACCATCGCCAACAAGACGGGCCGGGTGGCGGGTATAAACATCGGCGGCGGGCAGGCCGAGTTCCCCGGCGTGCTGGGGACAGCCATCACCAAGGTCTGCGACCTGGAAATAGCCTCCACCGGCCTCACCAGCGCCGCAGCCCGAAGCGCCGGTTTTGACATAGCGATCGGCGACGCCCGCGGCACCACCACCGCCGGGTACTGGCCGTCGGCTTCTCCCATGACCATCCGGGTGATCGCCGAGGCCGTATCCAACAGGATCCTGGGCGCCCAGATCGTGGGAGGACCCGGCGCCGGGAAGCGGATTGACGTTTTCGCCACCGCCATCTGGAACGAAATGACCGCCCGCGAACTGGCCTGGACCGACTTGGCCTACGCACCGCCGTTCTCGGGAGTGTGGGACCTCATCCACATCGCCGCCCGACGGACAACCTATTAACCTCCGCGGCTATGAATCGCATCTCAAATCGGATAGGTACCATCTCCCCCTCGGCAACCATGGCCGTCTCCGCCAAGGCCCAGGAGTTGCGAGCGGCCGGCCACGACGTGATCAGCTTCGGGCCGGGCGAACCTGATTTCCCCACCCCCGCCCATGTCGTCGCCGCCGCGGCCGCTGCGTGCGGGGATGTCAGAAACCATCGCTACTCGGCCACCGCCGGATTGCCAGAACTGCGAGAGGCAGTAGCTGCCGCGACCACCGCCAACTCGAAGATCCAGGTGTCCCCGTCCCAGGTAATGGTCAGCAACGGAGGCAAGTACGCTGTGTACGCTGCCTGCGCAACGCTGCTGGATCCCGGGGACGAAGTCATCGTCCCCGCTCCGTACTGGGTCTCCTATCCGTGGACCATCAGCTTGGCAGGAGGGGTCTCGGTACCTGTTCTGGCCGATCAGAGCACCGGTTTCCAGATAAGCATCGAACAGTTGGACCGATCTGTCACCGACCGTACAAAGGCGCTCATCCTCACGTCACCGTCCAATCCCACCGGAGCCGTCTACCGCCCCGAGAAAGTCAAGGAATTGGCTGAGTGGGCCTCGCAACGGGGCATCTGGGTGATAGCCGACGAGATCTACGAGCACTTCGTCTATGACGGAGCGGAGTTCTCCTCAATTGCCGAATACATGGAGGACCGGTGGGTAATTGTCAATGGGGTGGCCAAGGCCTACGCCATGCCCGGCTGGCGGGTGGGATGGCTGGTGGGCCCTCCCGATGTTGTCAAGGCGGCCATCGGCCTGCAGTCTCATTCCACCTCCAACGTCTGCAATGTCGCCCAGCAAGCGGCCCTGGCGGCACTGACCGGCCCCCAGCAGCCTGTAGCCGACATGAAGGCGGCCTTTGATCGGCGCCGTCTGGCCCTATACGAAGCTCTGTCGAGCATCGACGGGATGGAGTGTCTGGTCCCCCAGGGCGCCTTCTACGCCTTCCCCGACTGTTCCGGGCTCCTGGGTCGCCGCCTTGGTGGCAGGAGGGTGAGCAACACCCTGGAGTTGGCCGAGGCCATTCTGGAGGAGATCAAGGTGGCGGTGGTGCCGGGGGAGGCCTTCGGGGCTCCCGGATTCGTTCGCTTCTCCTATGCGCTCTCTGACGACGACCTCGCCACAGGAGCCGGAAGGCTGATCGACTTCCTGGGATAGAAACCAAGCCAGCCCGGGTTCGCCGAAGTCAACACATCCACTCGGGCGTGGCGCAACCCGGTGCCCTTGCGGGCAATTTCAACAGAAGCCGACGCATTTGTACGCTCAGACGGAAGCACAGAGGGACGGCCATGGGCGGAATCGGCGTCAAAGCACAGCTACTGATAGAGCCGCGTAACTTACAACCCAGAACCCTGCCCAGGCGGGCCATGGCGGAGGGGGGCTGGTTGGCAGTCGAAGCCGCCAGTCTTTCGGGAATAGACGCCCAGGCCTGGATGGGAGAACTCTCCCGGCTGAAGTACCCCGTGATCCTGGGACGCCAGATCGTGGGACGGATCGCCGACTCCGTGAATGGCGACCTCCCGTACCCGATAGGTTCCAGGGTGGTGGTCGAGCCGGTAATCCGGTGCCACCGCTGCTCGTCCTGTCTTTCCGGATTGTCCACCTGTTTTCAACGCCTTCCTGTCAATTCATACGGACTGATCCCTTCCACCGAACCCCCTGGACTGTGGGGCGGTCTGGCCGAGACCCTCTACATCGACTGCGGCGCTCAACTCCACCAGATCAGCGACGACATATCGGCCGTCACCGCGACTATCGCGCATTGCCTTGCAGACGGGTGGACGTGGGCGGTCCAAACCCCGCGGCTGCAACCGGGCGAGAACGTGTTGATACTGGGGCCCGGCCCCCGGGGACTCGCCTGCCTGCTGGCCGCCAAGTACGCCGGGGCCGGATGGGTGGGAATCAGTGGACTGGATGTTGACTCCGACCGCCTTCACATGGCTTCCATCCTGGGTGCCGACCTGACTGTGAACGTCAAGGCCGCCGACCTGCAGTCTGAGGTCGCAAACAGCCTCGGTCAGCGACCCGACCTGGTGGTGGACGTCACCTCCAACGATCCCGAAGCCATATACGAGGCCCTGGAGATCGTAAGGCCCGGTGGGCAGGTGGTTCTCGCCTCTATAAAGGGAGGGCGCTCGATGTCCTCTCTTTACTCGGACGTGATCGTCACCAAACAATTGCGGGTGATTGGCGTCCTGGGACCCTCCCGCGAAGGGTTCCGTTGGGGCGTTCGCCAACTCGAGACCGACCCCCGCCTCGACAGCCTGGTAAGCCATCAATTCCCCCTGGACGAGTCTCATCTTGCTCTGGCCGCTACCTCCGGGCAACTGGGACATGAGGAATTGATGTCAGTGGCGATCAGTTTTTGACAGGCCGGACCAGAGCCCAGGAATGACTTCCGGAGACCCCGCCCCCGACTGGACCCCAACCCGGCCGGCGGTTTGGGCCTGGGTCGGGTATGACCTGGCCAACACCATCTTCTCACTGGGAGTGATCGGCCTCTACCTGCCCCAGTGGATTCTGGAAGAAGGTCTGCCGGACTCGGCGTTGTCCCTGGCAACAGGAGGCGCTGGGATGGTGGTGGCGTTTCTGGCGCCATGGGTGGGGGCGAGGACCGACCACAGCGGCAAGAGAATCCGTGCTCTGGCGATCACCACGGCCATTGCTGTTTCCGGCAGCGCCTTGCTGGCGGTGGGGCCCAACATCCTTACCTTGATAATTTTCGGCTGCGCCCTCATCGGCTTCCATGTGGGCTCGGCCGTCTACGACTCCTTATTACCGGACGTGAGCACCCCCGAAACCCGGAGCCGGGTCTCGGGGGCAGGGGTGGCAATAGGGTACGTGGGTTCGTTCATCGGCTTGGGCATCGGCACTCTCGTACTCGCCAACGACGGAAGCTTCGCCACCCTGTTCCGCACGCTGGCCGCCGGGTTTGCCGTGTTCTCGCTGCCGGCCTTCCTCCTGATCCGCCCCACCCCCCGCACCCGCCCGGCGGGCGCCCCACCGCCCCTTCGAAGAATCGCGGCGGACCTGGTGAGGTCCTGGAAGGCCACGCGCCGGTATCCGAATCTAACCCGGTTCCTGGTGGGCAGGTTCTGCTACACCGAGACCGTCAACACCCTCATCGGAGGCTTCCTGGCGATCTACGCGACAGAGGAAGTCGGCCTGACCACATCCGAGGTCACGGCTCTCCTGGGGGCAGCGATAGCATCCTCCATGGCGGGAGGGTTTCTGGGAGGCTGGCTGGCTCAAACCATCGGACCGGGGCCGGCGGTGCGACTCATCCTCAAACTGTGGATCGCCACGATCGCCCTGGGCGTCACCGCCGGGGTCTCGGGAGTCACGGCTCTGATCTGGTTGGCAGGCTTGTCGGGTGGCGTGGCGCTGGGAGGGCTCTGGGCCACCGACCGGGTACTGATGACCGGCCTTTCCCCTACCCACAGGTTGGGCGAGTTCTACGGTCTCTACGCCACCGTCGGCAGGTTCTCAGCCGTTCTCGGGCCCCTGGTATGGGGATTCATAGTGGACGTACTGGGATGGAGCAGACACATCGCCATGATCAGTCTGATGGCTGTGGCCGGACTGGCTCTCTATGTCCTCAGGAGAATCGATCCCCAGACGGCCTACGAACCGGCGCCATCCGACGATGACGCTGGGGGATAGACCATGGAGACGGAGCCGCCCAGGGAACCGTTGGGAACGTAATAGGTGATGGCCTCGTCGTCGCGAAGGATGGTCACTCGCGGACGTATGTCGACGACTTCTCCACTGGCCGCTCCGCTCTTGATGCGGTCGCCGATGCGATACTGGTCCTCGGCCAGAATGAAGAACCCCGCTATGACATCCTGCACCAGACCCCGGGCGCCCAGTCCGATGGCCACACCCGCGGCAGAGCCAACCGCCAGGAAGGGCGCAAGCGGCAATCCCCACACCGATATCGTCATCAAGCCCCCGGTGACCAGGAAGGTAATCATGAT
>CAYWGY010000019.1:0-13885 GCA_964458055.1 uncultured Acidimicrobiaceae bacterium | reverse complement strand
GGCGTCATCGCGTTCGCCCATCTCCCGGACCAGCCTTGAACCCAACCTCTTTGCAGCCAGATATCCCAGCCACAGCCCTCCCACGGTGACGATGGTGCCGACCGCCTCTTCGATGAACTGCCACTCAGAGATGGATTCCCACATGTCCTTGCTTTCGTCGCTTCTGGTTGTGGATAAGCCTTTCTCAAAAGGGACCCACAGCCTTCTACACTTTAACCGGGTTATCGTCACCTTCCTCCATTAGCCATGTCCCGAGCAGTACGCCTGCTGCTGATCACTCTCGCAATCGGAGCGGCGTTGATAATCATCTCCCTGATCAGCTTCGTGACGTGGAGCAGAGCCAACATCCAGTCTGTCATCGGGGCGGTGACCATCTCGGGGACGCCGTTGGAGGGATTGGAGACAGCCGAGGTCGAGGCAGTCCTCGCCGAGGTGGAGTCACGGGAGGGGGCAAGACAACTGGAGATCCTCATCGGGGATCACTCCTCAACCATCACGGCTGCCGAGGCCGGATACACCATCAACGCCGATGCGCTTTTGACGGCAGCCCTGGAGCGGGGCCGGGAAGGAGGATTCCTGGATCGATGGCGACGTTGGTTGAGGAACCTGGTCGCTGACGAAACCCCAATCGAACTGTATCCGGAGTCGAGAGTCAGCTCGGTACACATCCAGGGTTTGCTGGACCGCTTGGACCAGGAGTACGGGTTCCCCCCTACCGAGGGAGACCTGGTGTTCATCGACGGCAGGCCCGTCCCCTCATACCCGGCGCCAGGATCGCTTCTCGACAGGGCGCAGGCAGGGGATCAAATCCGCGATGCCGTCCTTGGCGGGGCCGCTGCGGTGCGACTGAATACCGTTCCGGTCGCTCCCGCGACAACCTCGCTGCAAATTGAAGAGGCCTTGGCGGAGGCGCAGATGTGGGTATCGGCGCCGGTGGTGTTCACGGATCCCGCAAGGGATGTGGAGTTGGTTTTCACCGCCTCCGAGATTGCCGAGGCGACAGTGTTCGAATTCCATCCCCAGTCCTCACCTTCCCTCGTCCTCACAATCGACCGGAGGCTCGTAACACGCAAGGTGGCGGAAATCACCGACCGGGTAGGCGATCCCCCCGTGGATGCCTTTTATGAGATCAACGAGAATGACCAGGTGATCATCCATCCCTCGCAACCGGGGACGGTCCTCGACGTCGAGGCCGTGGGGGATTCCCTGGAGGCTCTGGCCGCGGGCGCCGACCGCCAGGCGCTCCTTCCCATCGTCGACGGGGTGGAGGCCCGGGTGACCACCGAGGACATCGAGCAACTGGGGATCAGGCACCTCCTGTCCTCATACACCACCTTTCATCCGTGCTGCGCAGCTCGCGTCACGAACATCCAACTATTCGCTGACCGGGTCAATGATGCGATGGTGTCACCCGGGGAGACCTTCAGCCTCAACGGGCATGTGGGCAGGCGCACGCGGGAGGATGGATTCGTGGAAGCCGGAACCCTGATCAGGGGAGAGTTGATCGACACCGTTGGCGGGGGCGTCAGCCAGTTTGCCACCACTTTCTACAACGCCGTCTTCTGGGCGGGATTCGAGGATATCACAAGGAAGACCCACAGCTTCTATTTCCCCCGCTATCCCGAGGGCATAGAGGCCACCATCAACTGGCCGGAGGTGGACCTGACATTCCGGAACGACCTCGATGGCAACATCTTGATCCGCACCGAATACACCGACACCTCCATAACTGTCAAAATCTTCGGAAGCAACGACGGCCGAGTCATGGTCGGAAGTTGGAGAAACGGCAGGGGCCATCTGGAGGTGGTGTCCGAGGGCGGCCCTCAGGCCCGTTGGGTTACTGCCAGGATCTCGGATCGCTTCGATCGGATGGAACCTCCCGAGACCCTGTATCGAGCCAACCCGGAACTGGCCCCCGACGAGGTGGACCAGCTCCAGACTGCCGAGGAGGGCTGGGCAGTCAGGGTTACCCGCATTATCACGCAGGGAGAGGACGCCAAGGAACAGTCCAGGATCGTCCGCTACATCCCCCGCCAGGAGATCATAGAAGTGCATCCCTGCGTCATGACCCGACTCACCGACTCCGGAGCGGTGATCGTCGAGGCTGACGAGACGGCCGAGCAGGAAGTGGCGCCGGCCGAGGGAATCGTCTGCCCGGGTCCCCAGGAGGAACCCACCGAACTTCCCGAGGGACTACATGATCGCTTCCCCGAACTCGCGCCGGAACAGGGCGAGCAGGCGCCCATCGACGACGAAGGCGAGGGAGGCGAACAGACCCCGATCGGAGACGGGGAGAACGGAGGCGACCAGGCGCCCATCGAAGACGAAGAGTCACAGTCCGAAGACAGCCAGGATCCGGAGGAGACCGATGAGGATGACCAGTGACCGCCGCCGGCCCGTACCGGTGGACGGTGTCTGACCGATTGATCGCTCTTGACCGGGGACCTCGGCGCCTGTCGGATTCTCCTAGTAGTAGAGAAAGAAGCTGGAGACGGATTCGGAGACCCTCTCCACCTCGTCCGAGGACCATCCTCCCTGCCGGCGTACGGTCAGGGTGTTCGACAGGGTGAACACCCGGTTGATGCCGGGGTCGATGTCCATGAGGCGTGCGGCTATGCGAGCCGGAAAAGTGATTGCCGAACCTGCCGTCTCCCTGTCCTCAAATCCCTCTCCATCCTGTCCTCCCAGACTGCGATTGGTGTCGATCAACAGCACGTCACCGACTGTTTGGGTGGAAAGAACCTCTATATGCTGTCCCAATACCTGACCTTTCGTCGCCGCACAGCATTCTAACTTGAACTCCGGCCCCGTCCGGCCTCTCAAAGCCGGTGAGCAACCGCTGCTTTGCGTTGCCGCCGGAAGGCACTGAGATAGCGCTCTCCGATCGACTGGACCTTGATGAGGTTTGTGGAAGCCTCCTGGTTGGGAGGGGTCCCAGCCACCATCACCACCAATTCGTCCCTCTCGCATATCCCCCTGCGTTCCAGGATCTTCTCCGCGGCGGCAAACATGAGATCGGTGTGGTCCCGGCGTTCGAATTCCAGGGGGGTAACACCCCAGTAGAGCGCTGCCTGCCGAAGAGCGCTGAGAACCGGAGTGAGTGCGATGATGCGAGCGCGAGGACGGTACTTGGAGAGGATGCGAGCGGTGGAGCCGGACTCGGTGAAGGCCACCAGTGTGTCTATGCCGAGGTTGTGGGCGGCGTCGACCGCTGAACGGGCCACCGCCGAGGCGGTGCCGTCACCGGCCGTGATGTACGGAATAGCCCCATCCCCTTCCGCCTTGAAGAGTTCCTTCTCAATCTCCACGCAGATCTCACCCATGACCTCAACTGCCCGGACCGGATGCGCGCCCACCGCAGTCTCGGCCGAGAGCATCACCGCATCCGTGCCGGCCGCTACCGCGGTTGCCACGTCCGTCACCTCAGCGCGGGTGGGTCGGGGTGACCAGATCATGGACTCCAGCATCTCGGTGGCGGTGATGGAGATCAAGCCTGCCCGGTTGGTCCGGCGCAGGATGTCAGCTTGGACTATGGGAAGGCTGGCCATGGGGATTTGCACGCCAAGATCGCCGCGGGCAACCATCACCCCCGCCGCCTCCCCCAGGATGTCATCGAGGTTCCGGTAGGCCGCCGCCAACTCCACCTTGGCTATGACGGGAGCGCCGCCTGACAGTTCTTTGATCGATCGAACATCCTCCCCGGAGCGAACAAAGGAAGCGGCCACGTAATCCACTCCCAGTTCGATTCCGAACTGCAAGTCAATGCGGTCCTTATCGGTGACCGAGGGCAGGTGCAAAGTCGAATCGGGGAGGGCCACACCCTTGCCGCTGGACAGTTGCCCTCCCCATGTCACCAGGGCCACCAATCGATCCGAACGACGCTCCAGCACCTTCATCCTGATCATGCCGTCGGCCATGGCAAGTCCATGACCCTCCCTCACGTCAGCCAGCAGCCTGGGGTAGTTGACGGGGATGATCAAAGGATCTTCCACGGGGCCTGTCCCGGGCATCAGGTTGACCTCTTGCCCCGTCTCCAGTTCGATTTTGTCCTCTGCAACTCTCCCGACCCTGAGTTTGTGTCCGGATATGTCTTGCAGGACCGCCACCGTCTTGTTCTCCTCCCGCGCCGCCTGCCTCACCCACCTGACAAAGCGCCGGTGCAGATCGTGGTCCCCGTGGGAGAAATTCAACCGGGCAACGTCCATCCCGGCTGCAACCAACTGCCTTATTGCTTGGGGAGAAGCCACCCCCGGACCCAGGGTGGCCACGATTTTGGTGAATTTCTCCATCGAAGTACCGCGAACGCTAATGACTCAATTTGAACATTAAGAGTCGAATATCCTCACTACAGCCCAACACTACGGCGCGAACACCTCCACACCGTACAACTGCCGGTTGGCCCGCATCACCGACTCCCTTCCTGCGGGGGACTGCAACCACATCACAAAATCCACCGACGCCTCCTCCACCGGTGACCCGCTGACTGCCATGGCGCGGTAGGGGTTCTCCAATCCGACCGGGTTAACGGCGGCGTCCACCAGGTCGACGGCCTCTGCGGCGGTCAGGAACACACTCCACTCCACCAGCACGAAGGCACCCCTCTGGGCCGCAACCTGCAGGGTGAGCCCCATGCCCTGGCGGGTCTCGATGTACCAGTCGCCGCCGGAGGGGTCCACTCCCGCTTGCTGCCACAACCCCCTCTCTCTTTGGTAGGTCCCCGACCCGTCGGCGCGGGTCACGAAAGCGTGTCCCTGTTCGGCTATCAACTCGAGGGCCTCGGAGGCGTCGAGTCCCTCAAGCGATCGGGAAGCCTCTTCGGGTCCGGCCAGGATGAACCGGCTCCGGAACACCTCTGCTGCCACTGCAACTCCTCCCTCGTCGATGAAACGCTCCTCCCGCTCTGGGTCGTGAGTCACGGTCACATCGGCCGAGCCGGCCCGGGCCAGGGCCAGGGCCCGGGCCGAGGGAGCGCCTACCACGCTCACAACCACGCCCGGGCGGACGGCTTCGTAATCGTCGGTGACTCTCTCCAGCAGTCTCCCGTCCACCAATGTGGTACCGGCCGCCACGACCACCCGTGTCTCTCCCGACGAGCACCCGGCCCACGCCACGGCTGTGGCCGACACCAGGAGGGCCGCCGCCAGCCACCCCCATCTCCTCAAGTCACCCTCCGGCCAGCAATCGCACCGCCGACGCCTTCACCGCAGCAAGCACCTCGGAACCCACCTCCAGTTCCAGTTCCTCCATCGCTCCGGGCGTGATGACGGCAGTCACATCCGCTCCCCCAACCTCAACCATCAGTTCCACCCAGCGACCCCCCCGCCTGATCTCCGTGATCGTGCCGGGCCAGCGGTTGCGCACCGAGCCCGTCTTCCCCCCAGGTCGGAGCAGCGCAACCGACTCTGCCCTGAAAAGAACCCGGCAAAGACCGCCGATCTCGACCGAGCCCACCCCCCAAACGTGAATGTCCCCGATCCTGGCTCCCCCGAAGCCTCCTTTCATGGTCTCGGCCATGCCGACGCCCTCCCAGAGATTGGAGACTCCCACCACGGAAGCCACACGGGCATCCACCGGTCGGGACAAGACCTCTCCCAGCCGCCCCTGCTGCCGCAATCCCCCTCCCACAAGCACCGCCATGTGGGTACCCAGGGCCGCCGCCGTCTCCAGGTCATGGGTGACGATGACGGCCCCCCTGTCGCCGATGGCCTCCGTCACCAGAGCCGCCACTCCTGGCCGATCCTCGGCATCGACCGGGGCCAGCGGCTCGTCCAAGAGGACCCAGCGCTCGGGACGCGCCAGGGTACGGGCAAGGGCGATCCTCTGGCGCTCCCCACCGCTCAGCCGCCGGGCGGGTTCGGACATCCGATCCCCCATGCCCAGGCGCCCGGCCAACCGGGCTGCCAGGACGGCCTGCTCTGTATCCAGGCCCAGACCCAGGTTCCATCCTGTCCCGCCCCGAAACATGTAGGGAGCCTGCGGCAGGTATGCGGCGGACCATCCCGGGCCGTCTTCCAGGGTGCCGGCAAGTAGCCGCAGCAGGGTGGTCTTTCCGGCCCCGTTGGGCCCGAACACGACAGTCTTGCGTCCTTCCTCCAGTTCCAGCCCATCAAGATCGAGGATTGGTTCTCGGGCCGGATAGCGGATAGAGAGCTTCATGGACGGTCTTCTCCCAAACGGTCAACTGCGATGTTCACCACCATGGAGATCACCAGAAGGATCGCCCCGGCCGCCACCGCTGCGCCGAAGCGGGCCTGGCGGGACTCCTCCACTACCAGGGTGGTCAACACCCGGGTTTCCCCGACGATGTTCCCGCCCACAATCAACACCGCTCCCACCTCCGCCACCACCCTGCCGAAGGAGGCGGCCACCGCAGTTGCCACCCCGCTCCTGGCCTCGCGAACCGCAACCACCGCCTTGGAAAACCGGCCGAGTCGAAGCGCCGCCAGTTGCTCCATGGCGGCATCCCCCAGACCCCTGATAGACCCGGCCGCCACGCCGGCGGCAATGGGAGTGGCCAGTACCACCTGGGCAATAACCATGGCGGCAGGGGTGAAGATGAGACCCAGCCCTCCAAGCGGACCCGACCTCCAGAACAGCAGCAGCAGCAAGAGTCCGGCCAGAACCGGCGGTATCCCCATCCCCACACTCACGGCCCAGCGAAGCGCCCCCCTTCCCCGGAACCGTCCCAGCGCCAGAGCCGCGCCCAGCGGTACTCCCAGGACCACTCCGATAACGGTGGATGCTGCTGACACCACCAGGGTGAGCGCGACCACGGCCCACAGTTCCGGGCCTGCGGTCGTGAGGCTCCGGACGGCGTCTTCCAGCACCTCCCACAGGAACTCCATCCCCACCCTGCCCTGTCAACTCTTCTGGGACAACCGGCTTGCCGGGGTGCGCCGGGAATATGCCCGGTAGAATAGAACCCCACAGGTAACGATCGGAAACCCCCAGATCAGAAACAGGTAGATGCCGGTCCGCATGCCGCCGAATCTTAGCTTTTTTCGGCCTGATTACCGTAAGGGAGGGGTCTGGACGCCGGAAATGGATGCCTGAACGGCGGGATACCTTTTACCCTATTAGGTTGCAGGCACGCAAAGGATTGGATTGTCCGAGAAGAAGAACCCCAAAGCCACCAGGAAACGCAGGATAGCTCTGTTGACTCTGGTCCTCTTGGCAGGAGCCCTGATGGCCAGGGAGGTGATAACCAGGCCGCCTGTCGCAGCCTGGGACGATGGTCGGCTGGTGGTTGGGACGCTGCTTCCCATTACCGGCGATCTGGCCTCTTTCGGCCCCCCGCTGACCGCTGCCGCCCGGCTGGCCGTAGCGGACATCAACGCCGCCGGAGGCGTCCTCGGCGGTGAGGTCACCTTGTACGAGGCCGATTCGGGAGACCTGAGCCAGGATGTGGCCAACCCGGAGGTCGACCGTCTAATGGATCTCGGCGCCGACCTGATAGTGGGAGCGGCCAGTTCGGCCGTTTCCAAGCTTGTGATCGACAAGATCGTCGGCAGCGGCGTCGTCCAGTTTGCCCCGTCCAACACGTCACCGGATTTCACCACCTATCCGGACGAGGGACTGTACTTCCGGACCGCACCCCCGGATCTTCTCCTGGCCTCGATGATGGCCCAGTTGATGGTCGACGAAGGCGCGGAAACCGTCGGTGTGATATACCGGCAGGAGTCCTACGGCACGGGCCTGGCAGTGGCTTTCCGCGACAGCTTCCAAGAGTTGGGCGGAGTGATAGACCAGTTCATCGCTTACGCTCCCGGCACCGACAGCTTCGATCCCGAGGTGGACTTGTTGGTCGCGTCGGACCCGGACGCAGTGTTCATCATCGGCTTCGAGGAGGCGGCCTCTGTGGTGACAACCATGCACGAGAGAGGAATCGGGCCAACCTCGGACACCAATGTTTATGGAACCGCCGGCCACATCACCAGCATCGGCCAGGCGGTCACCGATCCCTCCATCCTGACCGGGATGCGGGGCGCCGAGAACTCAGTGGACCTCAACTCCATCCGGGCATTCACCGACCGGATGGAGACCGCCTACGAGGGTGGGGTTGACGGTGTCTACGGATACGGCGCCGAAACCTACGACGCGATCATCATCACCGCCCTGGCGGCCGAGATGGCCCGCTCCACCGTGCCCACCTCGATCGCCAAGAAGATCAACGGCATCACCCGCGATGGCATCAAGTGCTTCAGCTACTCTGACTGTCTCGAGGTCATCTTCTCGGGAGGAAACCCCGACTACGTGGGGATAGGAGGCGAATACGAGTTCGTGGACGTCGGAGAACCCTCGGTGGCCAACTACCGGATTCTCACCTACAACGGGGAAGATCGCCCTGACCCCGCGCTCGACGAATACGTCAGCTACGGCAACTGAGTAACCCCGTGAGGGACCGTCTCACAACCGAGCCGAGAGTATCTTGTTGACAGCCCGCGGATCGGCCCGACCGGAGGTGGCTCTCATCACCTGGCCGACCAGGAAGCCCCGCACCTTCTTCTCGCCCGACCGGTAACGCTCCACCGCCTGGGGGTGGGCGGACATGACCTCAGCGACAACGTCCTGCAGGGCGTCCTGATCGGAGATCTGTTCCAGATTGCGAGCCCGGGCAACACGCTCGGGAGTTCCCTCTCCGTCCATGACTCCTTCCAACACCTCCCGGGCCGCACTCGACGACACTCGCCCTTCGCTCACCATGGTGGTGAGCGTCGCCAGGTCATCTCCTTCCAGCGGAACCTCCTCGGGCTGGAGCCCCCGTCTGCGCAGGGAGGCGGTGATCTCTCCGGTTATCCAGTTGGCCGCCGCAACCGGGGCGGCTCCCGAGCGGGTGGCTTCTTCGAAAAGCCGCCGCAGCGGCGGTTCGGAGTCGGCCAGCACCCGGGCCAGGGAGTGTCTCAACCCCATCTCCCGGTAGCGCCGGCGGCGTGAGGCGGGGAGTTCCGGGAGAGAGGAGCGGGCGGCCTCCACCCAGGCCTCGTCGAAGACCATTGGCGCCAGATCCGGTTCGGTGAAGTAGCGATAGTCCGAACTCCCTTCCTTGATCCTCATCCCGTGGGTCACCCCGGCGGCCTCGTCCCAGTGGCGGGTCTCCATCACTACCCTGTCACCCGCCGAATGGAGAGCAACCTGCCTCTCGACCTCGGCCTCTATGGCCTTTTCCAGGGACCGGAAGGAGTTCATGTTCTTGATCTCGACCTTGACACCCAACTCCTTGTCTCCCTGCGGTCGTATGGAGACATTGGCGTCGAAGCGGACGGAACCCCGCTCCATGCGGGCGTCGGAGACACCCGATTCGGCAACCACCGCCCGCAGTTCCTGGGCGTAGGCGCGGGCGTCGGACGCGCTCCGCAGGTCAGGCCGGGAGACGATCTCCACCAACGGCGTGCCCGCCCGGTTGAAGTCCACCAGCGTCTCCGCGGCCGCGTGGATCCTTCCCCCCTCCCCCACATGCACCGATTTGCCGGTGTCCTCCTCCATGTGGACCCGCTCGATTCCCACCCGGAAAGGACCATCTTCGGACTCCACGTCCAGCCATCCCTCCACGCACACCGGAACGTCGAACTGGCTGATCTGGTAGTTTTTGGGGAGGTCGGCGTAGTAGTAGTTCTTCCGGTGAAACTCCGATCCGGGGTTTATGCGGCAGTTGAGGGCGAGGCCCAACCGGATGATCCGTTCGATCGCCTCCCGGTTGGGTACCGGAAGTGATCCGGGAAGCGCCAGGCAAACAGGACAGACGTTGGTGTTGGGAGGGTCCCCGAACGACACCCGGCACCCGCAGAACATCTTCGATTCGGTGTCCAGTTCTACATGGACCTCGATCCCGATGACCGGTTCCCAGATCACAACGGCACTCCTGCGGGCGGCGCCAGCGCAGGCGGGGGCAGAGCCTCGAATCCCGCCAGCCGCTCCACTTCGGCGGCGACAGCGAACATCACTTCCTCCCCCAGGGCAGGGGCCATCACCTGAAAGCCTATGGGCAGACCCCCCGAATCCAGGCCGATGGGAATAGAGATGGCTGGATGGCCCGAGAGGTTCGAAGGAATCGTGCAGGTGTCGCTCCGGTACATGGTGAGGGGATCCTGGGTCCTCTCCCCCAATCGGAAAGCGGTGGTGGGACTGGTCGGGGAGACCAGCACATCCACCTTCCGGTAGGCATTGAAGAACTCCTCCAGGAGCAGGGTCCGCACCTTTTGGGCCTGCCCGTAGAAGGCGTCGAAGTAGCCGGCGGAAAGAGCGTAGGTCCCCAAGAGGATCCGCCTGGTTACCTCCGGGCCGAATCCCTGGGAGCGGGTCTCCGCCATGGTTGCTGAAGCGGTGGACTGCTTCACCGAGAGCCCGTAACGCATCCCGTCGAAACGGGCCAGGTTGGCGGAGCACTCGGCCGGCGCAATCAGGTAGTAGGTGGAGAGAGCCATATCGAAGAGAGGAAGGGAGACCTCAACGATGTCCGCTCCCGACCCAGCCAGCCGGTCCAGCATCCCGGTGGTGGCTTCCAACACCTCGGACTGGTAGCCATCACCCGAGAGTTCCCTGACAACCCCCACTCTCAACCCGTCCACGCCCCTCTCCAGACCCGCGCCGAAGACAGGATAGGGACCGTCATATGAGGTGGCGTCAGCCGGATCGTGCCCGGCGACCGTCGCCAGCAGAACCGCGGCATCCTCCACTGTGCGTGTAAGAGGGCCGATCTGATCGAGAGAAGAGGCGAAGGCCACCAGACCGTAGCGGCTGACCAGACCGTAGGTGGGCTTCATCCCCACCACCCCGCACAGAGCCGCCGGCTGGCGGATCGAGCCGCCGGTGTCCGAACCCAGGGCGCCCAGCGCCGACCCGGCCGCAACGGCCGCCGCCGAGCCTCCCGAGGACCCGCCAGGCACCCTCTCGGAGTCCCAGGGGTTCCGGGTCGGTCCGTAGGCGGAGTTCTCGGTGGAACTTCCCATCGCGAATTCATCAAGATTGGTCTTACCCACGATCACCGCTCCGCCCTCCCTTAGCCGGGTCACCGCAGTGGCGTCGTAGGGAGGTCGGTAGCCCGCCAGGATCTGGGAGGAACAGGTGGTCTCGAGACCTCGCGTGCACATGTTGTCCTTCACCGCAACCGGGATTCCGTGAAGCGGCCCCCGGGCTCTACCGCTCCCCAGTTCCCGGTCGGCCCGCTCCGCCGCTTCCCAGGCACCCGGTCGGTCCAGGTTGAGATAGCAGTGCAGATCGGATTCGGTCATCTCCGCTCTTGACATCACGAAGGAGAGCAGGTCTACGGCCGTGGTCTCCCCTGATCGCAGCGCCGCGCCTGCGGCCATTATGGAGGGCGGTCCAGGGGGCATTGGTCGTCCTACTCGAGGGCCGGTGAGGTCACGAAAAAGCCGTCGCGACTCTCCGGCGCCATCTCCAGGACCTCATCGCGTTCGAGGGAAGAATGCACTTCGTCGCGCCTGAAGACATTCTCAGACCCCAGGGGGTGCGCCAGCGGCTGGACACCGGCCGTCTCCACGCTCTGAACATTGGAGGCATGTTCCAGAATGACCCCCAACTCATTGCGGTACTGTTCCAGTTTTTCGGGAGGGAGCGCCAACCGGGCAAGGTTGGCCACGTGGGCGACATCCACATCTATGGGCATAACGGAGGAAGTTTAGGGAGACCGTGACGACCGAGCCGCTAGCTTCATAGGGATGGATGAGAAGGCCTCCGTCACCCGTGACCACCGCCGGGCGCTGCTGGGCGTGGGGGTCATCTGTCTGGGCGCCGCCGCCGCTGTGGTGTGGTGGCAGGGCCAGCCGGAGACAGCCTCGGTTGTGCTCCGGGCCGGAATCCTGTTAGCCGCAGTGTGGCTTGCCTACCCCTCCCTCCGCTCCACGCGGTGGGGCACCTTGCTCGCCGTGATAGGGGGTGGCGTCCTCCTCCTCACCAGGTGGCGCCTGGTGGCGGCCATGGTGCTGGGAGTCCTGGCCGTGCTGCTGGCGTGGGGGCGGATCAAAAGGAGGGGAAAGCCCTTCAAATAGGCAAGAGCCTTTGGAGCGCGGCGTTGCCATTGGGCTGGAGCCGCCGTCCGGTCGGAGGGTGAGTCCCCGGTGCAATCTGGCGTGAAAGTGCGGGACTCCCTATTCTCAATGTCTCAGTGAGCAACCCCCGCGTTCACCCCGGAGACACCCACCCGGTCTGGTTCGAGCGAACCCACTGGCCGGGGATGGATGAGCTTCGCCGCGCCGGGATAAAAGTACTCGGACCGGGCACTCCTCAGGACCGGTACCACGGGGTGGAGAAGGCTGAGGGAATCGTGGCCGGAGTCATGCGCTACGACCGGGAAGTCATGGACCGGGCGCCGAACCTTGCCGTGATTGCTCGCTCGGGGATCGGGTACGACACAGTCAATCTGGCCGATGCCACCGCCCGGGGGGTCCTGGTATGCAATGCTCCCGATGCCCCCACCGTCTCCACCGCCGAACACGCCCTTGCCCTGATGCTGGCAGTAGCCAAACGACTTCCCGTCCAGCAACGCCTGTTGCGCCAAGGTTCCACCGAAAGGGATCTCCACACCTCCATCGAGCTTGCCGGAAAGCTCCTGGGGTTGGTGGGATACGGACGGATCGGCCGTCGAGTGGCAGCCGGAGGCGCCGCACTGGGAATGAGAGTGACTGTCTTCGACCCGTTTCTTCCTGAAGACCAATTCGGCCAGGTTGACCGCTCCGATGACCTGGAAGACATGCTTGCTCGCGCCGACGTAGTCTCGATCCACATTCCCCTGACGGATGACTCCAGGGGTCTCTTCGACAGAAGGACCCTGGGAGGAATGAAACCGGGGGCCATCCTCATCAACACCGCGCGCGGCGGGGTGGTGGACACCGACGCCCTCGTGGAAGCCGTCACCACCGGTCACCTCGGCGCGGTGGGCCTGGATGTGACCGACCCCGAGCCACTCCCCCGGGACCACCCGTTGCTGCACCTCGATAACGTGTTGGTCACTCCTCACGTGGCCTCTTGGACAGAGGAAGCCAAGCGTCGGATGCTGTCAACGGCTGCCGCCGAGGTCCTGGCAGTCCTCAATGGCCGCATGCCCGACAATCTGGTCAACCCCGAAGTCTTGGGCCGGCCCGGTCTCAACCTGGAATAATCGTCGTTCGTTGCCGTGACGCACTACCAGAGAGACCCCAGGCGCCCGGGAATAGGACTGATCGGCTTCGGATGGATGGGACAGTCCCACACCCGCGCCTACAGGAACATCGAGGTCTACTTCCCCGAGAGTGACATCCAACCCAGACTGGTGGCCATGGCCGACCCGGTATCCAAGCGGGTGGACACGGCCGTCGGTCACTTCGGGTACGAGCAGGGCTACTCCGACTGGGAAGCCGTGGTCAACCACCCGGAAGTGGACGTCGTCGACATAACCGCCCCCAATTCAATGCACCGGATCATCTCGGAGGCGGCGGCCCGCGCCAAAAAGAGCGTGTTCTGCGAGAAACCGGTGGGAGAGCACCCCGAAGACACGATCGCCATCGCACAGGCAATCAGGGATGCAGGAGTCCTCTCGGGATGCGGCTACAACTACCGCTGGGCGCCTCTGGTCCAGCATGTTCACGCCCTCATCTCGGAAGGCCGGTTCGGAAGACTCACCCACTACCGGGGCCGGTTCTTCTCCATGTACGGCAGGGACCCGCTATCGCTTTTGACCTGGCGATTCACTGACAGGTCCCGCTACGGAACCCTCACCGACATCATGTCCCACGCCATCGACATGGCCCTCTTTCTGTGCGGACCTATCCGGAGGGTGGTGGCCAACCGGGAGACATTCATCACCCACCGTCCCCTCCCGCGGCCGGGGAAGGGTACTCACTACGACCTGGGGTCACCCGACGAACCCACCGCACCCGTGAACAACGAGGAA
>CAYWGY010000018.1:20231-20882 GCA_964458055.1 uncultured Acidimicrobiaceae bacterium | reverse complement strand
CGTGACCGAGTGGTTGGGCTGGTTCCACGGCTGTTTGGGCCGGGCAATCGATGGAGCGGAGACCACCTTGGAGGCGGTGCTCGGCAAGGCAACCTTCTGGCGGAAGGTTGCCAGTGTTTCCCTCAACGACCGGCAACGGCGGGTGCTCAACCGTCTCCTGGACGGCTTCGAAGGAAAGCTGACCACTTCCAAATGGGCGAAGCTTGCCAAATGCTCACAGGACACGGCCCTGCGTGATGTCACCGGCCTCGTCAAACACGGGATCCTGGTCCGCGGCACCGCCGGAGGTCGTAGCACCAGCTACCGGTTGGATCCCAGCCTCTTGCGTGACTAACAGGCCCACGGACGAAACAATGATGAGACATCCGCTTGGAGACCTGGGGTCTTGTGGGATAGCGTGGGACTCACCGCGGTCAGTTCCAGACTTGGTGTGTTGTGTTTGGGTTTCCGCCCTTGTATCGGTGGTTTTCAATGACCGGCACTTCATGGATCGGTTTTGCCAATTGCCGACTGCCGGTTGCACAGGTTGCCGAGCCGATTTTCAGCCACCGGCCGGATAACCGGAGTGTTCGGCACCAAGGCAGGCGACAACCATACGGACCTGTATGGGACTGTCCTGTCCCACCAGGGCCGTCACGTTCGGAGCAGGCC
>CAYWGY010000018.1:9984-20221 GCA_964458055.1 uncultured Acidimicrobiaceae bacterium | reverse complement strand
AGTCGCCGCTAGAGTCACTCTCTGTAAGCGCTTTCATAGGAGCAGATGCAGAGTAGGCAGCAAACAGATTCCCCCGGGAGTCATGAACCCTCCTCGCCGGAGGGTGCTGTCGGGCGTCTCAGGACTCCCTGGTGGGAGGGCGCGGTCGGATACCAGATCTATGTGCGCTCGTTCTCGGACAGCACCGGAGATGGCATCGGCGATCTGCGGGGGATCTCCGAGCGGCTCGACTACCTCGTCTGGCTGGGAGTCGATGCCATCTGGTTGACACCCTTCTATCCGACGTCCGGGCACGATCACGGCTACGACGTAAGCGAATACTGCGATGTCTCGCCCCAGCACGGCACTCTCGAGGACTTCGACCACCTGGTGAGGTCGGCCCACCGGCGCAGATTGCGGGTGATAGTGGACCTGGTTCCCAATCACACGTCCATCGATCACCGATGGTTCGTCCGAGCCCTCGACGGGCGCGACAGTCCTGATCGGGACCGCTACCTCTGGTCCGATCCGGCGCCCGACGGCGGGCCGCCCAACAACTGGCGCAGCCACTTCGGCGGGCCTGCCTGGACCTTGGACGAGACCTCGGGACAGTACTGGTGCCATCTTTTCCTGCCCGAACAGCCCGACCTCAATTGGCGAAACGAGAGAGTGAGGAGTTCCTTCGATGCGATCCTGCGGTGGTGGATCGACCGAGGCGTTGACGGATTCCGCATCGATGTCGCCTCCGGTCTGATAAAGGACTCCCAACTGCGAAACAACCCCCAAATCGCGCCGGTCTATCTCGACATGAATCCCAGGGAGGCATTCGCGGCCTTCGATCACCGCTACGACATGGACCAGCCGGAAACCCTCGACATTTTCCGCCGCTGGAGACGGATCTGCCAGCCTTCGGACATTCTCCTGCTGGGCGAGGTCGGCCATTCGGCGCCCGAGAGAGTCGCCCGTTACGTTGAGCCGGGCGCACTCGATCGTGCCTTCTTCCTGCCGCTCTCCTGGGTGGGATGGTCACCGCCCGATATCGTGGCGATGCTGAGATCGATGCACCGGGCCGCCCCCGACGCTGTGGCGTGGGCCTTGAGCAACCATGATCGGATGCGGGTGGCGGAGCGTTTCGGCGGAGGGCGCACCGGGCAACGGCGTTCCCTGGCGCTCACCACGCTGATGATGGCGCTCGGGGGGATGCCGTTTCTATACCAGGGTGAGGAACTTGGGCTGGGCGACGGGGTGGTCCGGGCGGGAGGGCAGCAGGACCCTTTCACGGTCCGCAACCCCGGCGCCGCCAACGGGCGCGACGGCTGCCGCACCCCCATGCCCTGGGACGAGACGCTCCACAACGGCTTTTCGCCAAGCCAGCCCTGGATCGACGCCGAGCCGCGTTCCGCGGAGAAGACGGTCGACTTCCAGCGCCGCGATCCCGGGGCGCCGGTGCACCGCTACCGCCAACTGCTGGCAGCCCGCCGCAGTCACCCGGATCTCTGGCGGGCGCCGACCGAGTGGATCGAAACGGAGGATCCGTCGGTCGTGGTGGTGCGTCGAGGCTCGGCGATGGTCGTGTCCAATCTGACTGACCGAAACACGAAGCTTCCTCTGCACCCGCCCGGGTGGCAAACCATATTCGCCAGCTATCCAAGCGTTAGCATTGGCAACCGGGCACCGGAGGAAGTGTTCGTCCCCGCTGAATCCACCGTCATATTGGCCAGCGATCATTTGCAGCCAGAGGAGAGACAGTTTGGATGAGAGCCGGACCACAATAGAGGACATAGCCGCTGCGGCGGGAGTCTCGGTCGCCACCGTCAGCCGCGCGCTCCGCAACCTCCCCAACGTGGCGCCGGCCACCCGTTCCAAGGTGCTGGAGGTGGCGGCCAGGTTCCGCTATGAACTCCATCCCCAGGCATCGCGCCTGGCATCGGGGCGTACCCGGACGGTCGGTGTGGTCGCACCCCTGTTTGGGACCTGGTTCCCATTCCGCGCACTGGGCGGCATCAACTCGGTCTTCGCCAAGGCCGGCTACGACCTGCTCATCTCGATGATGACCGATCCCGAGGACCGCCAGCGGTTCCTGCATGGAGCAAGGTCGTTCTGCCGCCGGGTGGACGGGATAGTCATGATCGACACCTTCCTCAGCGCTGAGGTCAACTCGGCGGACGCTTTCTTCAACCGGCCGGTGGTAGCGGTCGGCGAGCGCCTCGAGGGCGCTTCTTCGATCGCCATCGACAACCGCATCGCCGCCCGCCGCGCCGTCGAGCATCTGATCGGCCTGGGGCACCGGCGCATCGCCCTGGTTGCCGGACCCCAGCCCGTAGGCCTGCCGACCCCGGTGCCCAGGCATCGCCGCCTCGGCTATCAGGATGCCCTGAGAGCCGCGGGATTGCCCGGCGATCCTTCGCTGGTGGTAAATGGTGAGGGGACTGCCACGGGAGGCTCCGCTGCGTTGGCGACGCTGGTCGAGGGCGCCGAGGCTCCCACCGCGGTCTTCTGCGCATCCGACGAAATGGCCTTCGGATTGGTCCAGGCCGCCACTCGCCGGGGCCTCCGGGTGCCCGGTGATCTGTCGGTGGTCGGGTTCGACGACCACGATCTGTCCGAGGCCATGGGACTTACCACCATGCGCCAGGCTGTCGACGAGATGGGCGTGCGGGCGGCCGAGACGGTGCTGGCGCTGATCGACGGCGTCGAGCCGGTGAGCGACATCACCTGGGAGGTCCCCCTGGTGATCAGGAACACCACCGGGCCAGTCGGTTAGACGTCACCACACCAGTGGGGTTGACGTAGCGCGGAAAGCGCACTACAGTATGAATGTAAGCGCTTACATCCAGGAGGCCCACTATGAAGAAACACTCCCGCTCTTGGCTCCTTATTGCAGCCTTACTGACCTTCACCCTGTTGGCCGGCTGTGCTGCACCGGGGTCCGAAGGAAGTGAAGAAACGTCGACTTCCACCACCGCTGTGCCGGCGACAACCCCGGCTGCATTGGAAGATACCGAACCCACCGAGGCCGCCGAACCGGTGGAGTCGACCACCACCACCGCACCGGCCCCGTCAGGACCGAACACCGAACTCACCACCGATCCGGTCTCGATGGTGTTCTACATCGAACCGAACTTCCCCTACATCGAGGCGCTCGGGGCTGAGTTCATGCGCCAGTACCCCAATGTCGAGATCGAGTACCGCAAGGACGCTTTCGCCAACCTGTTGGAGAACTCCCCGCGGGTGCTGGCCAGCGATGACCCGCCGGATGTGATAAGGTTGCCGACTCTGATCGACCTGGTGACCAACGATCTGCTGCTCAACCTCGATCCCTACGCCGAGGCATTCGGCTGGGACACCTGGCCGCAGTCGATGCTGGCCCAGATCAGCGTCGACGAGAGCGGCAAGAGGGGTTCGGGATCTCTCTTTGGCCTGGGTCTGGGGTACAGCGTCACGGGAGTCTTCTACAACAAGGAGTTGGCTGGGCAGATAGGCATGACCGCGCCGCCCGAGACTCTGGCGGAACTCGACGCGCATCTGGCCGCGGCGAAGGCGGCAGGCATCCAGCCCATCCTGGGAATGAATCTTCCGGTGGCGGGAACGGCACTGCCCTATCAGATGGTGCTCAACCAATACGTAGACAAGGATGACCTCATGGCCTGGATTCTCCAGCACCCGGGCGCCGTCTTCAATTCAGGGGCGGCATTGGAGGGAAGCGAGCACTTCAACGACTGGATCGAAGCCGGTTACTTCCAATCCGACGTGAATGCCATCGACTACCCGACGCATGTCGGCCAGTTCATCGACGGCGAGGGGCTGTTCCTGTTCATCGGTGACTGGGAGGCGGCCAATCTTGGCGCGCAGATGGGTGACAACGTGGGCTTCTTCCTTGTTCCGCCCCTTGTGGCCGGGGATCCCCATGTTGCCATGTCTTCACCGGCCACCTACGGCGTGGCAGCCACCGCCGCCAATCCCGATGCTGCGGTGTTCTTCCTCCACTGGGCACACACCAACCCCGAGGCGCGTCGCATCATTATCGAGGTCAGCGGGCAGAGTCCCGGTGGCCCGGCCGATCTGCCGGTGCCGGTTGTGGAGGGAACGCTGGCGGCCGAGACCATCGCCGCGGCGGCCGTCCTCGGAGCAGAAGACGGAGCGGTGGACTTCATCGCCAACGCCACCGGCGCTATCTTGTCGGCGGTGATGAGCCCGGAACTGCAGAAACTGTTCGCGGGCGAGCAGACCCCTCAAGGACTGATCGATGCGATCCAAGCTGAATACGAGGACCAACTCAAGAGGTAGTCCACAGGCACGGGAGGGGACCTCTCCTTCCGGTGACCCGCGCTGGCAGGCGCCATCTCCGGCCCGATTGCGTTCTCCCTTCCGGCTTCGGCTGAGAAGCACCGGGCTCGGGGGATGGCTCTACGTCCTGCCGGCGCTGGCCATGTTCGCGTGGCTGGTGCTCGGCTCGCTGGCCACCGCCTTCCAGTACTCGCTCTACCACTGGGACGGAGTGGGCGAGTCACGTTGGGCAGGCTTCGACAATTACCTGGAGATATTCCGCAACGACGACCTCCTCGGCGCGGTGGTCCATTCCTTCATACTCATCGGCTTCTACACCGTCATTCCGGTTAGCTGTGGATTGGTGATGGCGGCGGTGATCCGCGGAGGCCGCCAGCGCGCTCTCGGCGGCCTGGCGCAGACGATTCTCTTCATACCGCAACTGGTTCCCCTGGTGGCGGCCGGCATCGCCTGGAGATGGATGTTCGCCACCACCGGAGCGGTCAACCAGTTCTTGGACCAGGTGGGCCTGGGCTCGATCACCAGGGCCTGGCTGGCCGACTTTGACACGGCCCTCCCGGCGGTGGGCATGATCGGAGTGTGGGTGCTGCTCGGGTTCTGCACGGTGCTGTTGTTGACCGGTATGAGCAAGATAGACCCGACGCTGTACGAGGCGGCCAGGATCGACGGCGCCGGACCTGTGCGGGAGTTCTTCTCGGTGACGCTTCCCTCGATACGCAACCAGATCGCGGTGTGCCTGACGGTGACCGTCATCCTCTCGCTGGCGAGCTTCGACATCGTGTTCATCTCCACCGGTGGCGGGCCGGGCTACCAGACCATGGTCCCTGGGGTGCAGATATACCGACTGGCATTCGCTCACCGCGAGGTCGGGCTGGCGTCGGCCTTCGGTCTGGTCCTCATGGTCCTGGTGATGGTCCTGATCCTTCCCATCCAAAGACTCCAGCGGAGGGGCGACTGATGATCGCCCGAAAGAGCGAAGTTCTGCTGGGCAGGCTGATAGTGCTGGCGGCGATCGTCTACACGCTCATGCCGCTGCTGAGCATGTTCTCGGCTGCCCTGCAGCCTCAGGGGACGATCCCT
This sequence comes from uncultured Acidimicrobiaceae bacterium, assembly GCA_964458055.1. Classification (GTDB taxonomy): domain Bacteria; phylum Actinomycetota; class Acidimicrobiia; order Spongiisociales; family ZC4RG35; genus Bin76. The sequence goes on along the minus strand of CAYWGY010000018.1, from coordinate 14,875 downwards.
CGAGGGTTCGACTGGCCCGATCAACCGCAGTGGGGGAACTTCGTCGACGCCTTCAACACCGCCAACATGGCGGCGCTCCTCCGATCAAGCCTCATCATCGAGGCGGCGGTGGTCCCGGTCTCGGTCCTGATGGCCACCATGGCGGGCTACGCACTGGGGCAACTGCGCATCCGGGGAGGGCGGGCAGTGTTCCTGGTCATGCTGTTGGGTCTGACCATGCCGTTCGAAGTGGTGATCACACCGCTCTATTACGAGATGCGCGATCTGGGTCTGGTCAACACCAGGTGGGCGATCATCCTTCCGCTGATCGCCCTGTTCATGTCCTTCGGAGTCTTCTGGATGCGCTCGCACTTCCTGAATCTGCCCTCGGAGTTCTCCGACTCGGCCAAGGTGGACGGAGCCAGCACATGGCAGGCGTTCCGCCATGTCCATCTTCCGCTGGCCAGACCGGCCATGGCCTTGCTGGCAATCCTCTACTTCACCTGGACGTGGAACCAGTTCATGCTGGCGCTCGTCATGGTCAACGACGCCGAGCAGCGGACCATGGCCGGCGCGCTGGGCTACTTTCAGAGCCAATGGGGAATAGACGTGGTGCTCCTGTCCGCCGGTTCGCTGGTCATCCTCGCGCCGACTCTGATCCTCTTCGTGATCTTCCAAAGACAGTTCGTGGCAGCGTTGCTGGCCGGCGCCATCAAGGGATGATCGGTAGAGCCCCAGCCGGCCCACAGGGGTCTGCTGACCAGAGGGGGGCAACGACACGGGAACCTCACCCTGTGAGCGGGGAAGTCTGATGAAGGAACTGCCTATCCGTGAAGGCCGCTTGCTGCCCGACGCCCCCGGTGAGCCTGACTGCATCACCCAGGTTGAACTGCTGGAAATCGCCGGCGGCATCAACGCCCAAGAGAGAAGGTACCTGATCGGGATTACCGGTCCACCCGGATCAGGCAAGTCGACCCTGGCGGAGTTTCTGGCCGAGTCGCTGTGTCCGCCTCCTCCTGTCGTACCGATGGACGGCTTCCACCTGGCCCAGGCCGTGATCGAGGAGAAGGGATTAGCTGACCGCAAGGGCTCGCCCGAGACGTTCGACCCCTGGGGCTTTGTCGCCCTGATCAAGCGGATAGCGAGACCGGCCGACGACGCTGTGGCCTATGCGCCACAGTTCCATCGTCATATCGAGGAACCGGTCGCCGGAGCCATCCCGGTGACACCCGCCGCCGGACTGGTGATCGTCGAAGGCAACTATCTGTTCCTCGGTGAATCTCCATGGAATCAGATAGGCCCGCTACTTGATCTTTGCGTTTACGTGGAACTCGATGACGCAACTCGAATCAGTCGTCTAATCGATCGGCACGTGCGATACGGGAAGTCCCCGATCGAGGCCGAACGCTTTGTTCGCAACTCCGACGAGGCAAACACGAAACTGGTCAAATCAACCCGCAATAGTGCTGACTTGATAGTATGCACGGGTTGATAGACCGGACATGCCTTCGTCAGAGTGGTGAGGTCGCTTCTCCGATCACCTCGGGTGGCGGGACCGGAGGATTTGGACAGCGTGGCTACCCGATCGATACCAACCGGTGCCCGCCAATTCCTCGCAGGTCCGTTGGCAGGCTCGTTCCCCTCCCGAAAGAGGCATCCCCGACAGTGGTGGTGGACCCACCCAGGAGCCGCCGGGGAGGGGGGAGCATGATCGAACAGTCCCGACAAGGACACGCAGGCGGTAGCAGAGCGGCGCCGTGCTCGCAAGCTGCCGGAGGACATCCAGCGTCGAGCACAGAGAAAGCTGATGATCCGGAACAACGCCACAAACCTCGATGACTTGCGGATTCCGCCGGGAAACCGGCTGAAGGCCCTGTCGGGAGAACGCGCCGGGCAGCACAGCATCCGCGTCAACAACCAATGGCGGATTTGCTTCGTCTGGAGCAAAGGCAATGCTGACCAGGTCGAGATAGTGGACTATCACTAAAAGAAGTCGGAGAGCCAGATTTCTTTAGAAGAGAAACTACCGCCGATCCACCCCGGCGAGATACTCAACGAGGGGTTTCTCATTCCCATGAATGTCTCCCAGTATCGACTGGCGAAGACGATCGGGGTGGACGCGAGGCGGATCAATTCCATCGTCCACGGTAAGCGGGCCATCACAGCAGAGACGGGTTTGCTGTTGGCGCGGTTCTTTGGCAATTCTCCAAGCTTCTGGATGGGACTACAGGCCAATACGATCTTGAAGTCGCACAAGACCGCCTCACCAAGAGCCGGCCTGGGGGTGGATGAAGTGGACAGGCTGGCTCATGCCATGCTGCGGGGGGTTGCGGAAAGAGCCAGTCTGCCGATCAGCGAGGGCCTGGCCGAAGCCACGCGGCTTGTTGGGCTCCGCAAAGAACACCGGTCCGACCTTCTCGCAGCGCGTTTACGGGCCTATAAGGTACTCATCGATCACATCGAACCCAGCCTTTATGTTGCGGCCGCTGCCGCACCCAAAGCAGCAGCCCGGGCCATAGCTCTGGAAGGGGCAGCGGAACAGTTTAGGGACCGATTAAGAGAACCAGTGACCCAGCAGGAATCTGGGCAATCCTGAAACTCACAGGTCAGTGCTGATGTCCGAGTTTGCCTTGCAGTCTCGCAAAGCCGGCCAACCGGTCGGCGCTTTCGTTGAGGAGATGACCGGTGTGACCCCTGACCCACTCCCATTCGATGTCCTTCCCAATCAGGAGCGCATCGATCTGTTCTATCAGGTCGAAGTTCTTGAGGAGGGTGCCTCTAGCTGTTCGCTGACCTTCTCTTCCCAACCCGTTTAGCAAATCAGTGAAGATGTTCAACATATAGGTGCTGTCCGCCTGGATCAGCAACGGCCTGTCGGGATGCGCTTCCAGCAGCTTCAGGACAGCCATCAACTCCATGCGGTTGTGAGTTGTTTCTGGATGGTTTCCCCACCCCGAAGTCCCTTCGGCGGTGACCCAGGCCCAGCCGCCCGGTCCCGGTCGGGGGTTGTCTGCAGACCCGTCTGTGGCTGCTGTCAGTCTTGACATCATTCGACCCCGGAGCCGAACCCAAAGGCCGAATCGACCGTCGAAATGGTGTGCTCGTCGCGCAGTTTGCAGGCCGGGAGTTGTGAAGCGAAGAGCCCTTTCCCCGAGACCGCGTCTTCAAGGGGTCGTGTTCCGAGCCATCTGACCGGGACGACCATCTCGGTGAGTTCTGGATCGTCGGAGGCTGCTCTATCCCCCCATGCCTCTCTTGGCTCCGGTTGACCGAGAAGCGACTGGAGTTCTCCGTTTACCTTGACATTGGCATCGCGGGCGGGGATCATTTCGCCGGTAACTTCACCCATGCCGACATAGCCGGCCCCGCCGACGTACGCGAACACGCGGTTTCCTGGTTTGAGGTGTCGGAGCGGCTTCCAGTACCACGATCCACTGCCTGCGTTGAGGAAACCGTACTTTTTTGCTATCAGCCAACGATCGGTTGCGTCGGCTCGGCCGAGAATGGCGTAGAAGTCCCGGCCGTTCCAAGGCCGCCTCTTGCGGCGCGATGGTCGCCCCGGCGAGACTTCGGTCGGCTCAGGATCGAGGAGCCACGTCCGGGCGAGGTAATCGCGATCTTCGTCGCGGAAGTGACGGAAGAAAACAGCGTTGATCGGCACGCCGTATGACTCTGCCAGGAACTCGACGATACGATCAGACGTCGGGTCGAGCTCGGAGGCGATGATCGTGAACTGCTGATCGGCATTGACCACGTCTGGCAGGGGAGTGGCGAATTGCTCCGCGAATGCCTCATCGAGGCCGGTTTCACCGTCACAGAGATCCAGATAGATCTGCTTGAGGTCTTCTAGGCCGAGGCCCCGCACCCACGATCCATAGTCGAGCGTTTGGGCTACAACGTCGCGAGGGGTCCGGTCCCGCTTGAGTTCGAGGACATGGACGCGACCGTCGGCATCGAGGGCCAAAAGATCTATGAGCCCGCCATACGCGGTCCGTACTTGCCTCCCGATGACTAGCAAGTCGATCCCGCTCATGCTCAGGTCTGCAGCCAACATGTCTTCAAGGCTTTCCTCGACGTCGAGCGGAGACAACGGCACAGGACGCGGTCCGTCATCGGTCATTCTCCAGATCGCCATTTCCACAGCCAAATCAAGTCCTCTCTCAGGATGTAGACCATTATGCCACCGGGCAGTGACACTTGGTCGTGGGACGATGTCCTTGGTGGGTTGCCGAGTAGTTCGCCTTCGGTAGGATGACGATGCCGACTCCCGTTGTGCAGGTGCAAGTCCCCGTTAGACGATACGCTGATGCCGCCGGCCTCGACCACGGGAAGGAGTCTGCCATAAGGAGAGTCGAGAGTCCCCGGACCTTTGCCGCAATGTCCCCAAAACCCGACCGGGCTCCCTGAACCGCGACTTGTGCTGGCCTTGAGGGGTGCACTTGGCGAAAAACCCGTAGTGGGGGATCGAATTTGGGGTCGGTCAGAACAAGGGTCTCAGAGCACTGGGCGCTACTATGCAGTACCTATCCCACAAGGGTCTTTGCGAAGGGAGCCCTGATGCTCGGAACTCTGGAGGTTTCATCGACGGGTTCTGGTGGCTCTCTGGTTTGGGTACAACTCGGCCGGCGAAGACGGTGACCATTCACGAGAGTCCCTTGTTCTACATGAGGAGAGACACCGGTGCCATACAGTTTTGAACCAGGTCAAATGTACAGGATGCCGACCCACTTCGGTCCGAGCTTAGGTCCCCGACAGGGGGTTGATGGGAACCGGTACGCTAACGCCGGCAGTCCCAAAAAGACGGTGCATTCGGTCAGTTTTCTTACTGCGGCTGAAGCGTTGGACAAGTTACTTCCGCCCGGACTCGAACTCTCTGGTGAGCCGGTCGTTACCGTAACGGCGAGCTACATCA
>CAYWGY010000018.1:5459-9974 GCA_964458055.1 uncultured Acidimicrobiaceae bacterium | reverse complement strand
CACGCTCGGGGTCACTTGTCCGGTTGTCTTTCGCGGTGAACGGGCTAATACTTCGGGCTCTTTCCTCATGGTCCTGTGGGAGAACCTAACTGACCCGATTATCACCGGCCGCGAGGAATTGGGATACCCGAAGATCTACGGGGAACTTCCTGAGCCGCGTCATTTGAACGGTACGGTAACTTGTGGTGCGGGTTGGCTCGGACACCAGTTCATGACGATGACGGTTCGTGAGCAAACCAGGCTGGACGACAACGAGATGGCCGAGTTAGCCGTGAATCAACCGGGTCTTGTTCTTTACAAATACATGCCTCGAACCCAGCACTGGGGGGAACATGATGTCGAGTACTTCACGTTTACGCCTGCTCCCGACCTGAGTCCCTATCTCAAAGGAGCCTGGACCGGGGAAGGGTCTGTGTCTTTTCATGAGTCGACGTGGGAGGAACTGCCGACGTTATTCAACATTGTCAATGCGCTGGCGTCCTTGCCGATTCTTGAGACGCGACCCTCAAGAACGCTGATGACGGTTGGAGGCACCGATTACAGGTCTCAACAGATTCTGGAGTAGCCGCCAACGGTTGCAGAACTGCCATGCCTTGAAACCCGGAGGCTCTCAGGGCAGCACGGTCACCGTCCACTGGAATCCACCCATACCTGTCAGGGCCGCTAGAGCGCTCTGAGCTTGGGATCCAGGAGGTCTCGTATGCGGTCGCCGATGAGGTTGAAGGAAAGCACCACCAGGCCTATCGCAGCTCCGGGGAATACGGAAATCCACCAGGCCGACCGGATCAGGTCACGCCCTTCGGCGACCATGCCGCCCCATGTCGGCGTCGGTGGAGGAACGCCGGCGCCGAGGAAACTCAAGGTGGCCTCGACCGTGATGGCCCAACCGATCTGCAGGGTGGAGAGGACGATCACGCTGTTGAGCACGTTTGGCAGCAGGTGTGAAGCCATTATCCGTATGGGCGATCCTCCTGCCACTCGCGCCAGCGCAATGAAGTCGCGCTCCTTCAAGCTGAGAACTTCCCCTCGTACCAGCCGGGCATAGCGCGCCCACAGGATAAGCGCCATCACTGATACGACAACCGTAACACTTGGGCCGACGGTGACCGCGAAAACCAGGGCCATCAAGATTGCGGGAAAGGCAAGCCAACCATCGACCAGCCGCATGATCACCGTATCAACCCAGCCTCCGAAGTAGCCGGCGATAGAACCGAGGGTCGTCCCGATAGACCCCGCAACGGCCATTGACACCTGAGCGCCCTTGATGATCCGACTGAGGATGTCGCGGCCCAAGATATCAGTTCCCAGGGGGAACTCCCAGCTACCTCCTTCGGAGAAGACCCATCCCTGACGGGCGTGCGCCAAGTTCAATTCGTCCGGTCCGTGGGGAGCGATGAAGTCCGCGGACAAGGCGGCCGCTATGGCCAACAAGACAATCAGAAGAGGTAGCAGGGGAAAGCTGCGCCAGACCGTGCCCAATCCGGCCCGTACCTTGCCAAGGAACTCAGACACTGCGACGAATCCGCGGATCAATGACCGCATATGACAGGTCTACGAGGAGATTTGCAAAGACAATGAGCGCCGCCCACAAGATGACCACTGCCTGCAGCACCGGGAAGTCCCACCATAAGACTGCCTCGAATGCGAGCCGACCCAAACCCCGCCAAGCAAAGACGACATCTGTCGTGACCGCAGCAGCTACCAGGACACCGTACATGAGCACCACAAACGTAACGACCGGAATCAAGGCATTTCGGAAGGCGTGCCCCCACACAACCCTCATCTCGCTCGCACCCTTGATGCGAGCTAGCTTGGCGTATTCGCTGTCCAACACTTCAAGCATGGCCGACCGCATCAGCCGGGTGATCCCGGCTCCTGTGAACAGGCCCATCGTCGCTGCGGGAAGCAACAGATGCTGCCAGGTCCCCGAACCCTGCGCCGGCAACACCTGCCATGTGACTGAGAACAGAATGATCGCTAGGACACCAGTGAAGAAGGGCGGAAGTGATTGCCCCAGAACGGCGAGGCCCATTGCGGTGCGATCTATGATCGTGCCGCGCTTCACTGCTGCAAGGACACCGAGAGGAAGGCTGAATGCGACCATGAAGAGAAGTGACGTGCTGACCAGTACGACCGAGTTCACAAGGCGGTCCACAACGAGTTCAAGAACAGGTAGCTTGGTCCGTATCGAGTTGCCAAAATCGCCCTGGATCACATTGCCCAGGAAGGTGAGATACTGAGTTACCAGTGGCTGATCCAAACCCAACTCATTGATCAGTTGCATCCGCTGTTCGGGCGTCGCTTCTACTGGCAGCAGGACGTCCACCGGATTTCCGGTCGATTGGCTCAACGCGAATACAACCACGCTGACACCGAGGAGGGTGACCAACGCTTGTAGTGCACGACTTACTATGACTCTTGTCATTACCTGAGTCTGTCAGTACTCGACGCGGGAGCCAGAATCATGCCTCCGCACCTCGTGCCAGATATCTGCCGGCCGGGTTGTCTAGCACCTCACCTTTCGACACTGCCAGGTGCCCACGCCTCACCACGTACTTTGGAAACCCTCTGGATGTGAGGCCCGTGTAAAGCGAGTAGTCCGAGCGACCGTGCAGAGTTTCCGGCCCTATCGCACGGGGTTCCCCCTCAATCGGGACGATCGCAAAATCGGCGTCGGCTCCAACCCGTATGGCGCCCTTTCGAGGGTAGAGACCGTAAGCCTTCGCGGCGTTGGTCGCGGTCAGTTCCGCCAACCTACAAATGTCGAACCGACCCGTTTCGATACCGAGGGCATACGCCAACGGCAGTAGGGCCTCCGACGACGTTATGCCACCATATGGGGCGTCAAAAATGGCTGGTGTGGCTTGCTTCATAGCCTTCGTGCGAGCTGAATGATCGCTTGAGAGCAAGTCAACGTGCCCCGCGTCGACGGCGTCCCAGACTGCCGCCACATCCTCACTTCTGCGAAGCGGCGGGCCTATCTTTGCCAGGGAGCCGTGCTCGAGGAGGGCGTCCTCTGTCAAAAGGAGGTAGTGTGGCTGCGTCTCGCTCCATACCCGCACCGAAGCCGCACCACCCTTGAGCCGGGAGAGCACGGCAACAGTCTCGGCTGCGGACAGGTGAACAAACAGCAGATCGCAGCCGGTGAGTTCGGCCAGCGCGGCCGCGCGGAACATGCCTTCGCCTTCCAGTATTCCCGGAGAGCACCGCAGGTAGCCCGCCAGGTCATTGGGGTCGCGTTTGTATTCGATATCGTGGTAGTACTTGGTTGCTCTCCCGTTCTCGGGGTGTATCAGGAGCAGACCGTTGTGGGAGGCTACCGCCACCATCAACTCGACCAGTTCGTCATCTTCCAACATGGTGCCACGCACGTAGTACCCGAGAAAGGCCTTGTATGTGGTCACGCCCAACCCGAAGCCTTCGTCAACCACCTCGGTCAGCGGGTCTCCGGGAAGGCATAGAGCGTTGATGGCGAAGTCGACCGCAGAATGCTCGGTCCCGAACCGGATTTGGTATTTGATGGTGTCGATCAATCCCATCCCGGATGCACGGCTGACATAGGCTCCGACCGTCGTGACGCCGCCCATGAGAGCCGCCGCGGTCGCCTCTGCCAGGTCCTCGGCGAGAGGATCCATCGTGTGGGAACCACCCACCGATGTGTGAATATGCGGATCAACCACGCCGGGCAACACCCATGCTCCGCTGGCATCAACGACCGGACCACCGGAAAACCCGGTTCCGATCGAATCGATGGCCCCATCGACGACCAGGATGTCCGCGTCGACAACGCCAACTTCTGAGACAACGCGGCCGCCCTTGATGATCACGGTGGCGTCATCCTGAATCCCCGGGCACATCGGGCGTTGGGTGTGGTCATGCGTTCCGCAAGGCCCGGCCCGGGAGAGCGCCGGTGTGCTCCCCATCGTCTATCACGAGGACACCGTTGACCATGACGTGCGAAATCCCCAGCGGGAACTGGCGCGGACTTTCCACGGTCGCCGGCGAATGGATCTCGAGCGGGTCGAATACGACCAGATCGGCGGCGAAGCCATTGCGCAGAATCCCTCGATCTTGGAGCCCGAGTCGCTGCGCCGGCAGGGAAGTGATTTTGCGAATCGCATCCGCCATCGACAACAGCCCCTCTTCACGCACGAGATCACCGAGGACCTTGGGAAACGTGCCGTAGGAACGCGGGCTGGGGTAGTCACCCAAGAGAAGGGCATCGCTTCCGACCATGCACCTGGGGTGGGCCAGGACTTTCCGGTTGTTCGTGGCGTTGTTGGCGTACAGACCCACCTCGGAGATGCCCAGGTTCTCCTCCAGCAAGAGATCGCATAGGGCATCAAGCGGATCTTTGGCAAGTTCGTCCGCGATCTGGCCGATGGTCATCCCCTCGAGCTTTTTGTTCCCAGGCTCACGAAACCCGCCCAGGGTGATCCCGTCGCCCGCTCGCCAGCGAGCTGCCCGCGGATCGGCTTCCTGACGCATGCGACTGCGAGCCTTCGGGTCGCGGAG
>CAYWGY010000018.1:0-5449 GCA_964458055.1 uncultured Acidimicrobiaceae bacterium | reverse complement strand
ATGCGTCCATTCGGGGATCATCACCAGAGCGCGGCTGCCGGTGTGCACGTACGGGTAGGCATCGAATGTCACATCAACGCCGTCGGCAGTTGCCTCCTCCACCAGCCTGAGCAGGGGACGGAACTGGCCGTTGCGCTTCCAAGTGCTGGCGAAGTGCGAGACATGGACCGGCACTCCCGTTCTCCTCCCGACGTCGAGTGCCTCAAGGTTGGGATCGATGAAGCCATCGCCGGACCCGTAACGAATGTGAGTGACGTACACGCCTCCCATGTCGCGGACAACCTCGCAGAGTGCTGCGATCTCATCCGGCGTCGCATAGCTGCCCGGTGGGTAGGTGAGCCCGGTGGACATGCCGAATGCGCCGTCACGCATCCCGGAACGCAGCAATTGCAGCATCTTCTTTGCCTCGGAGTCCGAGGGCGCACGGTTGTTCCAGCCGACCGACGAGATTCGGAGAGGAGCATTCCCCATGACATACGCGATGTTGACGGCAACCCGTCGATCGTATTGGGAAAGGTACTCGTCGACGGTGAGCCATTGCGGGTTATCCGGCAGGTGACCATCAAGGCCCCCGTTGAGCATCCCCCAGTGACGAAGGTCCTCCGCAGAGAGGAAGGGGGCGTAGGAGTTGCCATCAACACCAATCAACTCGGTGGTGACCCCCTGGCGCACCTTTGGCTCGTGCTCCGGATGCCCGAGGATGACCATCGTTGAGTGGGCGTGCATGTCGATGAAACCCGGGCACACAATCTTGTCTGTGGCGTCGATCACGCGCTCTGCCTTCAGACTTGAGGTGTCACCCGAGATGACTTGCACCTTGCCCTTCTCAATGGCAACGGAGGCGCCGAACCAGTCTGAACCCGTACCGTCGTAGACCTTGCCGTTGCTGATGAGAGTTTCGACCATCAGGACCCGACCCTCGACCGCGCTGATCCGAGGTGAGCCACTACGTGTCCCCGGTTCTCGGCATAGGCGGCGATATCGCCGGAGTCCATGGGAGTCGCCGGCCCTCCTCCCAGGCACGGGCGGTTGAAGACTCCCTCGTTCATCGGGCCCAGTGCCCGGGAGTGACTCGGCGGTGGCGATCCATCTCTGGAATAGCTAGGCTCATCCGACCAGACCTCCTGTTCAGGATGGGAAACCTACCTCAATGTGAGTTGAGGATAGTGGTTGCATGAACTTCCCGCCGGCCCTGAGGTGGCCTTTGTATCGGTGAGGCGACCGGGTTCATCGAAGAGTTGTTGTTCGGGCCAAACCGGGTGTAAGGCTCGATCTTCGCTGGTGCTCGGCAGGGCGGATGCGGCCTGGCCGGGTCAGGTCCGCTGATGGCGACTGCTCATCTCCACTGCAAGCACCAGACCGGCTGCCACCAACACAAAGCCCGCGGCTGTCACCCACGCGAAGCGGTAGGAGAATTGATCGATCAAGAAACCGAAGAATGCCGGCCCGATACCACCTCCGACGTAGAACCCGATCTGGGTCACCCCTGTGGCGCGAGCGGGAGCTTTCAGATTCCGGTCTACCACTGCGTGGGCCAGAAGCCCCGACCAACCCAAGACCCCGCCGAACGAGGTCATGGCGCCGATGAGGACAAGCGCTGGTTGCTCCGTGCTTAGCAGCAAATACCCCAGGCTGCCAACAGTCAGAAGCCGCACAATGCCAACGTAGCCTCGGGTTGACCGGCGATCGGCCAGCCATCCCCACATGACTCGCATAGCGATGGCTGAAGCGCCGCCGGCGGAGAGTAGGAACCCGGCAGAAGCTGCGCCGATGCCCGTTGCGACCGCGAAAGAGACCAGGAAGGCGCTGAGGGCAGAACCGGCGGCCATCGCCAGAATGGTTGCCACCACCAGCACAATGAGTTCTTTCGGGGGACTGCCTCCGGTGTCTTTGGCGGGAGGGTTTTTGAACCCGGTGAAAGACTTCGGCAGCCATACCCACAGGAGGGTCGCACCGCCTGCGGCGATGGCGAAGGCCCAGCGCCATCCGATCGTCACGGCAACCGTCGGCACCGCCAATCCCGCCAACAAGGCGGCCAGCGGAATGGCGGCGTGCTTGATGCCCAGCACTGTGGCCCGGTTGCCCGCAGGCACAGTTCGCGTGATGAAGAGATTCGTGGAAGTCTGCGCGAGAGCGAACCCCAGCCCGGTTCCGATCAGGAAGCATGCGTACAGGACGGGACTTCTCCCGCCCAGCGCGATACCGACAAGGGATAGGAGAGTGAGAGTCACAGCCCATCGCATTGACATCGCCGGGCGTCTCTCGGCAGCTCGGCCCAGGGTCGACGACGCCAAGGCCGAACTGACATGGAACGCGCTCAGCATTATGCCGAATCCGGCAGGGCCGAGACCGAATTCGGCACGAATCTGAACGCCCATGGCGCCGGTCAGGAACACCGGTACGGCACCGAGCGCGACCACGCTGGAGGCGACTGTGGTAACCCGGGTCCGCCTCATTCAAGCACGGCAGAGGGCACTGTTGGCGTACCCTTTTGGTCTGGTCACGCCGTGGCAGCGGCGCCGACTCACGACTGGACACCCTCTTCGTGTGAGGGTGACATGACACCCCCCAAGGACTTCACTCCAGGTGGCCGGCGAAGTAGACCCGCTCGGCGGTAGCCCCCAAGACCGAGGCCATCTCGTCAGCGTTCAGAATGCGCCCAAGGTATTCCCGCAGGTACCCGAAGACGTTGGAATATCCTTCCCAATCCGAGCAGCGAGGATGGTCGGAGCCGACCATCACCCGATCCGGCCCGAAAGCATGAAGAGCCATGTCGATGAAGGGTGGGATGGCGTCAAAGTCATACGGTGGACTGCGGTGGGGGACCGGTCTGGGAACGAACTCGCCGAGCCCAGGCAGTTTCAAAAAGACATTGTCGTAGCGATGCAGCGCCAGGATCCGCTTGAAGTCGGCATAAGGAGGATCCGGGTCATTTGCGACGAACCCGAGGTGTTCGACGACGAAGGGCATCTGCGGGAAGCGTTCCACCAATCCGGTGAATTCGTCGGACACGAATCCCTTCATGGCATCGGGGCCATGCAGAGCCCACAGGTCCACCAACATTCCCAACGCGTTCGCCTTCTTCCAAACAGCGAGCGGATCCTTGCCCGCCGACCTCTGCATCGGTGTCAGGCGGACACCTATCACACCCAGGCCGGCCCAGTATTCGAGCTTCTCCAAACAGTCCGGTGCGGAGGTATCGACTGCGCCCACGATGCCAAACCGCCCCGGGAATCGATCGGAACACTCCACAAGGTAACTGTTGTCATAGTTGGTGGACAACTGGACCAAGACAGCCTTGTCTACATCGGCTCGCGCCATCTGGAACAGCAGTACCTCAACCGGTTCAAACCATGTGTCGAGCACATGGCAGTGGGTGTCTACTGTGAGCATCGGAGTGACTATTCAGGTCACCAGCCCTGCGCGAGGAAGTCGATCAGTGTTTTGTCGGCTGCGGCATAAAGGCAATCCACCCCTGCACCTTCGTAGGCGCGCAGCCGCTCTCTCACCTCATCTTCGTCCCCGTAACATCCGATATTCTCGATGATCTCGTCGGGCACGAGCTTGGACGCCTCCACGATGGAGCTTGGGCTCGCAGGCCAACCGCCCACTACGTCTCGGATTCGATCAGCCAGCTCCGGCTCGATTCCGGTGGGTCCCGCAACGTGTGCCTGCTGCGCGATGAACTGTGTGACGATGACCTTGTCCTTGGCGATGGCGGCCGGCTTGTCGTTTGTGAGGCGAATGGTGCATGGCTGCACGATGTCTATGTCGTCGAGGCTGCGGCCTGCCGCCTCGGCGCCCACTCGGACCTGCTCAACCTCGTCGCGGGTGGCCTCAACCGTGTGACTGCTGTTCAGGACCACACCGTCGGCCAGGCGACCGGCCAGTCTGAGCATCTGCGGTCCGACGGCGGCCAGGTAGATGGGAACCTCGTGGGGACCGGTCGCGTTGTGGTCGAGGAACACATCATCGAACCGTACATATTCGCCCTCATACGTGACCGGTTCCTTCCGTTCAAGCAGAAGTCGAATGGCTTCGAGGTATTCACGAGCCGCTCGGATGAGTTTGGTCCCCCGGTCGATGCCGACCTTCGTGGCGATCGGGTCCCACCATACGCCGAGACCGAGAATTATCCTCCCCGGCGCCAGGAAGTCCAAGGTGGCAATGGTCTGCGCGATCAGGGCCGGGTTGCGAGTAAAGACGGGGAGCACCCCGCATCCGACCCTGATCCTCTCGGTGCTCGCTGCATATACGGCCATCGGAGTTATCGCATCGGTGGTGAGGCGCCCCTCGGCGATCCAAATAGCATCCACACCAGCGTCATCAGCGTATTGAGCCAGTTCAATACTGTTGCGAATTCCGGCGCCAAACAGCTTGATTCCGAATCTTTTGGGTACGTCCTTCATCAGGCCAGGTTCTTTCAAGCTCTACAGTGACTGGTTGTCATGGCCGCAGCGTCTCGAAGTTCACCGCCGCTATCGAACCGTTGGTTGGTGACCAACTGCCTATCCGCGGACCCTGACCCCAGATCATGTCTGTAGTGGCGATGGGAAGCACCGCGTAGGTGTCGTAGATCAGGCTGACGGCGCTGCCGGCCAGTTCCGCTCTCCTCCCAGGGTCAACTTCAGATCGGTATTGACTGTAGATGTCGTCGAGTTCAGGATCGCCGAAGGCCGCGTAGAAGCCACCGACGTCCTTGCTGATGACCCCGATCCTCAGGGCGTTTTCCGTGGTTGTTCCAGCTGTGACGAACCAAAGGTGCGTGAAGGGTTCGGTGAAGTACGGCGCCTCAAGGACATTCGGGCGGATAGTGGCGAAGTCGGTGGGCCTCAACTGCGGGCTAAGCCCGGCTATGGTCCAAAAGGCCGCAACAGCTTCCTGTATCTGCGGGAACTCCGGCGTTGCGCCGAACGCGTATTGGTACATCGTGATCTCTTGGCCGACCAGCCCCAGGTCTTGGATTGCTTGGGCGGCTGCCGCGGGATCGTACGCGTATGGCGTCAGGCTGGGGTCGTGCCCTTCCTGGCTCGGAACCGCTGCGAAGCTGGCGGCTGGAGTGGCTGTTCCCTCGGGGTAGATGGCGGAAACGATGGCTGCGACATCAACCGCTTTGATCAGAGCTTCGCGGGCAGCTTGGTTGTTGTAAAAGAACTCGGTCTTCCAGGGCATACCAAACGCCATGCTCAATGTCTGCACGCGTTTGGGTCCGGCAATCTCCAGGCCCGCCGCCAACACGTCGGGGGCCGTGAACGGGTCCATCAACGCGAGGTCGGCGTCTCCGCGCTCGAGCAAAGCCAATCGGCTGGTGGCTTCAGGGGCGAGGACTATGCGAAGAGTCTCGAATCCGGGCACCCGGTCAGGGTTCCAATACCCGGTGTTCGCCTTGAACTCCACGAACTCTCCAATGGCGCGATCGCTGAAGACATAGGGTCCGCTCCCGAGAGGG
>CAYWGY010000017.1:7012-20913 GCA_964458055.1 uncultured Acidimicrobiaceae bacterium | reverse complement strand
TGCTCTCAAATACCTTGCAGTTTTCTCATACCTGCGGTTTCGGAACCGTGCTCACCTCCTTTGATCCGACCACGCGCATCCTAACAGCGATCAACATCAGGGAGTCCCTGATGGCCTGACCACTTTGTTTCTCACAACAATTCACTTCGTTACCCCACCGTCCAGCCACCGTCCACCACCAAGCCGTGACCGGTCATGTAGGCAAGCCGATCCGAGGCCAGCACGGCAATGGCGTCGGCGATGTCCTCGGGTTGGGCCACCCTTCCCAGCGGCACACGAGATTCGATGGCCGCCCTCAGTTCGGGCTGGTCGAGGCGCCAGGCCGTCATGGGAGTCTCCGTCATTCCCGGGCAGATGGCATTGGACCGGATGCCGTCGGCTGCGTAGTCGAGGGCGATGGACTTGGCCAGCAGGAGGGCCGCTCCCTTGGATACCGAGTAGGCGGCCCGGCCGGGAAACGGGGCCAGGGCGGCCACCGACGCCACCGTGATGATATGGCCCGACCGGCGGGGGACCATCGAGGAAAGCGCCTCCCGTGAACACAGGTAAAGGCCCCGGACATTCACGGCCAGCACCCGGTCCCAGTCGTCAAGAGGCGTTTCGTGGAGCCGGGTGGCCGCCGCCGACCCGGTGATCCCGGCGTTGTTGACCAGGAGATCCGCCGGGCCGAGACGTTTCTCGACTTCGGCGAACGCCTTCTTCACCTGCTCGGGCGCCGCCACATCCACGGCGAGCCCGACCCCATCTCCGGCCGCCTGGGCGGCCCGGTCCCCATCCAGGTCGAAGACCGCCAGGGTGAACCCGTCGCTGCGCAGTCTCTGGCACGTGGCCCATCCAATACCTGATCCTCCGCCGGTGACAACTGCTATGGGCATCCGAATCTTCCCCCTTTGCTGCTCGACTCTCGAAACCCGACAATTCCCTTGGGGTTTAGAATCGTCGTATGACCAAACTAGCAGGAAGAACAGCACTTGTCACGGGCGCCGGGAGCGGGATCGGGCGGGAGGCCGCCCGGTTGTTCGCCGCCGAAGGGGCCTCCGTGGCGATAGTTGACATCAATCCCGAAGCTGCCGAGGAGACGGCCCGGCTGGTAAAGGATGAGGGAGGCACCGCCCTGGCTCTGGCGGCAGACGTGTCCTCTGCAGACCAGATCGGCGCCGCCGTCGACAAAGCGGCACGGGCCTTGGGCGGCCTGGACGTTCTCTACAACAACGCCGGGGTTGATTCGACCGGTTCGGTCGCCGAGGCCGACGAGACCGACTGGGATCGGTGCTTCGCCGTCAATGTCAAGGGGACCTTCCTGGCCTCGCGAGCCTCCGTTCCCCATCTACGGGAGTCAGACGGAGGGGCAATCGTCAACCAGGCCTCGGTGGCCGCCCTGGTGGGCGTTGCCGGCATAGCCGCCTACGGCGCAGCCAAGGGCGCGGTGGTCTCCCCCACCCGGGGGATGGCCCTGGAACTCGCCCCTCTCCGAATACGGGTGAACGTGCTGTGCCCCGGGACCGTTCACACGCCGCTCATCGAGCCGCTTCTGATCCAACGCGGGCAGGGCGATCTTGAACTGGGCAAGAAGATGACCATCGCCAAGTACCCCATAGGACGGCTCGGGGACCCGATCGACATCGCCCGGGCCGCCCTGTTCCTCGCTTCCGACGACGCCGGCTTCGTGACGGGGAGCGTCTTCACCGTCGACGGCGGTATGACCGCGCAGTAACCGGGACACATGCCCTTCTACCTGTCCTCCAACAAACTGACCGATCTCGGTTCGGCGGCCGCGTTGACGCCCGATGGCGGGCTGGTGGCCCTGGGAGGCGGCCTCTCGGCCCGCCTTCCCATGGCCTTGGTGAGAGAGGTGATCCGCCGGGGAGTGTCGGGTCTCCACGTGATTGGTTCCGCCCACTCCATCGATGTGGACCTACTGGTGGCGGCAGGCGCCATGGCGGTGTGCGAGCAGAGTTACGTGGGGTTCGAGCAGGACCACGGACTTGCCCCGGCCTTCCGGAGGGCTGCCCAGAACGGGGACATCGAGGTGCGGGAGAGCTGTTGCGACACCGTCCTCACCCAGATGCGGGCAGCTGAGATGGGCCTTCCCTTCCTTCCCGTGCGGGGAGTCAAGGGAACCGGCATTAGGGACCTCCACCCCGAGTACGGGGAGGTCACCTGCCCGTTCACCGGCGAGGTCCTCGTGGCTGTCCCCGCGCTCTCCCCCGATGTGGCGCTGATACATGCTCCGCTGGGTGACCGGGAAGGCAACCTCCACCTGGAGCAGCCCTACGTGCTCGACGAGAGGTTTGCAGCGGCCGCAGCGGCGGTGGTGGCCACCGTGGACCGGATCGTCTCCACCGAGGAGGTGACGGCAGCCGGGATCGTGATCCCCGCCTACCGCGTGGCGGCGGTGGCGGAGGTGCCCTTCGGCGCTCACCCCACCTCGGCCTACCCCGGCTACGCCTACGACCGGAACCACATTGCCGAGTGGGTGAAGTCGGCTTCCACCACCGGCGGCGCCTCGGCCTACCTCGACCGGTACGTGACCTCGGTGGACGAGGCCGGGTATCGCCAACTCGTTGGCGAACAGCGTCTGCAAAGGCTCGCTCGCTACGCCGATTCCACCGAGACCTGGATGAGCCTCTACGAATGAAGTACTCCTTTGACGAGTGGTTCGTGGTTGCCCTCGCCCGGACGATCCGCGACCGCGAGGTGACCTTCCACGGCTTCGCCAGCCCGTGCGCCCAGGTGGCGATGCATCTGGCCAAGCGCACCCATGCTCCCGACATGATGCTCATAGAGGGAGCCATGTACGCGGTGAACCCCCGCCCTCCGTTCATCCCGCCCACGGGGAACGACTCGGCTCTCAAGCAGGGCGCCGCCTATTCGATGCGCTTCGAGGAGTTCTTCGATGCCGCCGTCCGGGGCGACATCGACCGCATGTTCCTCTCCGGCATCCAGATCGACGGCCACGGGAACGCCAACCTCACCGCAGTGGGCGGAATGCCCCGTCCCAAGGTCAAGATCGGTGGAGGCGGAGGAGGATGCAACGTCTCCGCCACGGTACGACACCTGACAATCTGGAGCACCAACCACCGGCCGGGACGCTGCCTGGTGTCGGAGTGCGACTTCATCACCGATGTCGGTCACCGGACTCCGGCCGGCGACAGGGCCGATCTGGGGTACACGGGAGGCGGCCCCGACTGGATGGTCACCGAACTGGGGATCTTCGACTTCCCCGAGGGTCGGGCCCGCCTGCGGCGGATCTTTCCCGACGTCACCGTCGAAGAACTGGAGAGAGCCACCGGATTCGCCCTGGAGATGGCCCCCGACCTTGCCGAAGTCGACCCGCCCGAGCGGTCCCAGATCGAGTGGGTGAGAAGAATCGACCCGCTCGGGATCCGGCGGAACGAGTTCCGGCCGCAGGAACTGCAAAGAGCTTTCAGCCTATGACCCTCGACGCTGTGTTCAATCCCAAAAGGGTGGCGCTGGTGGGCGCCTCCGACACTCCCGGAAAGATGGGAACGGTCCTGTGGAGGAACCTGTCCGGATTCCGGGGCGAAGTGATTCCGGTGACCCCGTCGGCCTCGCAGGTGGGCGGGGTGGAGGCATATCCCTCCCTGCCGGAGGTGGAAGGCGACGTCGACCTGGCTGTGCTGGCCGTGCCCGCCCGGGCGGCGCCCTTGATAGCCCGCCAAGCCGATGCCAAAGGGGTGAAGGCAATGGTGGTACTGGCGGGAGGATTCGCCGAGACCGGAGCGGAGGGCGCGGCCCTGCAGGAGGAATTGGCCGGCGCCGCCGGCCGGGTGAGGGTGGTGGGACCCAACTGCCTGGGAATCCAGAACCTGTCCCTCGGCCTCAACGCCTCCATAACCACCGAGGGCCGACTGGAGCCGGGCGGGGTGGCTCTCATCTCCCAGTCCGGCGCCTACGGAATGGCCATCCACACCCGCGGCGAGGAGGATCACATCCGTTTCGGGAAGGTCTACTCATCGGGGAACAAGATGAACATCTGGGACCACGAGGTGATCGAGTTTCTGCGGGACGATCCTGAGACCACTGTGATCTGTCTGCTTCTGGAGTCCGTCCCGGGAGGAAGGCAATTGGCGGAGGCAATCCGGTCGACAACGCCCCGCAAACCGGTAATAGTGGCAAAGACCGGTCGCTCCGAGGCTGGAAGCAGGGCGGCCCGATCACACACGGGAGCCCTGGCCACCGATGACATCATCTTTGAGGCGGCCATGAGGCAGGCCGGAGCCTTGGTGGCCCGCTCGGGCCTGGAGATGCTTGACGTTGCCCAACTCCTCTCCTCCCAACCGCACCCGCAGGGTAACCGGGCCGCCCTCATCACCAACTCGGGTGGGATGGGAGTGGAACTGGTGGACCTCTTGAGTGGCATCGGGGTAGAGACACCGCGGCTCTCCCCCGGGTTGCAGGCACAAGTGGCCGCCGTGATCCCTGCTTTTGGCTCGGCGGGCAACCCGGTGGACATGACCCCGGTGTGGGCCCGCTTTGCCGAGCTATACCCGTGGCTCATCGAAACCCTGGCCCGCTCTGGAGAGGTCGATCTGATCATCCCCCTGCTCTTGCAGAGGGCGGCCATGGATAAGAACGCATTGGAGGGAATAGTGACCTCCGTCCGCAGGCTCCGCGCCGAAGGGGTACAGGTGCCCGTTTACGCATGCTGGGTGGCGCCGCGGGCGGTCCGGTCCAATGCCGATGTTCTGCAGGCGGCGGGAATTCCCTGCTTGGAGTGGCCCGAGCGTACCGCCCGCGCCGTGGGCCAGTCGGTGCGTTACGCACTGGGAGAATCCCTGCCGACGCCTTGCGCCGCCGACCGGCCCGGTCCGACGCGGGAGCTTCCACCCGGCCAGATGCCCGTCGTCGCCGGCGCGGAATTGCTGGCCGAATACGGAATCCAGACGGTGCCGACCGTGGCATGCAACAACCCTTCCGAGGCCGCCGCAGCCGCCGCTTCGCTATCGGGACCCGTGGTGATGAAGACGGGAGCGCCCATGGCTCATCGCACCGAGATGCAGGGTGTCCGACTGGGGATCACCGAGGTCGGCGAGGTGACCGACGCCTACCAAGACCTGGCCGCGCTGGGAAAACCCGTGCTGGTGCAACCCCAGATACGAGGCATCGAGATGGTCGTGGGAGGCCTCCGCGAGGCTACATTCGGGCCCGTCGTGATGGTGGGGATGGGGGGAACGGCGGTGGAGGTTACGGCGGATGTCGCCTTCGCTCTGGCGCCGATCGGAACAGAAGAAGCCCGGGCGATGCTGGAGTCTCTCCAGGGCTATCCACTGCTCGCCGGATTCCGGGGTACGGAACCCCACGACGTGAACGCCCTGGCCGGCATCCTCGCCTCGATCGGAGACCTGCTGACAGACCACCCTGATATTGTTGAGATCGATTTGAACCCGGTGATGGTCACAGCAGACCAGGCCACTGCGGTGGACTGGAAAGTGACAGCCGCTGACAGAGCGTCCCCCAGAGCGCATCAAAGAAAGGACACCTAACTCATGACTCTCACCGCTTGGGATATCCGGCACGACACCATCAGCATCCACGACTGGGGACCGGAAATCGACTCGTTGCTGGAAGATCCCGACGACAACCGGGTTGTCTTCAACGTCGACGAGACCGACACCCGGCCCTATGACGCCATCTTCCTGGGCGGCGGGGCTGCCGGCCGGTTCGGCTCGGCCTACATGCGAGCCATGGGTGGGCGGCAACTGATCATCGAGGCATGGCCCTTCCTGGGCGGTTCCTGCCCCCACAACGCCTGCGTTCCCCATCACCTTTTCAGCGAGGTGGCGGCCGAACTCATGCTGACGCGCACCTTCAGTGGGCGGTTCTGGTTTCCCGACATGGACGGCAAGATCACCTCGATAAAGGAGATAGTCGACCTCTTCCGAGCAGGCCGCATAGCTCCCCACGCCATCATGAACTTCCAGAGCAAGGAGCAACTGGACCTCGAGTACGTTCTGAACGCCCGAGGCACCATCATCGATGCCAACACCGTGGAGGTGGCGGGTCGCACATTCACCGCCAACAACCTGATCCTGGGCCTGGGCGCCCGGTCGCGGCCGCTGGACTGTCCGGGAGCCGATCTGCACGGGGTCTACACCTACGAGACGCTGGTGGAGGACCTCGACTACGAGCCGGGAGACACCGTGGTGGTGATAGGTGGATCCAAGACCGCGGTGGAGTACGGGTGTTTCTTCAATGCCACCGGCCGGCGCACCATTATGGTGGTCCGCTCGGAGTTGCTGCCGATCCTCCCCGACGGGGAAACCCGTGACTACACCATCACCATGATGAAGGAACAGGGCATGGAGATCTGGGAACACTCAGAGGCCACCCATCTCGAGGGGGACGGCAACGGCAAGGTCAAGGCGATCACCGTCAGGACACCCGACGGCATCCGGCGCGTCGAGACCGACTTCGTGTTCCACGGATTGGGCGAGATCCCCAACTCGGAGATGGCGGTGGAGAAACTGGGAGTGAAGGTCGGCGACCAGGGCGAGATAATCGTGAACCCGCAGATGCAGACCTCGGTCCCGAACGTTTATGCCATCGGCGATCTGATCGGCCGTCCCATGGAGATGTTCAAGGCCCGCAAGTCGGGCATGTACGCCTCCCGGCACATCATGGGAGAGGATGTCCACTACGCCTTCAACGAGTTCCCCGACTTCCTCCATACCCACTACGAAGTGTCATGGTTCGGCATGGGCGAGGAGGAGGCCCGGGAGGTCTACGGCGACGTGACCATCATCAAGATGCCGCCGGACAGCGAGGACGGCTGGGAAGTGGCCCTGCCGGCCACCGACCGGATGATGCTCTACGCCTTCGCCGATCCTCGCAAGTCGGGATTCCAGAAGCTCATCATCGCCTCCGAATCCCGCCTGGTGGTGGGGGCCCACCATGTGGGAGCCGGCGCCAGAGACGCCTTCCAATATTTGTTCCAGTTGTACAAGCGGGGGCTGACCATTGACGACCTGGCAGTTATGGACGAACTCTTCCTCAATCCCACCCACTTCATCCAGCTCTCCCGTCTGCGGGCTGGAGCCACCAACCTCCAGGACCTGTAGAGGCGGCGCTTGCCCACCTGGCACGAGATAGGCGTCCCGGCCGAGGTCACAGAGTCCCGCAGCAACAGAGACCCCGATGTCGGCCTGACCATGGTCATCGACAACGGCCTGGGACTGTCCGCCGCCAGGGACATCCTATCCATGTCCGGCCGGTGGATCGACCTCTGGAAGCTGAGTTTCGGCACCTCGGCACTCATGCCCGAGGAGGTCCTGGAAGAGAAACTGGCAGCGATCAGGAGTGCCGGGCTCGTGGTCTTTCCCGGGGGAACCCTGTTCGAATCAGCGGTTCTCAACGGCCACGGCGAGGGCTACTTCGAGAAGGCCGCCTCGCTGGGCTTCACCGGCGTGGAGATCTCGGAGGGCACCCTCGACCTTCCGGCCAGCCGGAGAATGTCATCCATCCAGGCGGCGGCGGCAGCCGGTCTCACCGTCATCTCGGAGGTGGGCAAGAAGGATCCCCTGGGGCAACCCACGCCGCGGGAGTTGGCGGAACAAGCCCTGCTGGACCTGGAGTGGGGAGCGCGCTGGGTGGTGGTCGAAGGAAGGGAGTCGGGAAGAGGCGTGGGGGTGTTCAGCAACACCGGCGGGGTCAATCTGGAGGCAGTGGAGACCCTGGCCCTTCACGCCGGGGAGGTCCTGGACCGTTTGGTGTGGGAGGCGCCCCTCAAAGACCAGCAAGTCGCTCTAATCCACCGGTTTGGACCCAATGTCAGCCTGGGAAACATCGATCCCACCCGGGTGCTGGCGCTAGAGGCCCTCCGGGCCAACCTCCGATTCGAGACTCTCCAGCCCCTGGTCAGGCAACGCCAGGCAGACCCCGAGGAGTGGCGGCAACAGACCGGTCACCTGTGGGAGGCCTCCTTCCCCACCCCCTGACGTCCTAACCTGCCAGGGCCGCCAGGAACTCCAGAGTGGCGGCGGTGCCGTTCCCCGTGTCGAAGGGGACCGCCCAGACATCTGTGGCGCCGGCATCGAGAAAGGACTGCAGCCCCGAGCGCACCCTACCTTCATCCCCGGCTATAACGACGTCGGCGGGACCTTCCACTCCGGCTCGATCCATCATCCGCCGGTAGTTGGGCAGCATGCCGTACATGGCGAAGGTGGAGGCGGCGACCTCCCGGGCCCGGTCCAGGTCAGAATCAAGCGCCACGGGGATTCCGGCCACTATTCGCGGTGACGACCTGCCGGAGGCCCCGGCGCCCTCGGCAGCCATCGGGGCAACCACCTCCTCGATGTACCGGGGGCCGGCCATCCAGGTGTTCACCCCGTCGGCCAACTCTCCGCCCAGGCGGCACATCGCCGGGCCCACCGCTCCCACCACCACCGGAACCGGGCTGGTTCCGGGAAACCGGATGACCGCCTCTACCCGGTAGTGCTCCCCTGCAAATGAGCAATACCCCTCATTGAGCAGGGCGTTCAGGACTGTCAGGTATTCCCGGAGATGTCCCAGCTGGCTGGAATAGTCCAATCCGTGCATCGCCTCGATCACCATCCGATGAGAGACGCCCACCCCCAGCACCAGGCGGCCCGAAGCCAGTTCCTGTACGGTTGCCGCCGCTTGCGCCATGGCCACCGGATGTCGCGGATACGTCGGTACCACCCCCACTCCCAACTCGATCGTGGAGGTGGCCCGCGCCGCCGC
The DNA here is from genome assembly GCA_964458055.1 of uncultured Acidimicrobiaceae bacterium. Taxonomy (GTDB): domain Bacteria; phylum Actinomycetota; class Acidimicrobiia; order Spongiisociales; family ZC4RG35; genus Bin76. The sequence continues at coordinate 12,189 of CAYWGY010000017.1, read as the reverse complement.
GGCCAGCATGGCCAACGCGTCCATGTGTCGACTGAAGTGATTGCACCACGCAGCCGGGAACCCTACCTCTTCCGCCGCCACCGCGTCGGAGATCACGTCGCTGGGAGCACGGGGGGCTCCCAAGGCCTCGGTGCCGATGGTTGCCACGATGCGCATGCTCAGCCTCCTGTCCTACCAACTTCATCGCAATCGTTCCAGCCGCAAGAGTACTGCACCTTGGGGTTTCATCGGGTCATGCCGGATGCCGGGCGGCCGGCTCCGTTCGCAACGGTGGTCCCTAACCCCGTCGACAGCGAGACCCTCGACCCCGGCTGGTGAAACTTCCCCCGGGCCCAGGCAGACTGGTGAGGCCTCCGGTTCCCATAGCAGTGGCGCCTGATGGCAGGCCGTCAGGGTGCGGTGAAGGTCAGGGCGTGCCGGCCGTTGACGTTGACGGCGTAGACGGCGCCGCCGGTAAGGGGGACGCCGATGTGCATGACCGAGGAGAGTTCCAAGTTCCGCTCCGAGCAGTCGATCGCCCAGGAAGCGGGCGGCGGCACCCAAGCCGTGACCACCACGCTGATGTCCCTGCCGTCCACAGTGGCTTCTTCCCGCCCGATCCGGTAGCAGCCGTCCTGGTCGGAGACCACGAAAGAGACCTGCACGTAGGCGTCCTGTCCTTCCCAGATCACCTCTGTAGCGGTGACGGCTACCGGCGATTCGATCGGGTGCCTGTCCTCTGTGCTCCACTCCCCGTCCACCATCTCCGGCGGCGGCTCGACCATCACCAGCACCATCTCGACAGTGCTGGGATTCCCGCCGGTGATGACATCGTAGGCCGTGTCACTGATGAAGGCCAGACGGCCGTCGGCTTCCTCGATGCGGGCAGAGATCGAATAGGTATTGCGAGAGTCGATGTCGCTTCGGTGGTAGGGGACCTCGAATCTGATCGGTACCCGGCCCGGATCGGAGATCACCTGTTCGGCGATGAGCGCGGCTCCCGCATCCGCCGGCGAGGTGTCTCTGATCCGGACCTTCAGTGTCGCACCTTCGGTCAGGGCGATCCGCTCCCGGTAGGTGACGGTCCCTCGCACGGCCGCTTCGCCGGCTCCCGGGACTCCTGAGACATCGCCGCAGGCGCTGGTCATCACCAGGATGAGCCCCATTGTGGCTGCGAACCGGTTCACCCCGTTTCGGGTGTTTACCACCGCATTCCTCCACACATCGCAGCTATTGAGAGACCGGATGGGCTGGGGACCTGGGCGGGAACGCCCTGACCCGGGGGGTCCACCACACCTGGGTGGTCCTGGACTTAGACACAGGATGGCTACCGGACCAGGTAGCGGAGATCGCCGCGGCGGCGGGTCATCCCCTGGACGTCCGTCCACTCGAGGAATGGAACCGCGTATTTGCGAGACAGGCCAGCCGCCTCCCTGAAGGTGCTCACCGTGAAGGGCTGTTCAAGTTCGTCCGCGATGCCCCTCAGTTCTTCCACCTGCTCGGGCAGGTACCAGATGGACTGGCTGATCCGAACCAGCAGCCCGTCTCGCGCCAGAGCGTGGACCAGGTCTTCCTCCAGTCCCAGGGCAGTCGGCGGAGGCGGCAACAGGCCGCTGTCCGCCATCTGCCGGCGTGCCATGGTCCACTCGGGCGCCAGGGCAGGGTCGGGGCGCGCCCACGTCTCCCGATCCATCAGCACGGTTCCCTCCACCTGCAGACGAGCATGGGACTCCGCCAGCGTGACCAGAAGAGGCTGTTCGATCCCCAACTCGGATGACAACCGGGCGATGGGAATCCCCAACTGGTAAGGATGCTTCCGATGGTGGCGGCTCGCCGCTTCCACCATCCGGCTTGTGAGCGAGCGAGCCGCTTCCTCCGAGACCGCAGTTCCCCCTGCGCTCAGACAACGGCGAGGCGCTCCTCCCCGGGTCTGCGCAGCCAACTCGGAGAGCGAGGACTTCCCCCTGACTGCCAGCAGCCCATCGGCTTGGTCCCCGGGTGACGCGCTCGCCAGATCGGCAAGTTGGCACCCGACGCTCCTGCGCCGGCCGAAGCTGGGCGGCGGGGCGGGATCAACCACCCTGCCGCCTCCCAAGACCAGTCTCCGCCCTGTCTCCCGCAGGACGAACCGGTCCCCCATGGCCAGATGAAGCGGGGCGGAGGGCTGCAGATGGGCAACCACGGAACCACCTCCCCTCTCCAGGGGCGTGAACCGGACCGGCCAGGATCCGCTGCCCATGTGAAGGTGGTAAGCGCCCTTGGGAGACAACCCCTCCGCGTATCTGGCAGGGCGGACCGTGGCCAGGAACGAGTCGGTGCTCCACCACTGGCCGGGCGCAGTGAGCACGCTGCCTCTCTCCGGGGCGTGCCGCCCGAGGCCTGCCAGGTTCACAGCCGTTCTCCAACCCGGCCCCACCCGCTCCAGGGGCTGACCGTGAGACTCCAAGCCTCGGACCCGGGCAGTCGCCGAGCCCGGCCAAACCTCCACCCGGTCTCCGACGGCCAGTTCTCCCTCCAGCAGGGTCCCGGTCACCACGGTCCCCGCACCGCTTATGGTGAAAGATCGGTCTATCCACATCCGGGGTCTGCCCAGGTTCTCGGGCTCATGGCCTGCCAGCGCCCCTTCAAGGCTCTCGGCCACCTCGGCCACCCCCAAGCCCCGGGGAGCAGCCACCCGGACCACCGGCCATCCCTCCCCGACGGTGCCGGCCATCTGCTCGACGGTGTCCATCTCCACGAGAGAGGCCAGTTCTTCATCAACGAGATCCACTTTGGTGAGAGCCACCACACCTCTCGACACTTCCAATAGGTCCAACACCGCCAGGTGTTCCTCGGACTGGGGCATCCATCCCTCAGTGGCCGCCACCAGGAACAGGGCGGCGTCAATGGCCTCGATCCCCGCCAGCATGTTCTTGATGAATCTCTCGTGCCCGGGCACGTCAACGAAGGAGACATCCCCGCCCCCGGGCAGGCGCATCCACGCAAACCCCAGGTCGATGGTGAGGCCCCGGCGCTTCTCCTCGGGCCACCGGTCCGGCTCGATGCCCGTGAGGGCTGCGATCAGAGTGGACTTTCCATGATCCACATGACCGGCCGTCCCGATTACCGGCATGCCTCTCCCAGGATTCGCTCCAACTCATCATCGTCGGCCGGCGACACGGTTCGCAAGTCCAGCTTCAGCCGGCCCCCTTCCCTCCGGGCCACCACCGGGGGGTCAGCTTCCAGGAGCCGGCGGAACATACGGTCGGCCCCTCCCTTCACCACGATGACCGGCCCGGGTATCAGCGCTCCGGGAACGCTGCCGGCGCCCGGTGTGGCGCCCCCCTGCTCGATGGCAGCCTCGATTCCCGCAGCTCCCACAAGTCTTGCGGTCCTCTTGTGCAAAGCCTCCGGATCCAGCGCGGCCATCTTCCAGAAGGGCAGTTCTGCCGCCCGACCGTCGGCATAGGCCTCGGCGGTGGCCCCCAGAGCGGCAGCGGTCGGCCCGTCGATGCGAAGCGCCCGCGCGGCGGGGTGACGGCGCAGCCTGGCGATCAACTCGGCGCTTCCCGCGATTATCCCGGCCTGCGGTCCGCCGAAGAGCTTGTCGCCTGAGAACAAAACCAGGTCCGCCCCTGCCCTGAGGCCCTGCACCACACCGGGCTCGTCCGCCAGCCATCCGGGCGGCGGACCCGGCCACCAGGGGACCCTCTCGTCGATGAGCCCGCTCCCCGCGTCGAAGACCAGGGGAATACCCGCCGCCGAGGCAAGCGATGACAGTTCGGGGACCGTCGCTTCCTCCGAGAACCCCACTATCCGGTAGTTGGACGGATGGACCTTCAACAACAGGGCGGTGTCGGGACCGATTACCCGCCGGTAATCCGCGACCCGGGTGCGATTGGTGGTTCCCACTTCCACCAACTCGGCGCCGGATGCGCCCATCAACTCCGGCAGCCGGTATGAGCCCCCTATCTCGATCAATTCCGAGCGCGACACGGGAACTTGACTTCCCCTGGCCAACGCCATAAGAGTCAACAACAACCCGCCGGCATTGTTGTTCACGGCCAACGCCGCCTCCGCCCCGGTGATCAGCGCCAGCAGCCGATGGAGGTATCCGGCTCGCCCTCCCCGGTCCCCACCTGAGAGATCCATCTCCGTGTTCGAATAACCCGCTGCCACTTCCGTCCCCTGACGGATCGATCCGTGGTCCCAGGGGGCGCGTCCCAGATTGGTGTGCAGCAATACCCCGGTTGCGTTGATCACGCGGATGGGACGACTGCGCTTCACCTCGGCCAGTCGAAGGCTTGCTTCCTCTTTTGCTCCGGCCCCTCCGTTGCCTCGGAGGCGAATATCGGCAATCGCCTGCCTGACAACCTGTGTGACCAGGCTCCGAGGGATGGATCCGTCATGGAGAGCACTGGCCAGGCGGTCCACCGAAGGGGGCCTTGAGCTCTCCATGCGGGGAAGGCTACCGACTCCGGGCTCGTTACCTGAAAGGGGCGGTATCCCTCTTTTGAGGGAGGGGTATCGTTAGCCATTATGTGGCGCTTGGCGATCTTTGTCGGGGTTCCGCTCTTGGAACTCTATGTTCTGTCCCTGGTGGAAGACCGGATCGGCCTCCTCAATACCCTGGGCCTGATAGTCGCGACCGGTCTGTTGGGTGCCGCGGTATTGAAGAGACAGGGCGCCGAGGTGTGGCGCTCGGCACGTGTGAGACTTGCCCGGGGGGAAATTCCCGCCGAGGAGATCCTCGGGGGAATGATGGTACTGGTCGGCGGTGCCCTGATGATCACTCCGGGGATCATCACGGATGCGGTGGGCTTTCTGCTGATGATCCCCCCGGTCAGGAACCCGATCGTCGGCTATTGGTCCCGGAAGCGCTTGTTCATGATCTTTGGCCCTCGCGACGAAGGGGTCTATGACGTCGGCCCTTCCTAGGCTCGCCACTTCCCGTCCGGTTCCAGCCCTCCCGAGCTCGACCGTTCTGTTGCTCCGTGATCGGGCAGGCCGCTTGGAGGTCCTCATGGTCCGCAGGGCCAACTCGGCGGTATTCGGAGGTCTGTTCGTCTTTCCCGGAGGCGTGGTGGACCCGGTGGACACAGGCGCCTTGGCTGTGCAGGCGGTGACCGGAACTTCGCCACAGGATGGAGGTTGGAGGGCGGCCGGCCTCCGGGAGACCGCCGAAGAGGTGGGCGTCTACCTGACCGACCGAGCCGTCT
>CAYWGY010000017.1:5155-7002 GCA_964458055.1 uncultured Acidimicrobiaceae bacterium | reverse complement strand
TAACCGGCGCCGACGTCTACCGCTGGGTGGTGGACCAGGGGGCCCGTTTCGATGCCCGGCGGCTCCGGTACATATCGAACTGGATCACTCCCCGCCAGGCGCCGCAGCGATTCGATGCCCGTTTCTACCTGGCCGTGGTCGGTGGAGGCGAGTCCCTCGTCCTAGCGCGTGGGGAGCTGACCGAGTCCGTGTGGATACACCCCGCCCGAGCGCTTCAACACGTGGACTCGGGGAAGTGGAAGATGATCCTCCCCACCGAGAAGATGCTGGACTACTTGAGCCGTTTCGCGACCTCCCGAAAAGCTTGGGACTCAGTAGACGAAACCAAGGAGGTGACACCGGTCCTGCCCAAGATGGTGATTCACGAGAGGGGTTTCGACGCGTTGCTCCCGGGCGATCCCGGTTACGAGGAGGCCGAGTGAGAGTCCGGCGAATCCTGGCGCCGAACCCCAGCCTTTACACCGGGCCGGGAACCAACACCTATCTCATAGAAGACGGGGGGGAAGCCTTGATACTCGACCCGGGGCCGATCGAAGACTCCCACCGCCGGGCCATTCTCAGCGCCGCCGACGGCTTGGTTGTACGAGCCGTTGTGGTGACCCACACCCACCCGGACCATGCGCCGCTGGCCAACCCCCTGGCGGACTGGTGGGAAGTGCCGGCAGTTGGGTACGAGCATGGACCGGAGTTTCGGCCGGACCACCGCCTCTCGGACGGCGAGACCATAGAGGTGGGCGCCTCCAGGCTGGAAGCTGTCTACACACCGGGCCACTCGGACGATCATCTCTGCTTTCGCTCGGGCGAGGTCCTCTTCACCGGGGATCACATCATGGGAGGCTCCTCGGTTCTCATCACCGATGCACTGCCCTACATGAACTCCCTGGAAAGAGTGGCCCGAATGAAGCTGGCCCGCCTCTACCCGGGTCATGGGGACCTAATCGACCAGCCAACCGAGGCAATCGCCTGGTACATCGCCCATCGCCAGGCACGGGAACGGGAAATCCTGACGGCGGTCGTCTCGGGCTGCCGGAGCGTGGGAGAGATTGTTGAAGAGGTCTACCAGGACGTAGACCCGGCCCTCCACAACCTGGCCGCCTACTCGGTGTCTGCCCACCTCAAGAAGTTGGCTGCTGAAGGGAAGGTCCGGTACTCGGGCGAAGCTTCGGCGGAGGCTCCGGTCCGGCTCCGACCAGGGTCATGACCCTCGCCCGCGGGCGAGGGGCGCGGCTGGCCCTGGGAGGACTGGGAGTCTTGGCAGCCGCCATGTTGCCCATCCCGGCGGCAGGAGCTCAGTCCCAAGACCTTGAAGAGGCTCGCCGGCGTGTGGAGGAGTTACAGGCACAGCAAACAGAGTTGGCTCTGTCAATCGAAGAGACCTGGGTGGCCCAGGTTCTGGCCGAAGAGGGCTTGGCAGTCGCCGAGGAGGCCCTCCAGACAGCCGAGGCCGATCTCTGGGTTGCCCGGTCATCTCTGGAGGAGTTGGCGGTCCGCCTGTACATGGATCTCACCACCGGCCAGAACGTGGTGTTGCTGATGGTGGACGGCCCTGAGGGGTTCGAGGCCGGAGTTGGATACCTGGAGGTGGTCGGCGGAGAGGAGGAGGAGATCTGGAACCACTACCGCACGGTCACCAACGACCTGTCCCATCAGCAATCCGATTACCAGAGCCATCTGAGCCAACTGGCGGAGATCCGGGAACAGCAGGAGGCCCTCTTCGCCCAACTCCTGGAGACCTTGGACGAAGCTCAGCAGGAACTCGTTCTGCTGGAGTCCCTGGGAGATGCCCCCTCCACCACCACCGCCGAACCTACAACCACCGCACCCACCACCACAACCACCGCACCCAC
>CAYWGY010000017.1:1497-5055 GCA_964458055.1 uncultured Acidimicrobiaceae bacterium | reverse complement strand
CGCACCCACCACCACAACCACCGCACCCACCACCACAACCACCGCACCCACCACCACAACCACCGCACCCACCACCCGGCCACCGGCTGACGGGTACGACCTGCAAGGCGTTTGTCCCGTCGATGAGCCCAACACGTTCGTTGACACATGGGGAGCCCCACGCTCCGGAGGCCGTACTCACAAAGGCGTGGATCTCCTCGCGGCCCGCGGAACCCCGGTGAGGGCGATTCACGACGGTGTGCTATTCCGGGTCGACGAGGGAGGCTTGGGCGGCCTTTTCATCTGGTTGAGAACCCCCTGGAGCGACGAGTACTACTTCGCCCACCTCAACGGGTTCGGACCCGGCATACGGAGCGGCGTGGAGGTTTCCCAGGGGGACCTGATCGGCTATGTCGGGACCAGCGGCAACTCCCCCGATTACGTCCCGCACCTCCATTTCGAGTACCACCCCGGCGGGGGCGCCGCGGTCAACCCCTACCCGGTGGCAGTCGCAGCTTGCGACTAAGGAGACCCGCACATTCCACTACTACCCCTCCTGGCTTGCTCGACAGAAGTGCGACCGTGGGGGGGGACGACACATGACCATCCGGCCTTCTGCCACCGCACGGAGTCTGTTCACCAAAGGTGAGACCCCGGCGAGAAGCACGAACCGCAGGGCCCTGACCTTCTCGCCTTAGATCAGTTGGAATGAGGGTGTATCAGCCCTCGGGGAGATCCATGACCAGCGTCAGGTGGTTGGCTTCGCCGACACGACAGTAGCGCATTTCGCGGACCATGGAGCGCACCAGGTGAATTCCCAGTCCTCCTATCGGCATGTCCTCCAACGAAGAGGCATCATGTTCGGGAGGGGTGGGCACTTCGGTTGGATCGAAGGGGACTCCCCGGTCGATGATCTCGAATTGGGCATCACTTCGGCGTGACGTAAGGGTCATCACCACCGGATCGGTGGCGCGGGAGTGGTTCATCACGTTGAGGACCATCTCTTCGATCACCAACTGCGCCTGCATGGCAAACGCAAAGGACCATCCCGCCCGGTCTCCGAACTCCTCGACGGCCTCGAACACCGTTGGCAATTCGTCGACATCGGGGGGAAACTCCACCGTAACCGTCACCTGGTCGGAGGCGTCGGTTTCCCCCTCCTCACCTCCGTGAAAGCCCTCGTTGACGGCGTTGGCTTCCCGGGCCATGCTAACCCACCCTGCGGACGGCCAGGCAGGTGATGTCATCGAACTGGGCCGCCCCGGCCATGTGCCTCCCGGTTGCGGCAAACACGTGCCGGGTGATCTCCTCGGCACTTAACCCGCCACCGACACTGGCCAGCACCTCCTCCAGCCCTTCAATACCCAACAGGATGCCATCGGAGGCCTGCGCCTCAGTGACCCCGTCCGTATAGAGAATCACCGTGTCTCCCTCCTCCAGGACCACCTTGTGCTGGCGGTAAGCGAATCCAGGATGCACACCCAGAGCAATTCCCCCCGTCAGGGGCATGACTTCGATCCGCCCATCCCCGCGAACGACAACCGGTGCATCGTGCCCACCGCTGGCGTATGAGAAGGCGCCCGACTCGGGGTCGTACACGCTGTACAGCACCGTGACGAACTGGGTGGTGTCGTTCTCCTCGCACAGCAGGTCGTTCACCTCCCCCAGTACTGCCGCGGGCTCGGCGAGCCCGATGGCGACGCCTTTCATCAGCGTGCGACAAGTCATCATGAACATGGCCGCCGGGATCCCCTTGCCGGAGACATCTGCCATCACCAGGCCGATCCGGCCCTCATCCAGTGCTATCACGTCGTAGAAGTCTCCCCCCACATCCTGGGCCGGCTCCATGTCTCCGAACACCTGGAACCGGGGCGTGTCCGGGAACGTGGATGGAAGTATCGATCTCTGGATATTGGCTGCCACCTCGATTTCGCTCTGGAGGGACACCAACCTGTCCCGGTACGACATCGCCTCCTTCCACTGCCTCATGTGCGCCAGGGTCCGCTCGATGGTGATCTGCAGGTCCCGGAAGTCCACCGGTTTTGTCACGAAGTCAAAGGCTCCCCGGTTCATGGCGGTCCGAATGTTCTTCATGTCCCCATAGGCGGAGACCACCACCGATTTGACATTCGGGTTGATTTGAGGGATCTGCTCCAGCATGGCCAGCCCGTCCATCTCGGGCATGTTGATGTCGGAAAGCACGATGTCAATGGTCGGGTCCTCGCTCAACCGGCTCAGTGCGTCCAACCCGTTGCGGGCAAAAACGAACTCGTAGGTGCCCTTCCTGATGTGCCTTCTCATTCTCTGCAGCATGAGAGGTTCCAAATCCGGTTCGTCATCCACCACCAGGATTTTGGACGGGCATTCAAGTTGCATGGCGTTCTCCCTAGGCTTGCAGTGCAGTCATCTCCGGTTCGATGCGCATTGACACCATTGCGCACGCTACCTTCACGACAATCCAGATTACCAGGGCCTCCTCTTTAGCGGGCGAGCGCCGCCATGAGATCGTCATCCTGTGCGGATTGAGCCAGACCCTCCAAGAGCTTGGCGATGCGACCGGTGCAGGTCTCGTCCTGGGCGGGAGGTACCAGTTGCACCAAAAGGGAGGCTGTCTCCGCGAAAGCAAGGGCGGCCCCGGTGGGCGGGAATCGCGCCGCCACCGGTCGCCCGGTGTCGCCGCCCTCCACAATCCTGGTATCGAACGGAATCCGGCCCAGCAGGGGTGCTCCAATTCCCTCCGCCAACTCTTCCCCGCCGCCCTGTCCGAACAGGTGATGGACCACTCCATGCCCGCAGTCGAAGCCGGACATGTTCTCGATAACCCCGACTACGGGCATGTGCGACCTCCGCGCCATGTCCGCTATGCGAGCCGCCACCTTCTGCGACGCCCGCTGGGGCGTGGTGACCACCACCATCTCGGCCTGGGGAAGCATCCGGGAGAGGGCCATCTGGATATCCCCGGTGCCCGGTGGCATATCTATGACCAGATAATCGAGGTCGCCCCAATCCACCTGGTTGAGGAACTGCTCCAAGGCCTTGGCAAGCATTAAGCCTCTCCACATCAGCGCCGTTTCCTCCGAGTCGATGATCAGCCCGGTCGACACCACTTTCAGGCCCTGGGCCTCCACCGGAATGATCAGTCTGGTCTCATCGTCAGCCTCCACCCGGGCGCTCGTGCCCAGGAGTCGGGGAATGGAGAATCCCCAGATGTCGGCGTCCATCAGACCAACCCGGTGACCCAGGTTCTTGATGGCTATGGCCAGGTTTACGCTCACCGACGACTTGCCCACCCCTCCCTTTCCGGAACTGACCGCGATCACCCTGGTGGTGGGTGACACCTGGGTGGGTTCGGCCCGATCACGGGCCTTCTCCCGCGCCCTTGACATGAGTTCCGCTCGCTGGTTCTTCGTCATGGCCGTGGTGTGCACGACCACATCGGAAACCCCGGGCAGGGAAAGTGCCCGCCGACGAGTATCACCCTCGATCTGGTTCCGCAACGGGCACTCGGCGATGGTCAGGGCCAGCCCGATGGTCACCAGACCCTCCGGGCCGGTGTCCACAGACGAGATCATGCCCAGG
>CAYWGY010000017.1:0-1487 GCA_964458055.1 uncultured Acidimicrobiaceae bacterium | reverse complement strand
CCCCAAGTTCGGGATCGACCACTCCACGCAGAGCGGACCACACCTGCTCGGCCAGCGAGCCATTCGAGTTGTCCGGCACAGACCACACTCCCGTGTCCTTGCAAGAACCAGATAGTAGGGACCCTTCGAAGTCTATGACACCTCCCCCGAAATCCTCTTTACTTTTTGTACAGAAGTCGCTACACTCCCCGACTGGTGGTCATCACGGCTCCTGAAACCTCGGAACGCGACAGCGTCACTCCCCTTTTGGATTGGGACGCGGGGATCTATCGGGAGGCGGTGACCCAATTCGATAAGGTGGCGGCTTACATGGACCTTGACCCCAATGTCGCTGAGCGCCTCCGACTCCCACAGCGGTCTCTGATGACGACTTTCCCCTTCCGACGGGATGACGGTTCGGTGGAGACAGTCTTCGGCTACCGCGTCAAGCACGTTCTCACCATGGGCCCCACCAAGGGCGGCATCCGCTACGCCCCCTCCGTAAACCTGGGCGAGGTGGCAGCCTTGGCCATGAACATGACCTGGAAGTGTTCCCTGGTCGGCCTTCCCTTCGGAGGGGCAAAGGGCGGCGTAAGAATAGCGCCGGAGACCCTGAGCCGGAGCGAGATGCAGCGTCTGACCCGTCGCTACGCCTCCGAGATATTCACCTTCATCGGGCCGCAACGCGACATTCCGGCGCCGGACCTGGGAACCGACTCCCAGTGTATGGCATGGATCATGGATACCTACAGCCACCATGTGGGCCACGGCGCCCCGGGAGTGGTCACCGGGAAGCCGGTGGACCTGGGAGGCACCAAGGTCCGGGAGGAGTCCACAGGGCTGGGCCTGGCCTACCTTCTACCGATGGCCCTGGAAATGGTTGACCTGCCGCTTCCCGGAACCAGGGTGGCGATACAGGGCTTCGGCCAGGTCGGCAAGAGCGTTGCCCGGGCCGTTCACCGACTCGGCGCCAAGGTGGTGGCCATCAGCGACTTGTCGGGAGGCCTCCACTGTCCGGACGGCATCGACGTGGAGGCCCTGCAGGAATGGACCGCCCGGAATGTCTGGGTGACCGGATTTCCGGGAGCCGACCCGATCGAAGGCGATCAACTCTTCGAGGTCGACTGCGAGGTGTTGGTCCCCGCCGCCGTACAGGAAGTGATTCACGGAGACAACGCCCACCGCGTCACCGCCTCGGTGGTGCTGGAAGGCGCCAACACCCCCACAACCATGGAGGGCGACCGCATCCTGCGGGAACGGGGCGTGCTGGTGATTCCCGACATCCTGGCCAACGCCGGGGGGGTGACCGTCTCCTACTTCGAGTGGCTCCAAGGACTGCAGTTCTACATCTGGAGCAACGAAGAGACCCGCAATCGCCTGCATGACATCATGACCAAGGCCTTCAAGGAGGTTACAAAGATCGCCGCCGAAGAGAAGGTGGACCTGCGAACAGCCGCCCTCATCAAGAGCATCGCCCGAGTGACCAACGCCAAGCTCCTCCGAGGACT
>CAYWGY010000016.1:0-20996 GCA_964458055.1 uncultured Acidimicrobiaceae bacterium | reverse complement strand
CGCTACCGGATCATCGACTTCCGGAGGACCAAGGATGGCATCCCCGCCAAGGTTGCGGCCATCGAATACGACCCGAACCGCAATGCGCGCATAGCGCTTCTCCACTACGTGGACGGAGAGAAGCGTTACATTCTTGCTCCGGTGGGAGTGGGTGTCGGGGATCGGGTTTCCTCGGGGCCCAAGGCTGACATCCGGCCCGGGAATGCCCTGCCGATGCGCAACATCCCGGCGGGCACCACCATCCACGCCGTGGAGATGCGCCCCGGAGGCGGAGCGAAACTGGCCCGGGCAGCCGGGTCTGCGGTGCAACTGATGTCCAAGGAAGGCGGGGCAGCTCTGCTCAGGCTGCCATCAGGCGAGATGCGCACCGTCCCCCTCGATTGCCGGGCAACCATCGGCCAGGTGGGCAACACCGAGGCGGAGTTGGTCAAGCTTGGCAAGGCAGGCCGTAACCGCTGGAAGGGAGTACGGCCCCAGACGAGAGGAGTGGCCATGAACCCCATCGACCATCCTCTGGGAGGCGGTGAAGGCAAGTCTTCAGGAGGCAGGACACCGGTCAGCCCATGGGGAAAGCCGGAGGGTCGCACCCGTCGCAAGAACAAGCAGAGCAACAAGTACATTGTCCGCCGTCGGTATGCCAAAGGTCGGAGGTAGTCGTGGGTAGAAGTCTGAAAAAGGGCCCGTTCGTGGACGACCACCTTCTCGAGAAGATCGAGGAACTCAACGCTGCCCGGCAAAAGAGGGTGATCCGTACCTGGAGCCGTCGTTCCACCGTAATCCCGGCCATGATCGGGCATACGATCGCCGTCCATGACGGCCGTCGCCATGTTCCGATCTACCTCACCGAGTCCATGGTCGGACACAAGCTGGGAGAGTTCGCCCCCACCCGCACCTTCCGCGGCCACTCCGGCACGAAGAGGGACAAGGCGGTTGCAAGGCAGTGAGGACTCAGGCGCGCGCCCGCTATCTCCGTCACTCTCCCTACAAGGTGAGACGAGTTGCCGACCTGGTCAGGGGTAAGCCCGTGTGGGAGGCGCAGAGTCTCCTGGCCCATGTCAACCGGGGAGCGGCCCCGGCGGTGCTCAAGGTGTTGGAGTCGGCTGTCGCCAACGCCGAGAACAACCTCGACCTTGACATCGACCACCTGGAGGTGGCAGCCATCTATGTCGACGAGGGACCTACCCTGAGATCCTTCCGGGCCCGGGCCAGGGGGCGGGTTACTCGCATCCGCAAACGGACCAGTCATTTGACAGTGGTGGTCGCCGACTCCGAGTACGACGAGGAGATAACCTGATGGGACAGAAGACACACCCTTACTCCTTCCGCCTTGGCGTGGTCACCGACTGGAAGTCCAAGTGGTATTCCGACAAGGACTACGTGAACCTGGTCAACGAGGACTGGGCGATCAGGGACTACCTCCAGGGAATGCTCACCCGGGGGGCTGTCTCCCGCATCGAGATAGAGAGGACCAGGGACCGTGTGGTGGTGGAGATCCACACCGCCCGCCCGGGAGTGGTGATCGGTCGCCGCGGGTCCGAGGCCGAGCGCCTCCGGAAGGGCCTGGAAAAGCTCACCTCAAGGTCCATAAAGCTCAACATCATCGAGGTGAAGGATCCCGAGTTGGACGCCCAGTTGCTTGCCCGGGGGATAGCAGACCAACTGGAGAACCGCGTCTCGTTCCGCCGGGCCATGAAGCGAGCTCTGGGCACGGCCCGCAAAGCCGGCGCCCAGGGAGTCCGCGTGGAGTGCAAGGGCCGGCTCGGTGGCGCCGACATGGGCCGCCGGGAATGGTATCTGGAAGGCAGGGTGCCGCTTCATACCATTAGGGCGGACATTGACTACGGTATGGCGACCGCCAAAACAATGGTGGGCACCATTGGTGTCAAGGTCTGGGTGTACAAGGGAGATGTGTTCAAAACCCGCTCCTCGGGCCAGAAGATGGCTGCCGAGGTCGCCCTGGCAGCCGGAGGCCCCACCCGCCGGCGCCGTACGCCTGCCAAGGCGAGAGCCGAAGCCGCTGCCGGAGGAAGGAAGCCACCACGCCTCATCGAGGCCGGGGGAGGCAAGCGCCCCGTGAAACCGTCGGGCGCCAAGCGGGACGGCCGTAAGCGGGTGATTGAAGCCGGGGGAGGCCGTAAGAGATCGACGCGGGCCGAAGGGAACTGGGATGCGGACGAGGATGCCGTGACCATGCATGACGAGCCTTCCGGGTCCGAGGATTCGGCAGAGGAGTGAGCCCCGTATGTTGATGCCAAAGAGAACCCGGAGACGGAAGGTCCACCGGGGCCGGAGAAGGGGAATCGCCAAAGGCGGGACCAAAGTCAATTTCGGCGAATACGGTCTGCAGGCGCTCTCTGCCGGATGGGTGACGGCCCGACAGATCGAGTCGGCCCGAGTGGCCATCACCCGCTCGGTGCGCCGTGGCGGCCGTGTCTGGATCACCATATTCCCCCACAAACCGGTGACCGCCAAGCCGGCAGAGACCCGCATGGGTTCTGGCAAGGGGAATCCCGAATTCTGGGTGGCGGTCGTAAAGCCCGGCCGCATCATGTTCGAGTTGGCCGGGGTTTCCGAGGAACGCGCAAGAGAGGCCATGCGCAAGGCTGGGCACAAGCTACCGGTCAAGACGCGGTTCGTTGCCAGGGAGGATTCATGAAGACTGCCGAGCTTCGTGAGCTCACCCACAGGGAACTGATGGAGAAGCTGGCCGAGTCCAAGGAAGAGTTATTCAACCTTCGTTTCCAGTTGGCCACCAATCAGTTGGACAACACCGCCCGCATCAAGGCGGTCAAGAAGATGGTGGCCCGCATTCTGACCATTCTCCGCGACCGTGAGATCAAACTCTGGTACACACAGCAGGAGGCCAAATCCGATGAGTGAACGTCGTACGCGCAAGACCCGGGTGGGAGTGGTCGTCTCCGATAAGCGCGACCGGACCATCTCGGTGAGAGTGGCCACCTCCTACAAGCACCCCCGCTATGACAAAGTGGTGCGCAAGAGTTCGCTTTACCACGCCCACGACCAGGACAACGATGCCCGCATGGGAGACACCGTTCGAATTGCGGAGACCCGGCCTCTGTCCCGTCAGAAGCGCTGGCGCCTGACGGGGATTGTGGAGCGGGCCCGATGATCCAGAAAGAGAGCAGGCTACGGGTGGCTGACAACACGGGAGCGCGATCGGTGCTGTGCATCGGACTCCTGGGCGGCACCAGAAGACGCTATGCCCGCGTGGGCGATGAGGTTGTCGTGACGGTCAAGGAAGCCATCCCCGGCGGTGTCATCAAGAAGGGCGAGGTGGTCCGCGCCGTGGTTGTGCGAACCCGCAAGGAGCACCGCCGGAGCGACGGCACCTACATACGTTTCGATGACAACGCCTGCGTCATCATCGATCCGCAAAAACAGCCGCGGGGAACCCGTATCTTTGGTCCGGTGGCCCGCGAGTTGAGGGAGAAGCGGTTCATGCGGATCGTCTCGCTGGCTCCGGAGGTTATATGAAGTTACGTGTTGGCGATCAGGTCAAGGTCATCAGCGGAAAGGACGTCGGCAGGGTGTCGAAGATTTCACGCGTGCTTCCCAAGACCAACAAAGTAATCGTGGAAGGTGTGAACACTGCCAGGCGCCATCAGCGGCCCCGTAGTGGGACCATGCAGGGTGGCATCATCGACAAGGACATGCCCATCGACGTCTCCAATCTGATGATCGTCTGCGATGAGTGCGGGCCGACCCGGATCGCGAAGAGGTTCGATGAGAAGGGCAAGCGGCGGGCCTGCCGCCGCTGCGGAGGTGACCTATGAACCAAAACGGCGCTACCCAACCTCCCCGCTTACGGACACGGTTCCGCCAGGAGATATCATCCGCTCTCCAGCTCGAGTTGGGTTTGAGGAACCCCATGCAGGTTCCCAGACTGGACAAGATCGTTGTCAACATGGGCATCGGAGAAGCCGTGCGAGACCGCAAGCAGGTGGCCGCCGCCCTTGATGAGTTGTCGTGGATAACCGGGCAGAAGCCCCGCTTGAACAGGGCCCGCAAATCGGTGGCGGGGTTCAAGATCCGCAAAGGCATGCCCGTTGGCGTGTCGGTTACTTTGCGAGGCGATCGCATGTGGGAATTCTTCGACCGGGTTATGTCCATCGCCATTCCCCGGATAAGGGACTTTCGCGGGATGAAACCCACTTCCTTCGACGGGCGTGGCAACTATTCTTTCGGGTTCGACGAGCAACTCGTCTTTCCAGAGATACATTACGACCAGATTTCAGACACCCGTGGGATGGATATCACCATCTGTACCACCTCAGATGACGATGACCATGCCCGTGCTCTCCTATCGGCTTTCGGGTTTCCGTTCCGATCAAGAGAGTCATTCAACTAAGGAGTTCTTGTGGCGCGCAAAGCACTAATAGCCAAGGCCAAGAGGCCCCCCAAGTTCAAAGTAAGGGCCTACAACCGTTGCCGCAGATGCGGACGCTCGCGAGCATTCCTGCGTGACTTCGGTATGTGCCGGATATGCGTGCGTGAACTGGCCTCCCGCGGCGAGTTGCCCGGTGTTAGAAAGGCTTCGTGGTAATCATGATGACCGACCCTGTGGCTGATATGCTGACCCGCATCCGAAACGGTATCTCCGCCGGCCATGCCGAGGTGGAGATGCCATCCTCTCGGCTCAAGGAACGGGTGGCGCGTATCCTGGCCGCCGAGGGATTCGTGGACGGGTTCTCGGTGACATCAGTGGACGAATCCAAGCCGCACCGTAACCTCACGGTGGAACTGCGTTATGCCGAGGGGAAGACGTCCGCCATCTCCGGGATCCGCAGGATTTCCAAGCCGGGACATCGCCGCTACAGCAGGGCCGCCGATATCGAGCGGGTCCAGGGTGGCATGGGCATGGCGATCATCTCGACATCCCAGGGTTTGCTCACCGACCGCGAGGCCAGACGCCGGAGGTTGGGGGGCGAGATTATCTGCGAGGTGTGGTGATGAGCAGGGTCGGCAAGGTCCCCGTCTCCATCCCGCCGGAGGTTAAAGTGACGGTGGACGGTCCTGATGTATTGGTCAAGGGTCCCAACGGCGCATTGTCCCGGACATTTCACGACCGGGTAAGAATCCACCTGGAGAATGGCCAGGTAGTGGTGAGCCGTCGGGACGAGTCCAGAATGGCGCGTTCTCTGCATGGCCTCTCCCGCACCCTTTTGGCAAACATGGTGACGGGAGTGACGAAGGGCTACAGCAAGGAGTTGACCGTGGTCGGAGTCGGTTACCGGGCACAGTTGCGAGGCGACCGCCTGGTGATGCAACTGGGTTTCAGCCATCCCGTCGAGATAGTGGCCCCGGAAGGAATCACATTCGAGTCGCCGGCGCCCACCCGGATAATCATCAAGGGCATCGACAAGCAACAGGTCGGGCAGGTGGCCGCCAACATCAGGCGACTCCGTCCCCCCGAGCCCTACAAGGGCAAAGGCATCCGCTATGTGGACGAGAAGGTGCGGCGCAAGGCAGGGAAGGCAGGAAGGATATGAGAGGCACCAGGGGACACGCGCGGGTACGACGCCACCGGCGTGTGCGTAAGAAGATTCACGGGAGTGCCAAGAGACCCCGCCTGGCAGTGTTCCGTTCCAACCGTTACATATACGCCCAGGTCATCAACGACGACATGGGCCATACCCTGGCCGCAGCATCCTCCTTGGAGCCGGGATTACGCGGCCGCACTCTTACCGTGGAGACCGCCGGGATGGTGGGAAGGCTGGTAGCCGAGCGAAGCCGCCTAGCCGGGGTGGAGACGGTAGTGTTCGACCGGGGCGGTTATCAATTCGCTGGAAGAGTCAAGGCCTTGGCGGACGCTGCCCGGGCCGATGGCCTGGTTTTCTGAGGTGGTCCATGGCTGACATGCAACAATATGAAGAGAGGGTCATCAAGATCAACCGGGTGGCCAAGGTGGTGAAGGGTGGACGGAGGTTCTCTTTCACCGCGCTGGTGGCGGTCGGCGATGGCGCCGGAAAGGTAGGAATCGCCTACGGTCGCGCCAAGGAGGTGCCCCTGGCCATCCAGAAGGCCATGGAGATCGCTCGTCGAACGATGATCACGGTACCCATGACGGGCGCAACCGTGATCCATCAAGCCATTGGCAAGCACGATTCCTCAAGGGTGCTGATCAAGCCCGCGTCTCCCGGTACGGGAGTCATAGCGGGAGGAGCGGTTCGCCAGATACTGGAGGCGGCCGGCATAAAAGATGCCCTGGCCAAGTCTCTGGGTTCTCCTTCCCATCTGAATGTCGCCCGGGCTACGATGAATGCCCTCGCTGCCCAACGACGGCCCGATGAGGTGGCCCGTTTAAGAGGTAAACGCCCCGAGGAGTTCGTTCCCCCTGCTCTACTGGACGCCTATCGCTCCACCGAAGCGATGCGCGCTGCCCCTAAAACAGTACGATGAGTGGAACGAAGACTCTCAGGATTACGTTGCGTCGCAGTCTGATCGGCCAGAAGCCGAAAACTCGTCGCACCGTCAGGAGTCTGGGGCTCTGTAGGGTTCATCACACGGTGGAACAACCCGACCGCCCTGAGATCCGCGGGATGATCCACCGTGTGCGGCACATGGTGGAAGTGGAGGAAACCTATGTCTGATCGCTTGATGTTGCATGATCTGAAACCGGCGCCCGGTTCCAAGAAGGCCCGGGTACGCGTGGGGAGGGGCGCCGGCGCCCGCCGTGGCAAGAAGGCGGGACGCGGCACCAAGGGGATCAACGCCCGCAACAGGCTCCGGCCCGGATTCGAGGGGGGGCAGACTCCGTTGTCGCGTCGTCTTCCCAAGCTGGGAGGATTCCAGAACCCCAACCGCTCCGTCTACACCGTGGTCAACCTGGGAGCCCTGGGCGGTTTCGAAGGTGGGTCCGTGGTCGATCCGGAGATCCTTCGCGACAAGGGTTTGGTGAAACAGCGTGGGAGGATAAAGATCCTGGCCGATGGGGACTTGGAGACGCCTTTGACGGTGAAAGCCCATGCTTTTAGCGCCGCCGCCCGTCGCAAGATAGAAGCCGTCGGCGGCCAGTGGCAGATAGTGGACGGTAAGTAGGTGAAGTTGAAGGGGACCAGGAGAGTTCAGAGACGAATGCCATGCTGAACATTTACCGGAACATGTTCAAAGTCCCCGATCTGCGGGGAAAGATCCTGTTTACCCTGGCAATCTTCGGGGTCTATCGTCTGGGGGCCACCATTCCGGTGCCCGGAATTGATCTTGAGGCGGTGCAGGCCTTCCAGGAGCAGCAACAGGCCGGTGGCATCTACGGGTTGCTGAACCTTTTCTCGGGAGGCGCTCTTGAGCAGTTCTCCGTTTTCTCTCTGGGGATCATTCCCTATATAACAGCTTCAATCATGATGCAACTCCTGACGGTGGTGATACCCAAACTGCAGGCCCTGCAGGATGAGGGTGAGGCGGGACGGAAGGTGATCACCCAATGGACCCGGTACACCACCGTTGTCCTGGCGCTCATCCAGTCAACCGGGTTCACCTATCTCTTCCATGTGGGCCGTTTCACCAACGGAATAGACCTGGTGCCCAATTACACCCCCGGGCGGGTGGCTCTGATTGTGTTGACCATGACGGCCGGCACGGCCTTCGTGATGTGGCTGGGGGAACAGATCACCCAGCGAGGAATCGGGAACGGAATGTCGCTTTTGATATTCGTCTCGATTCTCAGCCAGTTCCCCTTCGTCTTCGGACAGATCTGGGGACAGACGGCAGCAGTGGGACTGTTCCTGCGTTTCCTGGTCATTCTGCTGGTGTTTCTGGTTGTCATCGTTACCATCATCTACGTTGATCAGGGACAGCGCCGCATCCCGGTTTCCTTCGCCAAGCGCGTGAGGGGACGCCGGGTGATGGGGGGACAGAACACCTACATCCCCCTCAAGGTCAACACCGCCGGGGTGATACCGGTCATTTTCGCCACCTCCATGTTGCTGTTCCCCTCCCTGTTGGTAACAGCCATTCCTTCTGATGCCAGGTGGGTACAGGCCCTCTACCGCTGGGTGGATGAGAATCTGGGCGGTGGAGGCCAGATCAGTTGGTGGTATGTGGTCCTGCTTTTCAGCCTGATCATCTTCTTCACCTACTTCTACAACGCCATCCAGTTCGATCCCGCCCGCCAGGCAGAGATGCTTCAGCGCCAGGGGGGCTTCATCCCCGGGGTTCGCCCTGGAGGCCAGACCGCCAACTTCCTGGGGAGAATCCTCAACCGGATCACTCTCCCCGGATCCGTCTTCCTGGCTGTGATCGCCGTGTTGCCCGCCCTTGCCGGCCTTCTCTGGAACATTCCCATCAGTTTCTCAGGCGTTTCGATCCTCATCGTCGTGGGCGTGGCCTTAGAGACCATGAAGCAGATAGAAAGCCAACTCACGATGCGCAACTACGAGGGATTCCTGACCTAGACGAGGAGGTTCGAGCATCATGAGGCTCTTGTTCGTAGGCCCTCCGGGATCCGGTAAGGGCACGCAGGCCGAGAAAGTGGCCGAGAGGCTGGGCATTTCCCACATTTCGACCGGAGAGATGTTCCGTCAGCATGTGTCTTCGGGAACCGATCTTGGCCGTGAGGTCAAGTCTCTGATGGAAACTGGTGAGTACGTTCCCGATGCGATCACCGGCAAGATGCTGGCCGGAAGGTTGGAGGACGCCGACACGGCCGCCGGATTCATCCTTGATGGTTTTCCCCGCACCATTCCGCAAGCCGAATTACTGGAAGAACTCTTGGGGGACCACTCCCTCGACAGCGTGGTGTCTCTAGAAGTCGACTCCCGGGAGTTGATGGAGAGAATGCTGTCCAGGGGTCGGGCAGATGACACACCTGAGACCATCCGGCGGCGCCTGGAAGTCTATGAAAACCAGACAGCGCCCCTCCTCGATTATTACGATGCCCGTGGTCTCATTCGATCCGTGGATGGATCGGGTGACATCGACGAGATTACAGCGAGGATCATGGCGGCGCTCCGATGATCTCCGGCGGGCGACTCCTTACTTGATCACTTTCAAGACCCCTGCCCAGTTCAAGAAGATGGAAGTGGCCGGGCGGTGCGTGGCCAAGGCTCATGAGGCGGTGCTTTCCGCGGCCCGACCGGGAATGAGCACGCTCGAATTGGACAGGGTGGCCGAGAGAGTTATCCGCAGCGAAGGATGCGTCCCTTCTTTTCTGGGATATCGGGGATTTCCCGCTTCCATCTGCGCGTCACCCAACGACGTTGTGGTGCATGGCATTCCTGATTCCCGCCGCCTGCGCGAGGGTGATCTCCTCTCGATTGACATCGGGGCTATCTATCGAGGATTCCATGCCGACGCCGCCCGGACCTTCGCGGTGGGGGAAGTCGACTCCGAAGCCCGACTCCTCTCCGCCACTGCGGAGAAGGCACTGTGGGCGGGGCTCGGGAAAGCCCGGCCCGGGGCGAGGGTGGGGGACATCAGCGCCGCGGTGGAGGGAGTTGCCCGAAGGCGCGGTTACGGAATAGTGGAGGGCTATGTCGGACACGGCATCGGTCGCCAGATGCACGAGAAGCCGGATGTTCCCAACGTTGGAAGAGCGGGCAAGGGAGTGAAACTGCGAGTCGGCATGGCGATTTGCGTCGAGCCCATGCTCAATGTCGGTGGTGCGGAGACCCGGGTTGACCCGGATGGCTGGACGGTGCGGACGGCCGACGGTACCCTATCCTCCCACTGGGAACACACGGTGTGTCTCACGCCGGAGGGGCCGCTGGTGACGACCACACCGGTGCCCATTAATTTGCTCGAGAGCGCGGGAACCTACTAACATGCTCAAGGTTGGCACGAAAAACCTCGGATGACTGAAGAAGATTCTGTCGTTCGGGTACAGGGTACCGTCCTCCAAAACCTTCCGAATGCAACATTCAAGGTTGAAGTTGATGGTGGCTTGGTGGTGTTGGCCCACGTGTCGGGGAAGATGAGGATGCGATACATCCGGATCCTTCCCGGCGACCGGGTGGACCTTGAGCTTTCTGCCTACGACCCCAGCAGGGGAAGAATCGTGTGGAGATACAGATGAAAGTTAAACCTTCAACCAGGAAGATCTGCGAGAAGTGCCGGATAATCCGGCGGCGCCGTCGCGTCTGGGTCATATGCGAGAACCCCCGCCATAAGCAGAGGCAGGGCTGACAAGTGGCCAGGATTGCCGGAGTAGACCTCCCTCGCGACAAGCGTCTGGAAATCTCGCTCACCTACATCTTTGGTATCGGACGGACCCGTGCCCTGGAAGTCTGCGACCGCATGAGGATAGATCCCGGCACGAAAGTGCGAGATCTAACCGAGGAGGAAGCCGCCAGGATCCGGAGGTTTATCGACGCCAACTATCAGGTGGAAGGGGATCTGAGGCGCCAGATCAGCCAGAACATCCGCAGAAAGACCGAGATCAGTTGCTACCAGGGCATCCGGCATCGTCGAGGGTTGCCGGTCCGGGGCCAGCGGACCCACACCAACGGCCGCACCCGCAAGGGTCGGCGCATTGCCATAGCGGGCAAGAAGAAGCCGGCCAAACACTGAACGCTAGAGGACGGAAATGGCTGCCAGAGGACCACAGAAGAGAGTACGTCGCCGTGAGCGCAAGAACATCACTCACGCCAGGGCGCATATCAAGGCAAGTTTCAACAACACGATCATCAACATCAGCGACCTGAAGGGCAACACCATCGTCTGGACTTCAGGTGGCACGGTGGGCTTCAAGGGTTCTCGCAAGTCAACACCCTATGCCGCCCAACTGGCCGCCGAGGAGGCCGCTCGGCAGGCCGGCGAGCATGGTGTCAGGAAGATAGAGGTAGTCATCAGCGGCACCGGTCCCGGCAAGGATGCCTGGCGCACTCTTCAGCACATGGGCCTGGAGGTCGCCGGTTCCCCACGTGATGTCACTCCCACCGTTCACAACGGTTGCCGCCCCAAGAAGCGGAGAAGGGGCTGATGGCTCGCTACACCGGTCCTCGTCACAAGCACTGCCGGCGCGCCCGCCAGTCCATTTGCCAGTCCCGCAAATGCCCGGTGGACCGGCGTCCGTATCCTCCCGGTGAGCACGGTCGGCGCCGGGTAAGGGAGAGCGACTACCTGATCCGCCTGCGGGAGAAGCAGAAATTGCGCGCCATGTACGGCGTGCTGGAGCGCCAGTTCCGTAATTACTACAAGCAGGCGGCCGCAGGTGAGGGGATCACCGGCGAGAGCCTGCTGAGGCTGCTGGAACTTCGCTTGGACAATGTGGTCTGGCGTTCCGGAATGGCCGCCACCAGGGCTCAGGCTCGACAACTGGTCAACCACGGGCACTGGCAAGTCAATGGCCGCAAAGTTGACATCCCCTCCTATCAGGTACGCCAGGGCGACGTGGTCGCCCTCCGGGAGAAGAGCGGCGATCTGATCATCGTGCAGCACGCCATCGATACGCTCAGTCGCAACACTCCCGAATGGCTGACGGTGGATCATGATGAACGCCGCGTCGAGGTTTTCAGTCTGCCCTCCCGGGAACAGATTGACACCAACATCAACGAGCAGTTGATCGTTGAGCTCTATTCGAAGTAACACGCAGTGGAGAAGGGGTCTTTCACCATGTTGATAGTTCAACGTCCCGAAGTAGACGAAGTGCAGCGGAGCAATCTCCGCTCGGAGTTCCGGATGGAGCCCTTGGAACCCGGACTGGGTCACACCCTCGGGAACACGATCCGGCGTTCCCTTCTCTCCCGGGTACCGGGCGCCGCAATCACCTCGATACAGATTGAAGGCGCCGATCACGAATTCACCACGATCCCGGGGGTGGTGGAGGATGTGGTCGACATCATCCTCAACCTCAAGGCGGTCGTGCTTCGCATGGAAGGAAACGGTCCGGAAAGAATGGCTCTGCAGGCCAGAGGCGCCGGACCGGTTTCGGCGGGTGCATTCGAGACGCCTGCCGGAGTCACAGTGGTGAACCCCGGCGCTCACATTGCCACCCTGTCCAAGAGTGGAACCCTGGAGATAGAGGCTTGGGTTCATGCCGGGGTGGGCTACCGGTCGGCCGAAGACAACAAATCGACCACCAGTGGGGCGGTGGGAGTAATACCTGTCGACTCGATCTTCTCGCCCGTGCGTAGGGTCTCCTACGCCGTCGAGAACACCCAGGTCGGCCAGATGACCAACTATGAACGCCTGGTCCTGGACGTGGAGACCGACGGCTCCGTCCGACCCTCCGAGGCGGTTTCCTCGGTCGGCAAGACTGTGGGTGAGTTGGTGAACCTTCTGGCAGAGGTGGGTGAAGGGATGGGCCTGGAGTTGAGCGAATTCGCCGATCCCGAACCTGCCAGCGACGATCTTCAACTTCCCATCGAGGCCCTCGAGTTGTCCGAGCGTCCCCGCAACTGCCTGAGGCGTTCAGGAATCCTCACCATCGGTGATCTTGTCCTGCGTACGGCCGGCCAGTTGCTGGATATCACCAACTTCGGCCAGAGGAGTCTCGAAGAGGTGCAGGAGAGGCTGGATGAGATGGGGTTGAGCCTTAGCGATCAGGAGGCTAGCGGTGCCCCGGCCGCCTAGGGGTCCTCGCTTCGGGGGATCTCCTGCTCATCACAAGAGGATGATGGCCAATCTGGCCGCCTCTTTGATTTCGGAGGAGAGGATCACCACCACCCACTCCCGGGCACGGTCGGTTCGTCCCGTCGTGGAGAAACTGATAACCCGCGCCCGCAAAGGGGACTTGCATTCCCGTCGTATCGTTCTCAGGACGATCTCGGACACAGAGGTGGTAACCAAGCTCTTCGATGACGTGGCCCCCAGGTACAGTCACCGTCCCGGCGGCTATACCCGCATCGTGAAACTGGGCCCCCGCCGCGGGGATGGGGCAGAGATGGCCGTCATCGAGCTGGTTTGACGGCTCTCATCAAAAAACCCCCTTTCTCGACACTGCAATGACGATCCTGCGCCGAGCGTGGAGCGTAGCCCTGGTGCGGAGGAGTGCGCTATTCGATATCACCCTCGACTATCGCGCCACCGCCGACGCTGCCCTGCTGGTGGCAGGAGTGAACGGCGTCGGTCATCTGTGGAGCGTGCTGTGGGGAGGCGGGTTCTCCCTCAGGGTCTTGCTCTTCGGGATCATCAACGCACTGATGATCTGGGTGCTGCTGGCGGGCCTTACTTTCCTCTTGGGGAGATGGATATGTCAGTCGGAGACCTCGATGTCCACTGTTATGAGGCTGCAGGGCTTCTGCCACCTTCCGTTGCTGATCGCCATCTTCTTTCCCGCCGTGGCGCTGATCGGATGGGTCTGGTTTTTTACGGTCCTGGTGTTCGCCACCGCAGAAGCGCTGGACACGGTGTACTGGCGGGCGGCATTGACGGTTGCCGGGAGGGTTGTGGGCCTCATAATCATCAGTCAACTGCTGTGGGGCGGACGGCTGTTCTAGGCGGGGAGGCGTCTCGACCAATGTTCGCTTACCGTTTGGACCTCTCCTACGAGGGAACTGAATTCCACGGGTTCGCCCGCCAACCCACGGTACGCACCGTACAGGGTGAACTCGAGAAAGCTCTCTCGCTGTCTTTACGGGAAGATGTCCTCACAACCTGTGCCGGACGTACGGATGCCGGGGTTCACGCCCGCCGCCAAGTGGTCAGCATGAATCTGTCCCGGTCCATTGACGACAAGACCGCAACCATGCGGTCTCTCAACCGGCTTCTACCCCCCGACATGGCTGTGCACGACCTTTCTGCCACCGGCAAAGACTGGAGTGCCCGCTTCTCGGCGAAGTGGCGCGCCTATCGCTACTTTCTCCACACCGCTGCAGTGGCTGACCCGCTGCGACGGCGCCAAACATGGCACGTGGGCGTTCACCTGGATGTCGAGGCCATGAATGAGGTGGCCACCCACTTCGTGGGGGTGCATGACTTCTCTTCCTTCTGCCGCTCCGCCGAGGGGCGTTCCAATGTGAGGGAGGTGAGGAAAGCGGTTTGGAGCAGCTACGGCCCCGATACGCTGGTATTCGAAGTGGAGGCCACATCATTCTGCCATCAAATGGTCCGTTCGTTGGTGGGATGGTGCGTAGAGGTGGGCAGGGGACGCCGGGAGGCATCCCGGACTCCCCATGTCATTGCTGCCCGGAGCAGGCAGGCGGCGGGCCCCGTGGCGCCGCCCCACGGCCTGGTTTTGTGGGAGGTGGGGTATGAGATGTCCGAGGAGGAGAACGGAGGTGGACTTGGCGATTGAAGCCGTGCTGTTTGACGCCGGTGGGACCCTGGTGTTGCAGAATCCGGGGCTGATGGGCCGGATCCTGGAGGTGGACCTTGATGAGCAGTCTTGCTTCGAGGCTCACTACCTGGCCATGGACGCATATTCACGGAGGCGGGCCCAGGGAGATCACAGCCGGGGATGGGACTGGTGGTTGGAACACTATTTCACCACCCTTGAGGTTCCCCGTCCGGCCGAAGCCGGGCGCCGCATCGACTACGGTCACGGCATCTGGAACCTGCCGATCACCGGGGTGGGGGAGGGAGTCGCCAAACTGGCGGCTCGAGGCCTGCGCTGTGCCGTGATTTCCAATTCCGACGGTTCCATCCGCGCATCCCTGGACGAGGCCGGACTCGGGCATCTTTTCGAATTCGTCATCGATTCGTCCGAGGTTGGATGCCACAAGCCCGATGCGGAGATATTCGCTCTGGGGGTTGAGGGACTGGGAGATGTTTCTCCCCGGAGTATCGCCTTTGTGGGAGACTCCTGGTATCACGACGTTCAGGGAGCCTTGGAGGCCGGCTACGGTCAGGCCTGGCTGGTGGACCCGCTCGGACTGTACCCTCGCCATTCCCGGCGGGTGCGCTCGGTGGCCGACTTGCCCGGTGTACTCGGCTGAGACGACTCTCGTTACCGGTTTTTGGATGCGCCGACATGCTGCTACCATTCCATCCTTGGGCCGGGTGCCTTGGGTGTCCGCTTGCTCTCATTCCATCTAAGTGGAGTCCTCGATTTTGAGCACACCAACCAAACCTGTGATCTCCAAGACCTTCTCGCCATCAGCCGATGGGGTGAAGGCGGAGTGGTGGGTGGTTGACGCCGCCGACCTTCCTCTCGGCAGGTTGGCGTCCGAGATTGCCCAGATCATTCGTGGCAAGCACAAGCCAACGTTCGCACCCCATGTGGACGGTGGAGACTTCGTGGTGGTGATCAATGCCCGTCGGGTCGGGCTCTCGTCCTCGAAGGGGGAGAAGAAGACTTACTATCACCACTCCGGGTACCCCGGCGGCATCAAGGCCGAGTCTTTCCAGTCGCTGTTGGAGACCAAGCCGGAGAGAGTCATCGAGAAAGCCGTCAAGGGAATGCTCCCCAAGAATCGGTTGGGTAGGAAGATGTTCAGAAAGCTGAAGGTGTACGCCGGAGCATCCCATCCCCATGCTTCCCAGAAGCCGGCTCCCTTGGAATTCGGGCTTCGCAAGGTGGGTAACAGATGAGCGCTCCCCTCGTGCAGGCCACCGGCCGCCGCAAGGCCTCCGTGGCCAGGGTGAGGCTCTACGAGGGCAGTGGACAGATCACCCTCAACAATCGCCCAATCGAGGACTACTTCCCGACGATCGCCCGCCGCATCCGGGTTCTGGAACCCCTGGAGGTCACCAGTACCCGGGGACGCTATGACGTGAGCGCCACCATTCATGGTGGCGGCGTTACCGGTCAAGCCGACGCTCTGCGGCTCGGAATCGCCCGGGCGCTGGCGGTTGTCGAGCCAGGACTGCGCCTTACTCTCAAGCGCCAGGGTCTACTCCGCCGCGATGCCCGGGTGGTGGAACGCAAGAAGTACGGTCTCAAGAAGGCCCGCCGCGCTCCCCAGTACACCAAGCGGTAACTTCCCCTTCCAAGGCGGCGGGAACGTAGCGGTTCGGTGGCACGAGAGCACCTTTTCGGCACCGACGGGATAAGGGGTATTGCCGGTCGGGATCTGACGGCTTCGCTGGCCTACGGGGTCGGAAGGGCCGCTGGCCGGATGGCTGGATCAGGAAGAGTCCTGGTGGGTATGGATACCCGGCCTTCCGGACCGGGACTGTCCAGGGCACTGCGCGCCGGCCTCGAACGGGAGGGTCTGGAACCGGTGGACTTGGGGGTGATCCCGTCAGGGGGGATCAGTCACCTCACAGCCTCCAGTGCTGCGGTTATGGGCGTGGTCATCTCGGCCTCCCACAACCCTGCGCCATACAACGGCATAAAGCTCCTGGGTTCCGACGGCGCCAAACTCTCCGACGACAACGAGGCCGAGATTTCGCGGACAATCGAGCCTTGGGACGAAGAGGACGCGCTCGGCGCAGGAGATGACGCCGACCGCCGGAGGTGGGCGGAGGGAGTGGATGCATACGTGGGGTGGCTGCGCGGCTCCATCTCAGCCGATGTCTCGGGGCTCCCGGTCACCCTCGACTGTGCAAACGGGGCAGCGGTCGCCGTCGGACCCCGGGTTCTGCGGGAACTCGGGGTAGACGTGCAGACCACCGGAGACGAACTCGACGGTTCGAGAATCAACCAAGAGTGCGGAGCAACCCACCCCCAATGGGTGGCTTCCCGGGCAGCCGGTCGTATCGGGCTTGCCCTGGACGGGGACGCCGATCGCCTGATAGCGGTGGATGAGAACGGGTTGGTGGTAGACGGTGACTTCCTGATGGCTATCCTGGCCCGGTATCTCCATGAGAGTGGCCGTCTGCGGCCTCCCCTGGTGGTGGCCATCTCGGGTTCAAGCTGGCGCTGGCCTCCCAGGGGATCGAGATTTCCCTCACCAAGGTCGGGGACAGGTATGTCCGCGAGGAGATGGTCGCCCGGGGAGCCATGCTCGGGGGTGAGCAGTCAGGACACATCATCTTCGGCAACCTGGCAGTCACGGGAGATGGGTTGCTCACCGCCCTCCAACTCCTGGAGGTGATGGCCGTCACGGGCGCCACTCTGGCCGACCTTCGCTCCCAGGCCATGGAGAAGTATCCGCAGGTGCTGGTCAATGTTGAGGTGGACGATCCGGGAAAGGTGTCCGCCTGCCCTGAAGTATGGGAGGCGGTGGCCGCTGCCGAGGAGGAGATGGCGGACAATGGCCGGGTCTTGGTCCGTCCCTCGGGAACCGAGCCCCTGGTGCGCGTGATGGTGGAATGTCGCAACTCGAAGTCGGCAAGCCGGTATGCTCAGCATCTAGCCGGAGTGGTTGCTTCGGCGCTGGGACATTAGTCCGGAGAAAGGAAACAACGACTCCGATCCCGGTGGGGAACGCAGAGAACAGATTAGACAACAAGCGCCAGGCCTCCCGGAAAACCGCAACGCGCGTGCGGGAGGTGACGAGGAGAAAGGTCATCGAAGCTTTCGGCGGGTGCCTTTCCGGCTTCCACGGTCGTAACGAGCGGAGCAAATCCCGTTGGTGACAGCGGGGACAAAGGCCGTTCCGGGTGGACTCTCTATTGCGTTCACACGCCCGGGCAAGAGGTCAGGAGTGTGAAGTCATGTGTGGCATAGTTGGTTATGTGGGTCCCCGCCCTGCTCAGGACCTGCTCATGGGAGGACTGGCCCGTCTGGAATACCGGGGTTATGACTCGGCGGGACTGGCGATCGGGGAGAACGGCGCCCTGCACAGCGTCCGGCAGGTGGGAAAGATCGCCGACCTGGCCGCCGCCCTGGCGGAGGGATCCGGGTTCGGAGAGGGGAGCTACGGAGTAGGCCACACCCGGTGGGCCACCCACGGTGCGCCCACAACCCCGAATGCCCATCCTCACCTGGATTGCTCCAGCCAGGTGGCAGTGGTGCACAACGGGATCATCGAGAACTGGGTGGAGTTGAAGTCCTGGCTGCAGGCGAGAGGTCACGGCTTCTCATCCGACACCGACACGGAGGTGGTTGCCCACCTGATCGAGGACCTGGCCGACCTTCCCCTTGCCGAAGCAGTGGGGCAGGTGTTGCGCCGTTGCGAGGGCGCCCTGGCCCTGGCGGTGATCCGTCGCAGCGATCCCGGCTTGGTGGTCGGGGCCCGGAAGGGAAGCCCCCTGGTGATCGGCAGGGGCTCGGGAGAGAACTTCCTGGCATCGGACATACCGGCCTTTATGTCGCACACCAGGCGGATGATGGTGGTCCCCGAGGAACGTGTGGTAGAGATCCGCTCCCAGTCGGTGCGTGTCACGGACCTTCTCGGAGAGGAATGTGACCTCGAGGAACGGGAAGTGGAATGGGACATGGACGCGGCCGAAAAGGGAGGGTATTCGACGTTCATGTTCAAAGAGATCCATGAGCAGCCCCAAGCAGTGGCAGAGACGCTCCTGGGCCGCATCAGTGCGGACGGCCAGCCGGTGTTCGACGGCACTGGTCTGACTGCGGAGATTTCCAGGGGAGTGGACAAGGTCTTCGTGGTGGCTTGCGGGACCTCCTTTCACGCCGGCATGATGGCCAAGTACGCCCTGGAGCGATGGGCGAAGATCCCGGTGGAGGTCGATCTCTCCTCTGAGTTCCGCTATCGCGATCCGGTGTTGAGCGATCGGTCGTTGGTGATTGGGATCAGCCAGTCCGGCGAGACCGCCGACACTATGGGAGCGGTGCGCTACGCGCTCAGGCAGGGCGCACGGGTGGCCGCCGTCACCAATGTCGTGGGGTCCTCCCTGGCGCGGGAGGCCCACATGGTGTTGCAGACCAGGGCCGGACCCGAGATCGGAGTGGCCGCCTCCAAGACCTTCACCACCCAGGTGGTCCTGCTGCAGTTGCTTGGACTGCACATAGCCCTCGCCCGGGGATCGATGACGCCCGACGAGGTGGCGATACAGACCGAGGCGCTGCGCAGCCTGCCGGACCGGTTGGAGGAAGTCCTGGGACTCTCCGGGCGGATGGAGGAACTGGCGGGGGAGTGGGCAGGTGTCCGTGACTTCTTCTTCCTGGGCAGATCGGTTGACTATCCCGCAGCGCTGGAGGGTGCTCTCAAACTCAAAGAACTCGCATATGTGCGCGCCGAGGGGTACGCTGCCGGGGAGATGAAACACGGCCCCATCGCCCTGATCGAACCGGGTGTGGTGGTGTTGGGAGTGGCGACCGATCACCGGCTCCGTTCCAAGATGTTCTCCAACCTCTCGGAAATGAGGGCCCGTGGAGGAACCGTGGTGACTCTGGTGGGAGCGGATGGCCAGGCCGAGGCAGCCAGCACCTCGGACCTTGTGGTCCCGATTCCTGAGGACGCCGACCTGATAGGAGCGTTGCTGGCGGTGGTGCCCCTCCAACTCTTCTCCTATCATCTGGCAACCCTGAAAGGACTGGACGTCGATCAACCCCGCAACCTTGCCAAGACCGTGACGGTTGAATGAGGACACCAATGTCAAGAGACTCACCCAACCCCGGTCGCGGGTGACAGCCTGAATTCGGCCGCAGAAGCTGTGGCGCCCGGCCGGGATCCGCGATCACCCTTCGCCGCATAGGTGATCGGAGTTGGCGTCTTGGCGAGCGCCACCGGCGAGGGACATTTATGAGCAACAACAGGAATCCGGGCGCCGACGTGGTGGTCGTCGGCGGCGGCATGGTTGGTCTCTGTTCGGCGCTCGCTCTCCAGCAACGGGGCTACACCGTCACCGTTGTCGACCACAGCGCCCCGGGAAACGGGGCTTCCGGGCACAACGCCGGGATCTTCTCGATAGGCAATTGCCTTCCCACGGCCACACCCGGTGTGATTCGTTCCGTGCCGAAGATGCTCCTCGATCCTTCCTCAGGAGTGGCCATCCGGTGGCGCTACCTGCCGAGGTTGACTCCGTGGCTGATCAGATTCCTTGCTGCAGGTCGTCCGGGTCGCGTCGAGATAGCCTCTCTGGCCATCGCCGGACTGCTGAAACAGGCTATAGCGGCTTATTCCGAAATCATGCCGCTCCCGGATACCGTTGCGGGACCATTTGCCGGCGACCATCTTCTGGCCTATGGGTCTGACGCCACTTTCAAAGAGGCCGCCCACGGTCTGAGCGTTCGCCGCGAGCGCGGGATCGCGATGGAGATCCTCGACGCGGCCGGCGTCGCGGTGAGATTCCCCTCCCTGGCTAACCGCATCCGGCACGGGGTCCTGATAACCGGTTCCTACTTCGCCGACCCCCGGGCCTTGGTAACGGCGGTTGCCCAGAGGTTCACCGCCTCCGGCGGCCACTGGCTGCAACGCAGGGCGCGGGCCTTCCGGATCGTAGGCACCAGGGTTGTGTCCATTGAGACCGACAGCGGCCGGGTGCATGCCTCCAGGGTTGTGATTGCCGCGGGCGCATGGTCGCGGCCGCTGGTTCGGGCGCTCGGATTCGACACTCCGCTCGACAGCGAACGCGGTTACGGAGTGCGGATCGCCAACCCCGGCATCGAACTTGAGGCGCCGTTGATCTATGCGGACCGCCGTCTTGGCATCACTCCTGTTCCAGATGGGGTCCTGTTGGCGGGAACAGATGAACTCGCCGGTTTGTCAGCGCCGCCGGACTATGCCCGCGCCGACATGCTCATCGAGGCCGCCAAGGAGTTGTTTCCCCGTCTCAGAACCGAGCGAGTTCGTAAGTGGATGAGTTTTCGACCATCCCATCCCGACTCCCTCCCCGTGATAGGACTGTCACCGAGACAGGACAATGCCTATCTCGCCTATGGCCACGGTCACATCGGGTTCACCACCGCAGCCATAACAGGAAAACTGATCGGCCAACTCGTTGACGGGGAGGACACGACCGTCGACCTTAAGCCATTCAGCCCCACCCGCTTCAGGATGCTCGGCCCTCGGGGTCGTTGGGTTCCCTCGTGACTTTTCCCACTCTCACTCCAGGCGGGCCCGCTCCCATAGGCGCCAAACATGTTCAAGGCGACCGTCGCCCATGCCATAGAGCGTGTCGGCCGACGCCAGGAGGCCATGACAAGAGTTCGGGATGATGGTGACGACTTCTCCGACGTGTGGCCGGGCCGACGCCTCCGGGAGTTCTACCACCCCGTGTTCGGTGTAGAGACGTTTGATCGCGGCTTGGGGACACTGTTGGATGTGACCGTAGGTGAAGCGACCGGGAATCTCATTGTTGGAGAGAAT
>CAYWGY010000015.1:21578-22657 GCA_964458055.1 uncultured Acidimicrobiaceae bacterium | reverse complement strand
CACCTACCTCAAGTCTCATGTCTACTGGCGTGATCTCGACCTCGCGGGTGACGAGCGCATCCTGCTTCCGATCTTCCGGCTCCCCACCCTCATCCACACCAGGTCAGGCAACGCCAAGTACCTTTACGAGATCAGCCACGGCCATCCTCTCTGGATCAACCCCATCGACGCCGACCAACTGGGATTCGCCACCGGAGACCTGGTGCGGATCAACACCGACATCGGGTACTTCGTGATGCGAGCCTGGCGCACCGAGGGTCTCCGCCCCGGAGTGGTGGCGGCCTCCCATCACATGGGTCGCTGGCGCCTCGATCCCAAGATGGGAAACGAGCGGTGGTCCTCGGCCCTGGTGGACATCGGACGTCACAACGGCGGCTGGCTGCTCCGTCACCGCTCCGGCATCGAACCCTTCGAATCGGAAGACCCCGACAGCGAGCGTATCTGGTGGCGGGACCCGGGCGTGCACCAGAATCTGGCATTCCCCGTGCATCCCGACCCGGTGTCCGGGATGCACGCCTGGCACCAACGAGTCCGCCTCAACCTCGCCGAGCCGGGTGATCGTTATGGAGATGTCTTCGTCGACACCGATAAGTCCCACGAGATCTACCGGGAGTGGATGGACCGGACCCGACCCGGACCGGGACCCGGGGGCCTGAGGCGTCCCCGATGGCTCGGCAGGCCTCTCCCGCCCGCGCCGGGGGCCTACCTGGTGTGAAAGGCGGTCCCGGCACCGTCGCTCATGTCAGCACGCCGGTCGTCCAAGAATGCGAGACACCGGGGTAGAGGCGATCAGCCGAGCAAACCTCGACAGGAGTGAGTCTCTTTGGCGAGAACCGTTAAGCCGGGCGGGCACGGGTCGACATCTCCGTGCCTGCCCACGACCGGGGGAAAACCGGGAATAACCGGCGCCGACCCCCCGGGGCCGCGTGAGGTCAGGACAGGAGTGGAGCCAGTCCATCGAGGAGCAACTCGATGGACTCCGGGGTGGAGGTGGCATGGGGGGAGGCTCTGACCCATCCGGCCCGGTCAGCCAGCACCACCCCTCGCTGCCGCATCCGTTCCACCACTTCCGTCGATTG
>CAYWGY010000015.1:15334-21568 GCA_964458055.1 uncultured Acidimicrobiaceae bacterium | reverse complement strand
CCGCCCGCTCTCCGGAATGCTCCCACGGACGGCGCAACTCACAGCCGGCACTCTCGAGAGCCTCTTCCAGCCGGTCCATCAGTCCCGAGATCCTCTCGCTGATCACCTTCGAGCCGGCCAGGACAATGACCTCGCAGGCTGCGGTCAGCGCAACAGCTCCCAAAACGGGTTCGCTGCTCATCTGGAATCGGGAAGCCGTGGGCGAGAGTGGATGGGGAGGGGGAGCGGCGAAGTCAAGGGGATCGGCCACCCCCAGCCAACCGGTGAGAGTCGGCGCCAGGCGTTCCATGGCCCGGTCGGACACCACCATCGCCGCTCCGCCGAAGCCTGCGCGCATCCATTTGTGGCTTCCCGCCGCCACCACATCGGCGGTAGCGGTGTCCACGGGAAAGGCGCCGAGCGACTGGATGGCGTCCACCACCAGCAGCGGCGCCGGAAATGCCTCTCGCAGTTCTCCCAGGTCCGCACGGAAACCGGTGGCAAAATCGACATGGCTGACAGCCACCACCCGGGTGGAGTCATCAACGAAGGGACGAAGCCGGTCGACGGTCAGTCTCCCGTCCGGGAGCCGGACGCGACGGACCTCGTCGATCAAACCTGCCTCCACTCCCCGAAGCCACGGATAGAGGTTGGTTGGGAACTCGGCGTCGGGCACCACCACATTCCCGCCCGAAAGGCCGAACGCGACATGGAAAAGAGCGGCCCCGGTGCTGTGGGTGATGCCGATCCTGGCGGCGTCCACATCGAGCATTCGCGAGAGGGCCCGGCGGCCGGCCCCCATGGCTTCGGTCAGGAGGAGACTCAGGTTCCGGGTGGCGGCCCGGAAAGCCCCCTGGTACTCGGTCACACGACTCTGCACCAGGCGGGACACGCCGGCTATGGACGCCGAATTCAAGTATCCCTGCGGCTCGGAGAACTGTTCCCGGTAGACGGCTGGGAGCTGAGGAAGCGTCAAGGGACCGGCGTCTCCATCTCCGAAAGCGACAAACCCAGCACAGCTTCCAACTCCACCAATGCCGTGTCCGGATCAACCACCTTGATGGTGGTGATGCCCAAACGCAGCGCTGTCTTGAGATTGGCGCCGATGTCGTCGAGCATCACCGTTTCCGAGGCCTCCACCCCCAGGCGGGCGAGCGTCCTCAGGTAGATCTCCGGTTCGGGCTTGCGAACACCTTCCAGGTAGGACTCCACAACCAAGTCGAATTGGTCGTCCACCGCTGGTGCGTTCAATCCCTCCCAGTTATTGGTCACGGCCGCCACCATGTATCCGGCTCGCCGCAACCGCGCCACCGCTTCCAGCATCCGAGGGCGAACCCCGATGTCGGACTCGATCCTTGTCATCATCTCCGCCACATCCAATTCCACTCCCCACCGGCGGGCTTCTTCCCGCAAGCACTCCCGGAAAGCCTCGGAGTCGATCTCGCCTCGCTCGTGTCGAGCCCAAGCGCCGTCGGGACCGGAACCGACCACTATCCGCCCCACCGTCCCCGGCCCAAGGCCCTGGTCCGCCTCGAACTCGGCGATGGTGTGGAGAGGGGAGTCGAAGATCACTCCCCCCAGATCGAATAAAACCGCTTTGATCACGGACATCTGCCTCAAGCGCCTAGATGGCCCGGCGTCGCTTGCGTTCGCGGACCGTGAAACGAAGCCGGTGGACCGGCTCTTCGTCGAGATAGATCACGAAGGAGTAATCACCCGCGGACTCGAATGGGAGGGCGTTGAAGGTGAATGCCATCGGGAAACCGAACAGCGATCCCGGCGGGTAACCGACCGGCGACTTCACGGGGAGCTTTCTGTGGGGCATCCGGGGTCCCAGAATGCTCTTACCATCCTGGTCCTGGAGGTCCACACCCATGCTCACCGGCGATTTGTCCCACCCCCAGGGAAAGGTGATCCTCATGCCTATCCCCATGGAGGAATGCCTCGTGGGAAGGCGGGACACGAGGAGTTGGTCCCAACCTCCCCCCAACGCGAAGAGCTTCCCACCCACCACCTGAACCGCATCGGCCAGGAAGGCAAAGTCCACCGATGGCTTCAGCTCGGCGAAACCCATCTCCGACAAGTCCACTATGACAGCCCCATCGCGGGGAGGTTAGCCCCACTCTCCCTCGCTGGAGCCATGGCGCCGGGCTGTTGGTAACCTGTCTTGGGTGAATCGGCAGGCTGTCCCGGCCTGCAGTCCGCACCAGAGAGGAAGCCTCCCCCATGTCCGACCCGGCTCTCGTTGCATTGAAAGAAAAGACCAAGCAACGCGTAATCGACGAACAGTCCCGTCTGGAGGAGTTGAACAGATGGATGTATGACCATCCAGAACTCGCCTACCAGGAATTCCGGTCGTCCGAACGTTTGGTCGGGATGCTGACAGGGTACGGATTCGATGTCGAGTATCCGGCCTACGGGCTGGAGACGGCCTTTGCGGCCCGCGCCGGCACGGGCGGACCCGAGTTGATCATTTGCTGCGAATACGACGCCCTTCCCGAGGTGGGCCACGCCTGCGGACACAACATCATCGCCTCGGCGGCCGTGGGCGCGGCGCTGGCCCTGCGCCCGGTGGTGGAACAACTGGGTTTCCGGCTGACCATCCTGGGCACCCCCGCCGAGGAGGCCTACGGCGGGAAGGTGGACTTGATCAACGCCGGTGCCTTTGCGGGGGCTTCGGCAGCCATGATGATCCACCCCTCGCCCCGTGATGTGGTGGATTCCCCTTTTCTCGCCATCAACCAGTTTGACGTGACGTTCCACGGCAAGGAGGCCCACGCCTCGGCCTACCCCCACCAGGGTCTCAACGCCCTCGACGCCTTTGTGCAGGCCTATGTGAATATCTCCACCCTACGCCAGCACATCCTCTCCACCGACAAGATCCACGGCATCATCACCGAAGGCGGAAAGGCCCCCAACATCGTTCCGGCGCTGACCAGGTCGAAGTGGTATGTGCGATCACTCGACTTCGAACGGTTGGAAGTCCTGGAGAAACGGGTCCGCTCCTGCTTCGAAGCAGCCGCCCTGGCCACCGGCTGCCAGGTTGAGGTCGAGAAGATCGGGCACGGGTACACCGAGTTGGTCAGCAATCCCCTCCTGACCGAACTCTATGCCTCCAATTCCGAAACTCTGGGACGGCCTCTCGGCAGGGGCGCGGACATCCCGCCTTCGGAGGCGGGCTCCACCGACATGGGGAACGTCTCCCTGGTGGTCCCCTCCATCCACCCCATGCTCTCTTTGAACTGCGCTCCCATCGGCAACCACCAGCCTGCGTTCACACGCCGGACCATCACGCCCGAAGGGCACAGAGCCATCTTCGACGGAGCCGTGGGAATGGCTTGGACCGTTATCGACCTTGCAGACGGTGACCTGTGGGGCGAGTTGTGACCGGCGGTTCTTCCGTAAGCGGTTAGGCCGGCTGATCGGCGTGACGGGGGGAAAGAAAGAACCCTGAACGGGGTTTGGGGACGAAATAGGTCGCCTTCGGCGGCAGCGCCATCTGGTTGTCGGCAGCCCGGATCACCTGACTGACGGTTGCCGGCGCCAGCATGAAACCGGTGCCGCCATGCTCTGCCACCCGGTCGATCACCTTTTTGAGACCCTCGCGATCGGGGATGAACTCCATGCGAGAATCGGTGCGCTCGTCCCTCACACCCAACAGCGGCTTCAACACCGTGCGGTAAAGGGCGCCCGCATCGAGTTCGTCGGGAAACGGAGACAACTCGATGGACCAGCAACCCTTGGAGGTGACAGCCACGGCCTCGCCGGCCGCGGGTACCCGTGCAGTGGTCCTCTCCGCACCCAGGGTTCCCTCCAACTGCTCGGCCGGCGCCTCCTGGGCTATCCAGCGGTGATAGGGGTCGATCCGGAGTTGGTCGGTCGGGTAGGCGGACACCAGCATCCGTCCCGCCGGATGACTGGCGTCGGCGCCGCAGCGGTCGGCGTGGCGGAGGGAAGCAGCAGCCCGGTGGTGGCCGTCCACGATGTAGGCCTTGGGAACCGTCGCGAACTCCTCGAACAACCGGTGCGTGGCATCTTCGGCGACGACCCATATCTGGTGCAGGGCGCCATCTTCCAAGGTGACCGAGACATCGGGCCGCGACCTGCACACGGCCTCCACCATCCTGTCTATCTCCTCCCGGGGGTGATATCCCAGCTTCATCGGACTGGAACTGTATGGGACCTCGGCCATGTAGTTGTACAGTTCGTCCTCCCTGTCGGTCCGGGTGGTCTCGTGAGGAATGAGTTGGCTGGGTATGGCAGCCACCGGCGCGTCCCCCACCACCCCGGTCTGCTGATGCCCCCTGTCGGTTATCCGGTAGATGAACAGCCCTTCCAGCAGGGGGCCGAACGCCCCCTTCTCCAGTTGACGGTCCAGGTAATCGGCAGCCTGTCTCACCAGTTGGCGGAAGGAGCGGTTGGGCCAACTGGAAGAGGGAGCGAAGGCGTTGAAGAAGGAGTCGGGATTCTCCGAGGCCCATGTGTACCGCTCGTAGGGTGTCAGGGCGTCATAGTCGGGTGGCACCACCCGCCATGCGTACTCGGGAGAGACCAGCCGGACCCGGGCCGGTCTCAGCCACCGGCTCATCAGGCATCCTCGCTGTGGTGAGCGGCGACACCCATGACGTGGGGCAGACTCTGCAGTGAAGCGATGAGTTCGGGAGAGGCTTCGCCCTGCACCTGTATCAACGCCACCGCGCTCCCGGCGCCCGCAAAGACCTGATTGCTCATGTTCTGCACGTTCAGTCCCAGCGATCTGATCGCAGTCAAGACCGCCGAGAGTACCCCCACCCGATCAAAGTGGCGAATCGTGAGGAAGGTCCCGCTCGGGGGCGCCGGACGCAGATTCACCACATTCCGCACCTCACCGCGGGCATAGTCCGCCAGCATGGCGACCACTCCGGAGGCGATGGAATCCTGGGCCTGGCGCGTAGATGCTCCAATGTGGTGGGTGGCATACACCCGCGGATGGCTGGCAAGCCGCGACGACCAGGCATCCGAGGCCGATGAAGGCTCGTCGGAGAACACATCGACCGCTACCCGGAGATCCCGGCGGTCGAGCGCCTCCAACAGGGCCTCCTCATCCACCACGGTGGAACGGGAGGTGTTGATCAGAAAGCTCCCGGGCTTCATCAAAGAGAGCAAGTCCGCCGAAACCAGACCGGTGGTCGCAGGGAGGGCCGGCACATGGAGGGTGATGATATCCGACATAGAGAAAAGGTCCTCCAGGCAGGCGACCGAGGTCACCCCGAGTTCGTCCATCTGTTCTCTCATCTCGAGAGACCGGACCCTCTCCACCGCCAGCAGCTTCAAACCGAATCCGTGGGCGCGGCGGGCCACCTCTATACCGATGCGTCCCATGCCCACGATGCCCAGGGTCTTACCCAGAATTCCCCGGGCCTTGGAGAACTCCTTCTTCCGCCACTGATTCCGGCGGATGGAAATCACGTTGTCGGGTATCCGCCGGTCGAGAGCGAGGATCAGGCCTATGGTCAGTTCCGCGACCGCTATCGAGTTGCGACCCGGAACGTTGGACACCCAGATCGCCTTGCGAGCGGCCGCCTCACAGTCGATGTTGTTGTACCCCGCCCCGGCGCGGATGATCCAGCCCAGGTCGGTGGCCCCGACCAGGGTGTCGGCGGAGACCTTGGTGGAGCGCACCAACAGCACCTGCTTGCCGGGGAGCGCCGCCTTTAGAGACTCGTCCCTCAGGTCCGGCTGCAGGTGGCACCGGTAACCAAGCCTTTCGATCTCGGGGAGGAAATGTTCGGGGAAGCTGTCCGCCATTAAGAGTTCCATGAGGCCTCCTCGCAGGACTCGTCACTACCGATCGGATGACCGCTCTTTAGCAGTAACCTTGTTTTGGACGTGGTTTCGGAGCACTTTGACCCCTCTGTCTGGGAAATTGTACCGGGCTTTTCCTTCACGGACATCACCTACCACCGTTGCGTCGACACAGGCGCCGTGCGTATCGCCTTCGATCGCCCGGAAGTGCGCAATGCCTTCCGGCCCCACACCGTCGACGAGTTGATCACCGCCCTCGACCATGCCCGCCAATGGAGCCGGATCGGCTGCGTACTGCTCACCGGCAACGGTCCCTCCCCACGGGACGGCGGCTGGGCATTCTGTTCCGGTGGCGACCAGCGAATCAGGGGAAGGGACGGCTACAAGTACGCCGGCGGAGAGGACGGTCCCTCCATCGATCCGGCCCGGCTGGGAAGGCTGCACATACTGGAAGCCCAACGCCTTATCCGT
>CAYWGY010000015.1:14481-15324 GCA_964458055.1 uncultured Acidimicrobiaceae bacterium | reverse complement strand
GCCGAAGGTGGTGATCTCAGTGGTGCCGGGTTGGGCCGTGGGCGGAGGCCACAGTCTCCATGTGGTTTGCGACCTCACCCTTGCCTGCGGTGAACACGCCATCTTCAAACAGACCGATCCTGATGTCGCCAGTTACGACGCCGGATACGGGTCGGCCTACCTGGCCAGGATGATCGGACAGAAACGGGCCCGGGAATTGTTCTTCCTGGGAAGGGACTACCCGGCCGAGGAAGCCAAGGAGATGGGCATGGTGAACGAGGTGGTCCCCCACCGACGCTTGGAGGAGGTCGCACTGGAATGGGCGCGGACCATAACCTCCAAGAGTCCGACGGCCCAGCGGATGCTCAAGTATGCGTTCAACCTGATAGACGACGGCTTGGTGGGCCAGCAGATTTTCGCCGGAGAGGCCACCCGGCTGGGATACGGGACCGACGAGGCCGCCGAAGGACGGGACGCCTTCCTGGAGAAGCGGCGACCCCGTTTCGACCAATTCCCCTGGCACTATTAGCACTCCCCCTGCAAAGCTCACTCCTTTTCAAGCATGGAAGACCGCGGCGCGTCCACACACGCTGTGGGCTTCGGCGGCGCCGGTCACAGTCGGCACGGGACTGGCGGTTGCAGACGGCGTCTTCCGGTGGGACGCCTTCTGGATGACCTTGACGGTGGGCCTGGCCATCCAGGTGGCTGCCAACTTCGCCAACGATGTCTCGGATGCCACGCGGTCGGCCGACACCCCCGACCGCATTGGGCCGAGGCGGATGGTGGCCGAGGGGGTGATCTCTCCCCGGCAAATGTGGACCGCCGCCTGGGCGGCGGTGGCGGTCGCGCTGGCCGCCGGCCTGT
>CAYWGY010000015.1:12227-14471 GCA_964458055.1 uncultured Acidimicrobiaceae bacterium | reverse complement strand
ACCGGATACGGTGTCGTCACCTGGGGCGGGGATGCTGGCCGCCGGCCTGTACCTGGTGTTGATAAGCGGATGGATCCTGGTGTGGGTGGGCATCTTCTCGGTGCTGGCGATGCTCGGCTACGTGGGGGGGCCCTGGCCCTACGGGTACCGGGGACTGGGAGAGGTGTTCGTGTTCATCTTCTTCGGCCTGGCGGCAACGGTGGGAACCCGCTTTGTCCACGACTCGAGCGCTCCCCCTGCCGCCTGGGCACTGGCCGTCCCCATGGGGCTGTTGGCCTCGGCCATCCTGGTGGCGAATAATCTCCGGGACCTGGAAACCGACGCCCGCGCCGGTAAACGCACCCTCGCGGTGATGATGGGAGCCGCCCGTTCCAGGGTCTTTTACGTCACGCTGGTTGGACTTGCGTTCGCGACCATTGCCGCAGCAGCCTGGTCGGGGATAACGCCCATCCCCACCCTGGCGGCACTGGCGCTATTACCCGTGGGCGCCCTACCGATCAGGACGGTGCTGAGCGGGGCGGAGGGCGCCGCTCTCATCAACGTGCTCAAGGCCACGTCCCGCCTTCAGATGGCGACTGCCGTGGTTCTGGCGATAACCGCCGGAGTGTGGGGCTAGTTGGACCCCGGGCCGGCCAGAGGTGCGCCCGGCAACCCGCCAGCCTTCCCCCAGGACTTCGAAAAGCGCGAAAGATCCGGCAAGAACCGGTCCGTCGCGCTTGAAACTGTCCCAACCCCCCTCCCACAATGGAGGAAGAAACACCGGGTCGGTCCGGACCGTCCCGATCAGATAGGGCGTCACTATCGAGGTGCGACTCGGCCTTCGACGATGTAACACCTCTGGTGCGCAGTCAAGCCGACCACTCACAGTCCGGCTCGGATCGGCACGCACCGGGCCCGGGCCTTCGATTCGGCCAGGTGGCGGCGGGTCGGGAGGGTAAACCCAAGAAATTCGAACGGCGATAATTGGGGAGCGCCCGGCAGGCGGGAGTTCCTGGTGGCTGGCAGGTCGCCGCCGGGAAGTTCGGTCAGCTCCGGGCGGCGCCCGCGCGAATGCTGTCGCCGTGCTCCTCTATGGCCTCCCACAGTTGGGTAATGCCCTTGCCCTCGGTGGCCACGGTGGTCACCACCTTGGGCGCCGGACCCGGACGGTAACCCAGAGAGATCATCTGGCGAAGGGTGCGCACCGCCCGGTCGGCCCCCTCCAGATCGGCCTTGTTGACACAGAAGACCCCGCCTATCTCGAACAGCCCGGCCTTGTCGGCCTGCACCGAATCGCCCATTCCGGGGTTGACCACCACCACCACAGTGGGCGTCACACTCATGACCTCCACCTCCGACTGTCCCACTCCGACGGTCTCCACCAGCCCGACCTCGAATCCTGCCAGGGCCAGCAACTGTGTCACGGCCCGGGTTGCTCTGGACACTCCTCCCAGGTGTCCCCGGGTGGACATGGACCGGATGAACACTCCGGGATCGGTGAAGTGCGGCTGCATCCGGATCCGATCACCCAGCATGGCCCCGCCGGTGAGGGGACTGGCCGGGTCTACCGCCGTCACTCCCACAGTCAGACCCATCCCCCTTATGCAGCCGACCAGGGCCGACACCAGGGTGCTCTTGCCGGCGCCCGGCGGTCCGGTTATCCCCACCAGCCGGGCAGGGGCCGACTCCGACAACTCCGCCTTCCACAACTCCTCCAACTGCGGGTCATGTGGAAGATGGTTCTCCACCAGGGTTATCGACCTGGCAAGAGCGCGCCGGTTGCCCCTTCGGAACTGTGGGATCAGCCGGGTCAACTCCCGGCGATGGTTACCCACTGGAACTCCATCAACGTCTAGGCGACGGCTTCGACCGAGACCACTCCCGGCACTTTGGCTCGGAGGATGCGCTCGATTCCCTCCTTCAGGGTCCTCATCGAGAGAGGACAACCGCCACAGGCCCCCACCATCTGGATGGTCACCACACCTTCCTCGACACCCAACAGGATGAGGTCTCCGCCATCCACCTGTATTGCGGGGCGGATGTAGTCGAGAGCCCCTTGGAGCAGGCTCAGGTCGACCTCGGGAAGCGACCCCGACTCGGGATTCGCATTACGTTTGGGTAGATCCAGGATTGTCTCGGGCATCTTGCCTCTCCATTAACTAAACCAGCATCCTATGCCGATCATTCCTCAAGTTACCAACCCAGGAGGAGCCGTCCGGTGTCGTCGAGATCATGTCTCTCGATGCGAGCCCCCAAACTCGCCAT
>CAYWGY010000015.1:0-12217 GCA_964458055.1 uncultured Acidimicrobiaceae bacterium | reverse complement strand
TATCGCCCACCAGGTCAGCGTAACCCCGATCGATGTGTCCAACCCCTCCTATGGAGGTAACACCATCGGCCACCAGTCCCGCCAGCACCAGGGCGGCGCCGGCGCGGATGTCAGGAGCCTCCACCGGACACCCCGAGAGCCTGTCCACTCCCCGAACGACGGCATGCTTCCATTCGGTGTAAATGTCGGCGCCCATCCTCGCCAGTCCCCCCACGTAGCCGAACCGACCGTCATAGAGGTTCTCGGTGATGACCGACGTGCCCTCGGCAACGGTCAGCACGGAAGCCATCTGCGGATGAAGGTCCGTGTGGAAACCCGGATAGGGAAGGGTGGCGAAGTCCACCGCCCGGGGGCGCTCGGGTCCGTGAATCCTCAGCCACCCCTCGCCTCTCTCGACCACGCAGCCCGCCACTTCCAGCTTGTGAAGCTCCATCCTCAGGTGAGCAGGCTCGCATCCGGTGATCGTGACCTCACCGCCGGTTACGGCAGCCGCCATGGCATAGGTGCCGGCGGCTATACGGTCGGGCATGACCCGGTGCACGGCAGGTCGCAGGTCCCTGCTGCCCT
Organism: uncultured Acidimicrobiaceae bacterium; assembly: GCA_964458055.1. Lineage (GTDB taxonomy): Bacteria > Actinomycetota > Acidimicrobiia > Spongiisociales > ZC4RG35 > Bin76. Next base: position 11,650 of record CAYWGY010000015.1, on the reverse strand, counting down.
GCACTCTTATGATGGATGTCCCCGCCCCCGAAACCTGGGCGCCCATGGCCTGCAACTGCTGGACCAGGTCCACGATTTCCGGCTCCCGGGCAGCGTTGATTATTGCCGAGTCACCCTTGGCCATCGCCGCTGCCAACAGGAGGTTCTGGGTGGCGCCGACACTCGGGAAGGACAATTCCATCTCCGTGCCGGTAAGACCCTCGGGCGCCCTCCCCACCAGCACACCGTGCACCAGTTTCAACTCGGCCCCCATTCGCCTGAGGCCGTTGAGGTGAATGTCAACCGGACGAGCACCCAGATCGTCCCCACCGGGCAGAGGGATCTGCGCCTCGCCGAACCGGGTGAGCAGCGGACCCAGCAACAGAATCGATGCCCTCATCTTCCGCACCAACTCCAACGGGGCGGCCACGTTCATCCTCTCCGGCACCACCACGGAAAGCTCCCGGTTGTCAAGGTCGCACCTTGCACCCAGATGCTCCAGCACCAGCATCAGCGCCCGGACGTCGGCAATGTCCGGAACATTGGAGAGGCGGTGCCAACCCGAGCACAGCAGGGTGCTGATTATCTGTTGCAACACGGCGTTCTTGGCGCCAACCACCCCTATCGTGCCCCGCAGGGGAATGCCACCCTCGATCACAATCTCGCTCGCCACTTCTCCGATTGTAAGAAACCAACCACCGGAAAAGAGAACACCCTCTGCGACGAACCATGAGGGTTACACGGGAATGCCGAGTCCGCCCGTTAGCCTCTTGTCTCAGGTCTTTCCCGACAGGAGAACGAGATGAGGGTGGCCATCGGCGCCGATCATGCAGGATTCCCCCTGAAGCAGCAACTTACGGAGTCTCTCGCCAGCCAGGGACACACCGTGTTCGATCTCGGCACCCACAGCACCGATTCAGTCGACTATCCCGACTACACGGTGGCGGTGGCCCGCGCTGTCACGGAGGGGCGGGCGGACCGGGGAATCATGATCTGCGGTTCCGGTGTTGGCGCGTGCATCGCCGCCAACAAGGTCAAGGGAATCAGGGCATCCATCGCCCATGACGCCTACTCGGCCCGCCAGGGGGTCGAACACGACGACATGAACCTCCTGTGCCTGGGCAGCAGAGTGATCGGCCCGGCTCTCGCCGCAGAAATTGTCAAGCTCTTCCTGGATGCCAGGCTGGTCCGGAAAAACTCCTATCTTCGCCGGCTGGCAAAAGTGAAGACCCTCGACGACCAGCGCACCTAGAGAGACTCGGTTCAGTTCGGGTTCAGCGAGGTGAACGCCTCCAGGTCTGCCATGGACTGGGTTGCCAGTTGCTGGAGGTTCAGCATCCCGTCGATACCGATTCCAGCTGCGACTCGGTAGGTCACTTTGCCCTCGGCGTTGACCACAACCCAGTAGGGAAAGGCCGACAACCCGTATGCCGTGGCAGCCTTGTTGTTCCGGTCGATCAAAGTGGGAGCTGTCCATCCTTCCCTGTCCAACCAATCGCCCGGGGGCCAGTTGGGACGGGACCGGTTGATGGAGGTCGCCACTCCGTAGAGATCCACATCCGGATTGCCACCCGTCTGGTCTATCCAACCCTGAACTTCCGGGACCTCCGCCTGGCAGTGGGGGCACCAGTGCGCAAGGAAAACGATGAGCTTGGGACGACCATCGGCAGGGTCGATCGTCACCGGATTGCCCTTCCAATCGGAACCGGTGATGGTGGGGGCGTCCCAACCGAAGGCTATGTCCTGGCCCACAGGAGCGTTACTGGCCAGGATCGGCAGCGGATCGCCGGCAACCGTCACCTGTGCCGTCTCCGGGTCGGCGCCTGTAACCGTGAAGACCGCCACCAGACCCGCCACAAGAACGGCCACCCCAACCCCTCCGATTATCAGCCACCTTCTTTGTCTTTTGGCCTTCTGGGCCCTGGATGTCATTGGTTTGGCCTCCTGTTACTCTCCGGTCGGCCCAAAGCCAACAGGATAGCGATAATCAGGGCAAACGACGCCCCGGCCATGAACGGGATGGAAACGAATCCGAACTCCTCCACATAGCGGGCGGAGCAGGAGACACCGGTCCCGCACACCCCTCCGCCGGCAGAGGGGAATACCTGAATCAGGTAGTGGTAGACGCTGATTGCAAACCCGACCACGGCCAGCGGCAGCGCGTAACGGCGCGTCCTTGAGCCCTCTCCTCCCACCAGGTCCACGCCGAAGATCACCACCATCGGATACATGGCTATCCGTTGGTACCAGCACAACTCGCAGGGCTCGTATCCGATCGCTTCCGAAAAGACCAGACTCCCCGCGGTGGCCAGGGCCGCAACCCCGAAGGCCGGCCACCTCCACGACCCCCCCAAACCCAGCCCCCGGGCGACACGGCGCACCGGCCGGAACATCAAAGCCACAACAGCAACAAGAGCCATCAGGACCAGCACGGCCAGAAACCGGTTGTAGAGCTGCACTGCCATGTGAAGAAACCGCCTTGAAATTCTAGGCCCAATCAGGTGCGCTAAGACTTTAACAATCCCCCACCCCCTGCGAGGGAGATTCAATCATGATCAGATGTGACGTAGTTCCTTGGAACAACATGAGCCGTTTGGCAGTGGGTCTCATGACGGTCATCCAAGGAGAAGTGTCTCATGGCCTTCACCTTAAGCCATCTTCCGCACTTCCTGCATGGCTTCCCGCATCCTCCACCTGCACAATGCTCCCTCCCCACTGAGTCTTGAACCGTGGGAATTACGGGCTTTGCACAGTTATGACGCTTTTCTCCTTAGAACTCGTTTTGACTGACTTGAGTGAGAAATAATGCATAATTCTCCATTGTGACCTGCTGAATCGGCCCACATCACACCGCTTCCTACCTCCACTCTGTGGAATTGTCAAGAACCGGCCTCTCCAGCGGCACAGAACAAATCACGAGGCAACTACTCAGCTATGACTCGTGGCCCTTTGCGAGGGAAGGGTACGTGCGGAAGACGCCGGCAGAGCACCTCGGTAGCCCCGACGGGATTCGAACCCGCGTTTCCGGCTTGAAAGGCCGGCGTCCTAGGCCGCTGGACGACGGGGCCTTGGCTAATGCGGCATGCCATGCCGACTGCGCCATGATGCTAGCCGACTGCAGGAGTCGAGTGAAGACCGTTAGGCCTGACTTTCGACCTCGAAACGCATGGTCTGCTGGGCTTTGCGGGAGCCTTCAAGCACGACGTCGAAGATTCTCTCCACCTGCTCGGGGTCGATCTCGTTGAGGATGGCCTCTTCGCGAACCACTCCGAGGAGTTCCTCCTCGCGGCGTTCGCTCTTGACCGGCCACCCCCGATCAGCCTTGGCGCGACCGATCTCCAGGGACAGCCGCCGGCGGCGGGCGAGAAGCCGGACAAGCTCGCGGTCCACCAGATCGATCCGGGATCTGAGCCGGCTAATCCCCAGTTGCACCATCAACTCGGAGAACTCGGAGAGGCTCAACTGCCGTGGACCTTCGGTCTTGGCCTTCTCAGGCTCCGGATGCACCTCGACTATCAGTCCATCCGAGCCTGCCCCCTGGGCGGCCAGGGCCAGGGGTGGCACTCGCTCCGCACCGCCGGAGGCATGACTGGGGTCAACCAGCACCGGGAGGTGTGATGTCTCCTTCAACTGGGGCACCGCGGTGATGTCGAGGGTGTCACGGTGCCCTGCCCCGAAGGTCCGGATACCCCTCTCCACAAGAATGATCTGATCATTCCCCTCGGCCATCAGGTACTCCACCGACCATAAGAACTCATCGAGAGTGGCCGAGGACCCGCGGCGCAGCATCACGGGCTTGCCGGATCGACCGGCAATCCTGAGGAGTTCGAAGTTCTGCATCGATCCATGGTGTATCTCCAACAGGTCGACCAGGTCCCCCGACTCTTCCAAGTCCCGCTCCTCCATGATGGGCATGGCCACCGGCAGGCCCACCCGCTGTCCCGCAGCCGCCAGGAGTTTGGCGCCCTCCCGCTTCAATCCCTGGAAGAAGTAGGGTGAATGCCCCTGCCGATAGGCTGCGGCTCGCAGAACAGAGGCCCCGGTGTCGGCCACCCACTCCGCCGTCGTGTTGATCTGTTTCTCACTCTCCACCGCGCACGGTCCTGCTATGACCGGAAACGGATCACGTCCGAACCTGGTCTCGGCCACCTTGACGACGGTTCGCTGCGATCGGCTTACTCTGGTTGCTTGTCTCTCCACTTACCTACCTCTTTGCTGTCGGGAACCGGTGGTTCCGGGCAAAAGAAAACCCGGAGCCAGGCTCCGGGTCAGGCAGTCTCAGGTTACTGGTCCGCGCTATGCCCTCCGGAGCCGGGGCCCGGTAAAGACGAAATAGCCGAAGAACCTCTCTGCCAGCATCGCAGGAAATGCTAATCGCACCAGGACCCCACCGCAAATAATTCTCAGCCTTCTTCGTCCCCTTCTGAGGCGGAGGCGGAAACCAGCGCTCCCCTTCTCTCGTCCTCCTCGGCCGAGACCATGGGCTGGCGCCTGGCGAACCAGAACCAAAGCGCCACCCCCAAGACCGCACCCCCGAGAGCGCTCACCTGGTTCCAGGTGAAACCGCCCAGGGTGGCGTCCCCCATCCCGAAGCGCAGGGAATCCAGCACGAACCGCTGGAGCCCGTACCACACCACCCAGACCGAGAAGAGTTGTCCGTACCGCAGGGGAATCCGTCGGTAAAGAACCCACAGCACCACCAGGAAGACCCCGGCGCCCACCATGTCATAGAAAGCCACATGGTGGAACACCCCGCAAACCCCGCCGGCCCCCGCTTCGGTCACGGTGCACTCCAAGGCGTTGTGCTGGGGAGCCAAGTCATAGCCCGGGCGCACTTCGTAGCCCCAGGCAACGTCGGTGGCCCGGCCAAGGTGCTCCACTATGGCGAGGTCACCGATCCTCCCCACAACCGTCCCCCAGGCCAAGCCGAACGCAGCCATGTCCAGGTAGGGCATCATCGGCAGATCCAGGCGCCGCATTCTCCAAATACCAACCACGATCCCCCCGACAAATCCGCCCATGATGGAATAGTTCCCGATCACCGGATTGAGTGCGGCCCACCCCGCGCCATCCAGCAAGGCTGCGGGAGCGGTGAGGAGACGGGCTCCCAAGAGTCCGCCCACCAGGATCCAGACCGCCAGGGAATGGAATCCCGCCGGATCGAACCCCCGTTTTTCAAGCATGCGGACCACCACCCAGAAACCCACAAAGAAGCCCACGGCTGCAAATACGCCGTGGAGGGAGAATCGCAGAGGACCGATCTCCCAGATCGGAATGGGTGGATAGGCGATGGTTGCCATCAGACCAGGAGAATACCCCGAAGGTGGATCAAGTTCTCCTTTCGCTCCCGCCAGGTACCCTCTCGGCGGGTTGCACATGCCGGATGCTGACCGCCGCGGCGGTCGACAGAAAGGGACCTTGCTGGACCCGTCGACGGCCAGGTGCCAACTAGCCTGACAAACCACAGAGTTGACGGCGACAGCGAGGACGGCATGGCTGAGATTCCCAAGTGGACGCTTCCGGGTTTGACCGAGGGCATCGAGCAGACCCTGGCGGGCGAGAGCGGAGGAGACGGACGATTGATCGAGGGACGGGCCATGGCGGTGATGGCCTCCCCCGAGTTGGGAAACTCCTCGAGAATCGTGATGGGCACGTCTGGTCTGCCACCGAACTTTGCAACGGTCCCCCACTCTCACGAGGCCGAGGAAGTGGCCGTGGTGCTCGCCGGATCGGGTTGGGTCGACATCGACGGGGAGGCGCATCCCATGGAGGAGGGGACGGTCCTTTTCACGCCTTCCAACAGCCCCCACCAGACCCATTCCGGACCCGATGGCATGACCGTTCTCTGGTTCTATGCCCCACCCGGTTCGGAGGTGCGCTGGCTGGCCCAGGACCACCCCGGATCGTGAGCAACCTTCCCTCGACCGGAGTAGCCATTGTCACCGGGTCCGGGGGAGGCATCGGTTCAGCGGTGGCCACCGTCCTACTGGCTGAGAGCCCGGACACCGCATGTGCCGCCGTTGACTTGACATCCGGCCATGCCTCTTCGTTGATCGAGCAATTCGGCGCCGACCGGGTCCTGGAAGTGGTCTGTGACGTCTCGCGTCCCGACGAGGTCAACCGGGCCATGGACGAGATTGAACAATGGAAGGTCCCGGTTCACAGCCTGGTCAACTGCGCCGGCATCCAGTTGGCGGGACCCAGCATGGATTTTTCTCCGGCAGGGTGGCAGAGAGTGCTGGACATCAACCTGTCGGGCACCTTCTACTGGTGCCAGGTGGCGGGAAGGCACATGAGCGCAAATGGCGGAGGGTCGATCGTCAATCTCTCCTCTGTCTCGGAGTTCTTCGGGTGGCCTCTCCGGGCCCCCTATGCCGCCACCAAGGCTGCGGTGAGCGCCCTGACCAGGACTCTGGCCACCGAATGGGCGCATCTCGGCATCCGGGTGAACGCGGTGGCCCCCGGGTTCATCGACACTCCCCTGGCAAGGGAGGCGATAGATAGCGGACGCCTCTCCAAACCCGACGCAGACGCCCTTCACGCCCAATTGCGCTTCGGCTCCACCACCGAACTGGCGGAGGCCATCGCCTTCCTGCTGTCCGCCCGGGCAAGCTTCATAACCGGGGAGACCCTCAAGGTGGACGGAGGGTTGACAGCCAAGAAACTCGACTGGCCTCCGCCGGAATGAAGCAGGGTTCACCCGGTAATCTCAAGTCCAGTTGTCGGGGAGTCCGTACACGATCTACCCGGCAAGGCCCCAAGCGAATGGGAGAGCAGGCATGAGAGCAGGAGTCGGCCGCGCGGTTATCACCCCACCGATCGGCATCGAACACGCAGGATGGGGCGCCCAGACACACCACCGCGCCGAGGGGGTGCACCTGGATCTGTGGGTGACGGTGCTGGTGGTAGAGGGTGAGAGCGAGACCTTCGCCATCCTCGACTACGACCTTATGATCGTGACCGGGGAGGACTCCGATCGCATCCGCCGCGACGTGGCGGCAGTGCTGGAGATCGACCCCGTCAACGTTCGGGTCTCCTTCACCCATACCCATGCCGGGCCGGTGTGGTCCGATTTCTTGGGATCCCGCTCGGGGCGGGCGGGATCGGAGTTGGTCCCCGGGTACCGGGAGACCATCTGGTCCCAGACCATCGGCGCCGCCCGTCAAGCCAAGGCGGCTTTGCGTCCGGCCCGCATGGCGGCCGGCTGGGGGGAGAGCAACATCGCGGTCAACCGGAGACTTCGCGCACCGACCGGAGAGTTGGTGGTGGGACAGAACGTAGAGGGCTTCGCCGATCATCGGGTGATGGTGGTGCGCTTCGACGATGCCGACGAGAATCCGCTGGCCGCCCTGGTGTGCTACGCAGCTCATCCGATAATCCTCGCCTACCAGAATCGCCTGCTCAGTCCCGACTTCCCGGGAGTCACCAAGCGGGTGGTGGAGGAGTTGACCGGCGCCACCTGCCTCTACCTCCAGGGTTGCGCGGGCAACATCATGACGGTCGAGGCTCTCACCGGCGATCTGGGGGCCGCCGAGAGGATGGGCACCATGCTGGGCGCCGAAGCCGCCAAGGTCTTCACCGGGCTCCGGACCCGACCTACCCGCCGCCGATGGGGAGGGATAGTGGAATCGGGCGCCCCCCTGGGAATCTGGGTCGACGAACCCCTGCCCGACCGCGAACCGGCTGTCGGGGTGATGGAGAGAGGTTTGGAACTACCGGTCAGAATCACCGAGGATCCTGCGATGGCTGAAGCCCATGCCCAGCGTCTGGCGGCACAATTCCTGGAACTGCAAAACCTGGGCGCACCCGAGGAGAAGGTACTCGAAGCCCGCTACCGTGCCCGGCGCGCCCTGATCAGCACCGCCTGGGCCAAACTCTGCCGAGGTCGGACCATTCTCCCCACCACGCTGCACGGCATACGGATGGGACCGGTGGCCCTGGTGGGATTCCCGGGGGAGCCCTTTGCCGAAATCGGCGTCCGGGTGAGGGAGGCATCGCCTTTCAAGTTCACCCACATGGCCGGCTATTCAAACGGGGTTACCGGTTACGTACCCACCGCCGAAGAATTCGCCCGCGGAGGCTACGAACCCAACTGGGCCACTGCCTACACCTCCGAGGTGGCCTCCATCCTGGAACGGGAGGCCCTTGCGATGCTGGCGGATCTGGCAGGAGTCAGTGGTGAGCGTCAACCGTGAGCGGAGCAGCGACGGACAAGCCACCCACGGACATTGCCAACACAGAGCCTCTCTTGGAGGTGCGCAACCTCTCCATCTCTTTTGACACCCACTCCGGGCTGCTACCGGCCATAGAGGACGTCAGTTTCTCCCTGCATCCCGGAGACATCCTCGGGCTGGTGGGAGAGTCCGGTTCCGGCAAGACCGTCACCGTCTCCTCGCTGGTGGGATTGCTACCCGACAACGCCAAAGTGACAAGAGGAGAGATCCTCTACCAGGGAAGAGACCTGCTGGGCGTCTCACAAAGAGAACTGGAGGACATCCGCGGCAATGAGATCGCCATGGTCTTCCAGGACCCCATGACCTCTCTCAATCCGGTGATGCGGGTCGGCGCCCAGATAATGGAGGCTCTCAGGATCCACGGCATGTCCCGCAACGACGCTCGCAGGCGGGCTCTCGAACTCTTGGACCTGGTGGGCATTCCCAACCCTTGCCAGCGCTATCGCCAGTTCCCCCACGAGATGTCGGGAGGCATGCGCCAGCGGGTGGTGATCGCCATCGCCATCGCCAACCAGCCCTCCGTTCTGATCGCCGACGAGCCCACCACGGCGCTGGACGTGACCATCCAGGCCCAGGTGCTGGAAGTGCTGGCCGCAGGTTGCGGCGCCGCCGGGGCATCGATGATCCTGGTCACCCACGACCTGGGAGTGGTCGCGGAGGTTGTGGACCGCGTAGCGGTCATGTACGCCGGCCGGATCGTGGAGACCGGGTCGGTCGAGACCATCTTCAACCATCCCCGCCATCCCTACACGATCGGGCTGTTCACCAGCCTTCCCCGCCTGGACGGGGGACTGGAACATCTCCAGCCGATTCCCGGGGTTCCCCCCACGCTCGCTGCCCGGCCACCGGGCTGCGCCTTCCACAGCCGGTGCTATCTCTCGGAGGGACGCGAGCCCTGCCGGACCCAGATTCCCGAACTTCACAGCCTGCAGCCTGGCCACAGCGCCGCCTGCCACTTCCTCGCCGAAACCACCTGACCGCCACGTTCTCCGGTGCGCCGACTGACCAAGGGGCGGAAGACCCGAAAGCAACGGCAACGGTCTCCCTGTCTTGTCGGGTGTCACCCGGTTCATGGCAACGGCGCCATGGGTTCGCTCTCATTTCGGTAACAGGTTGCCTACGGTGGATAGCAGTTGCCATCGGACCTTCCGGGATCAGCCTCAGACCTCGGGAGAACCCGGCCCTGGCTTCGGACAGACCAAGATGGTCCCCCGCTCGTTGACGCTGTTGGGCGCGTCGGCACCGCCATGGAAGGTGTGCCTAACGAAACCAACCTCGGGATCGGCTTGCCAGCCTACCGATCCGGGGTTATCTTGGTTCCCAGGTGTTGGACGAAGTCCACCCACAGATACCCAGCAGTTAGGAGAACACCATGAGGACACTGTCCGGCCGGGCAATACTCGGCTTACTGATTGCGGTTACGTTAATCGCCACGGCATGCGGTGATGACGGCGCCGCCGAAGAGGCCGAGGCCCAGGCGGCTGCGGCACAGGCAGCTGCCGATGCGGCACAGGCAGAAGCCGATGCGGCACAGGCAGAAGCCGAGGCAGCGGCAGCCGCCCTTGCACAGGCGCAAGCCGAAGCCGAGGCAGCTGCGGCGGCTCTGGCAGAAGCCGAGGCGGCGGCGGCCGCCGGAGGCGAGGAGGCCCAGGCGGCACTCGAGGAGGCGATGCAAGCCGCCGAACAGGCCGAGATGGCAGCCGACGAAGCCGCGATGGCAGCCGACGAAGCCCAGATGCAGGTCGACCAAGCCCAGATGCAGATCGAGGAGTTGATGAGCGGTGGGACCATCGTCTTCGGCACCAACCAGGAACCCTCGCAACTGGACGCCTTTGCCTCTACCACGGTGAACGACCAGGCGGTGGTGGCCCAGATCTATGAGACCTTGGTCATCCTGGGCCAGGGAATGCAACTTCACCAGGGTTTGGCGACCCACTGGAGCCAAAGCGCCGACGCCACAGAGGTGACCTTCACCCTCAGGCAGGGAGTCACATTCCACAACGGTGATCCCCTTGACGCAGCCGCGGTGAAGGCCCACTTCGACCGCATGAAGGGCGATGTGTCCGGATCCCAGACCGCTTTGATCGCCACCAACTTCCAGGACGCCGAGGTGATTGACGATCACACGGTCAAGCTGATCTTCTCGGCGCCCGTGCCAGACATCCTGATCGATCTGGCCGCCCCCGGCGCCGCCATCACCAACGCCGCCGCCGTGGAGGCCCTCGGTGATGACGCCGGCCGCCAACCCATCGGAACCGGCCCCTTCATCTTCGAGGAATGGGTGGAAGGAAGTCACATCTCGCTGGTCCGCAACCCCGACTGGACATGGGGAGCGTTCTCCTTCTACGGGACAACCGGTCCGGCCCGGGCCGAGCGGCTCGTCTACCGGTTCATCCCGGACGACCAGGCCCGGACAGCGGCGCTGTCGACAGGCGAGATCCATTTCCTGGATCTGGTCCCCTTCCAGAACATCGCTCCGCTCGAAGCCCTGGACGGCATCACGGTTGAGGGATTCTCCCTCCCCGGATTGCCCCAGGTCAACTACATCAACCCCAACATCTCGCCGACGTCCGACATCAGGGTGCGCCAAGCCATCCTGCATGCGGTCGACCAGGACGCCATAGTCCAGGCAGTGTTCTTCGGTCGGGCGCCCAGGGCCTACGGTCCCCTCTCGAGCGACTTCTCCGAGTACGACCCGATCGTGGAGACCTATTACCCCTATGACCCGGCTCTCTCGGTGGAACTCCTGGAGGAGGCCGGATGGGCCCTGGATGACGACGGGATCCGCCGCAAGGACGGTGAGACGCTGAGTGCCCGCATCATCGAGAACCGCAGTTGGAACCCCTGGGTAACGTTGCTCCAGGCCCAGTTGCGGGACATCGGCTTCGATGCAGATGTCATCACCCTCGAGGGTGGTGGGTACTACCAGCAGACCGGGGAGACTCAATACGAGTTGGCCTCGATGGGCGATGTGTTCGGGTCTCCCGCAACCCTGCGCAGGGACTTCCACTCGTCCTCGGTCGGCCCCGGAAACATCAATGTCGGCCACATAGCCGACCCCGAGTTGGATGCCCTCCTGGATGCGGCATCCACCGAAGTCAACCTCGCCAGACGCGCCGAAATCCTCTCGGAAGTGCAGCGTTACATCATGGATCAGGCCTACATAGTCCCGATCATCGAGTTGCACTTCTTCACGGCGTTCTCGAACGCGATGAGTGGATTCTCGGTTGACGGCACCGGGTTCTACAAGTACTTTGCCGGTGCCTCAATAAGCGGCTAACAGTTAATCGGAGCCCGGTACACGCGGCGCCGGTGACAGGTCCGGCGCCCGGGGCGGCAGGGGGAACAACCCTGCCGCCCCGGGCCCATCGGGCGAGAGGCGGATGAACAGACCTTGCTGAGATACATAGTCAGCCGGTTGGCTCTCACCATCCCTG
>CAYWGY010000014.1:0-22766 GCA_964458055.1 uncultured Acidimicrobiaceae bacterium | reverse complement strand
CGGGCTGGTGGAGAAGTTGGCCGGGGTGGAGGTGGTCACGCGGTCGGAGGTACCCGACGGGAGTCATGTCCGGTTGCCGGCGGGCCGCTTCGAGGGTCACATCCCCCTGGCGGGACTGGTTGACGTCGACGCCGAGCGAGAGCGGATTGACCGAGCCGCGTCCCGACTCTCTGTCCGGATCTCCCGTTCTGAGGCCAAGCTCTCGAATCCCAGCTTCTGCGAGCGGGCGCCCGCGGCGGTTGTGGAGCGAGAACGCGAAAAACTCGCCGAGGCCTCCCAGCAGCTGGAATCCCTTCGCCGACAGCGTGAGGCGCTCTGAACCATGGATTACCCCGAAGCCGTTGCATACCTGTACTCCCGCATAGGCCTGGGTCGCAAATTCAGCCTGGGACCCATGCGGTCGGCCCTCTCGCGCATGGGCAACCCGCATACCAAGCGCCCCGTCATCCATGTTGCGGGCACCAACGGAAAGACCTCCACCTCCCGGCTGGCAGGCCAGGTGCTCTGCGGCCAGGGTTTCACCGTGGGCGTCTACACCTCCCCCCACCTCCAGTTGGTGGAGGAGCGGATAGCGGTGGACGGCCGGGCGGTCTCCCCGGGTGACCTGGCGAGGGCGGTCTCCGAGGTTGCCGAGGTCGTTGCCCTGGAAGTCGCCGAGGGAAAGCGGTCGCTCACCTACTTCGAGTTGACCACCGCCGCGGCCTTTGCCCACTTCATCGGTGCCGAGGTGGACGCCATGGTCCTGGAGGTGGGCCTGGGCGGGAGGCTCGACGCCACCAACGTGGTGTCGGCGGAGGTGGCGGTGCTGACCGGTCTCGGTTTCGACCACACCGAGTACCTGGGCGACACCATCACCCAGATCGCGGAGGAGAAACTCGGGATAGTGGGGCCCGGCGCCAAGCTGGTGTGCGGGTCCATCCCGGCCGAGGCGGCGCCGGTGGTGGAGAGAAAGGCCCGCACTCTGGGCGCCGAGGTGATGTGGCTGGGGAAGGACTTCGGGGTGCGGTCGGCCGTGCCCGCGACCGATGGAGGGTGGAAGGTGACGGTGGACGGGTTGTACGGCTCCTACGAGGACCTGCGGTTGCCTCTCAGGGGCCGCTACCAGTTGCAGAACCTGGCCGTGGCCATCGCATCCTCCGAGGCGTTTGTCGAACGGGACCTGGACCGTGAACGGCTGGGGGCGGGACTGGCCGCCGTCTCGGCGCCGGGCCGGATGGAGTTGGTCACCCACGGCTCCATCCCCCTTCTCCTGGACGGCGCTCACAACCCGGAGGCCTCTGCGGTGCTGGCCAGGTCGCTGCAGGAGGAATTCGGAGACGGTGGATGGGTGGCTGTGCTGGGAGTGATGGACGACAAGGACCTCGAGTCCATGATCGGTGCGCTGGCGCCCTACCTGGACAGGGTGGTGGCCACCCGCGCCGAGTCCTCCCGGGCGATGGACCCGACCGAGATGGCGCGGCGGATCCAGGGGGTGTGCGACCTGGAGGTGACCGCCCTCCCGGACCCGGCCGAGGCGCTTTCGGAAGCCACTCGCCTGACGGGCGCCGGAGGACGGGTCCTGGTGACGGGCTCGCTCTACCTGGTGGGCGAGGTCCGCACGCTGTTGGGTCTCTAGAACCGGGTGGCGGGCGGCAGTCCCGACGCCTAAAGTGGTTCGGTAGGCCGGAGTAGCTCAGCCAGGCAGAGCAGCTCACTCGTAATGAGCAGGCCAGGGGTTCGAATCCCCTCTCCGGCTCAAATAGAATCCTCCCTATGGCATCTGAACGCACTTTTGTAATGGTCAAGCCCGACGGGGTGGAACGGGGTCTGGTGGGGGAGATAATCCGTCGGCTTGAATCGAAGGGTCTTCGACTGGTATCCGCTCGCCTGCAGGACGTTGGCGAGGACTTGGCTTCCGAGCACTACGCCGAGCACCGCTCACGCCCCTTCTTCCCGGAGTTGATCGAGTTTATCACCGGCGGACCGGTGATGGCGATGGTGTGGGAGGGCCACTCGGCGGTGTCGGTGGCCAGGCTTCTCATGGGCCCCACCAATCCCGCCGCCGCACCTCCGGGAACCATCCGGGGGGACTTCGGATTGGAGACCACCAAGAACCTTGTGCACGGCTCCGACTCTCCAACCAGCGCCGAGCGGGAGATTCGTTTGTGGTTCGGGTAGTATCGGAAGGGATTGCAGAGGGTTGTACCCGGAGATGAGAGGCTCCCCATGATCCTGGGCAGCCAGGCTATGGCTATTGACCTTGGGACTGCCAACACCCTGGTCTATGTGAGGGGGAAGGGAGTGGTGTTGGGAGAACCATCCGTTGTCGCCATAGACGCGCGCTCGGGCGAACTGTTGGCGGTGGGCGCCGAGGCCAAGCACATGATCGGGCGCACTCCCGCACAGATCAATGCCATCCGTCCCATGCGGGATGGAGTCATAGCCGACTTCGACACCACCGCCCGCATGATCCGTTACTTTGTCAAAAAGGTCCAGCCGCGCTGGTTCTACCGCCCCGAGATCGTCATCTGCGTGCCGTCGGAGAGCAGCAGTGTGGAGAGAAGGGCCGCCGAGGATGCGGCCTTCAAGGCGGGCGCCCGCCGCGCCTACGTGATAGAGGAGAGCATGGCCGCGGCCATAGGAGAGGGTCTGCCGGTCTCGGAGGCCAAGGGTTCCATGGTGGTGATCGGGGTGATGTCGCTGGGAGGAGTGGTGGCCGGCCGGAGCATTCGCACCGCCGGGTACGCCATGGACCAGGCGATCATCGAGTGGATCCAGTACGAGAAGGGAATGCGCATCGGCATCCGCACCGCCGAGGACCTCAAGATCGCCATCGGCTCGGCCTGGCCGAGAGAGGACCGCATGGCCGAGATCCAGGGGCACAACCTGCACACCGGCCAGCCCGACAAGGTGGTGGTCAACACCTCCGAGATCAGGGAAGCCATCAAACAGCCCGTCGACGAGATCGTGGACGCGGTCCGAAAGACTCTCACCGTCGTCAATCCCGACATCGCCTCGGACATCATCGGGCAGGGGATCCTGGTGACCGGTGGAGGGGCGCTTTTGCCCGGACTCAAGGAGTTGCTGGAGAAGGAGATAAAGATCAAGGTGAGGGTGTCCAGCAATCCGTTGCTGTCGGTGGTGTTGGGTGCCGGCCAGTGCCTGGAGGATCGACAGACGTTCAAGAACGTGCTCTCCATCACCTCCAGCGTTTGACCTGACGCCGGTTAGCCGTGTACGAGTTCAGGTCCAGGGGCAGGACCGTGACCCTCACCCTCTTGCTGGTGCTTTCGGTGGTGGCGGCCACCCTGGAGGTGAGAGCCGGTAGTTGGGGAGTGGCGAGGGTGGGCCTGGCAAGTTGGATGCTTCCCCTCCAGAGAGTGGCGACGGAGATCTTCGATCCCATGGTGGAAACGGTGGAGGGACTGGTGGGAATCGCCACCCTCCGCTCCGAGAACGAGGCGCTGCGGGCGGAGTTGGCGGAGACCCTGGCGGAGATGGCGGCGGTTGAAGACCAGCTGGCCCGCCTCGAGGCGTTGGAGAGGCTGGCGGACCTCGACCTGCCGAACGTCGAGCAGACCACCATCCTGGCCAATGTGGTGGGCCGGCAGGTTGGCTTCGAGTTCCACCTGAGAATCGATAAGGGACTCGATGACGGGGTGGTGTCCGGCAACCCGGTGGTGGACGAGAACGGGTACCTGCTGGGAAGGGTGGGAGCGTCCACCCAGGACTTCGCCACGGTCATCCCCGTCAACGCGGACATTGAAGGTTTGACGGTGCTGGTGGCCGGGAGCATCGGCCTGCTCCGTCCCCGGGTGGGATCGGACCTGCTGAGTCTCGAGATCATCGACCGGCCGCCCATCGTGGCCGAGGGAGAGGATGTGGTCACCTCACAGCTCTCCGTCAACTTTCCCCCCGGTCTCCCGGTCGGCGTCCTGGTGGGTGACGCTCAGGTGATCGGATCGGTGCTCAGGGGCACGGTTCGGCCCTTCTCGGATCCGCAGAGGGTGAGAGCCGTGCAGGTGGTGTCGTGGCCGCCCGGTCCCAATGAGTAGCCGTCTGCGTTCCCGCCGCTACCGGGCGCGCCGCAGATCATTCCAGAACCTGGTCGGGCGTTCGTCGCGGAGCACCACATTCTCCTCCTCGGCCCGGCCCGTCCGCTGGGGAGTGGGTTTTTCCTGGCTGGGGGTGGTGGTGGCGGCCGTGGTGCTGCAAACCGCGGTGGTGGGCAGGATCCAGATCGGCGGGGTCTCGCCCGATGTGGTGATCGTGGCGCTCTCCTACGCGGCGTTCCGGTTGCGGGACAACACGGTGCTGTTGCTCGGCTTTCTGGCGGGGGTGCTGCTGGATGTGTCCGGGACTTCGGTGATCGGTCTGTGGTCCTTCGCCATGACGCTGGTGGCCTGGGGAGCGAGTATCACCCGTGAACAGGGTGGGCGGGGATTGGGCGCGAATGCCGTGCGCATACTGGCGCTGACCCTGGCAGGTGTGTTGGCTCACACGCTGGTGTCCATGGTGTTCGGTGAGTGGTCGCTGGAGATATGGGAGGCGCTCCGGCGGGTGGCCCTCATCCCGGTCCTCAATTGCGTCCTGGCCGCCGCGCTGTTCCCGGTCTCCAGCCGGCTGTGGGTGCCGTCGCTGAAATGAAGGCGCCGTACCGGGTTCCCGTGCTGGCGGGGCTCTTCGCCCTGCTGTTCTCCTTCCTGGGCGTCCGGCTGTGGTTCCTGCAGGTGGGCCAGGGAGTGGCGGCGGCCCAGATCGTCGCCGACGAGGGCCTGGTGACCATAGCCACGCCGGCGCCCAGGGGCGACATTAGGGACCGCAACGGACAACTCCTGGTGACCAGCCGGATTGTGCCGATGGTGTTCTTGGACCGCCAGTTCCTGCAGGCCTCCCAGAGAGAGGAGGCCGTCTCCAGCCTGTCGGCCCGCCTGGACATCCCCACGGAGTGGATTGGGACCCTCTATGACCAGGCGGGAGTGAACCAGCGCTTCCCGCTGGCGGTGGTCGACGCCGCCACCGCATACCAGTTGCAGGAACAACTCCGGTCTTTTCCCGGCGTGGTGGTCGAGAACTATCCGGAGAGGGTCTACCTGACCGGAGGCGGCCTGTCGCACGTTATCGGGCACCTGGGACTTCCGTCCGCCGAAGACCTGGAGCGGCGACCCTACCTCGATCCCAGCACCCGGATCGGGAAACTGGGCGTGGAGGGCTTCTACGACGAATGGTTGGAGGGGGTACCCGGCGAACGCGCCTACCGGGTGAACCAGGCCGGGCGGATCACCGAGGAGCGGGCGGAGACTCCGGCGGTCTCGGGCGGCACCCTCTATCTCACCATCGACGAGAGAGTCCAGAAGGTGGTTGAACAGGCTCTGTTGGAGGGGATCGCCCTGTCCAATCTCATAAAGGACGAGGAGAGGGCGCTGGCTCTGGAGGAGGGTGAGTCCAGGGGCGCCCTGAACACCACCGAGAGGGCGGCCGGGGTGGTGATGGACATCACCAACGGGGAGATTATCGCGCTGGCCAGCTATCCCGACTTCGACCCGCAGCAGTTCGTGTGGGGCATCGGGCAGGATGAGTTCGCCAGGCTCTCGGACGAGAAGGCCTTCCTCAACCTGGCGGTGGGAGGACTCTACCCACCGGCCTCCACTTTCAAGGCGGTGACCTACACCGCCGCTCTGATGCACAACATACCTTTCGCCCAGGCCATCGAAGGGGTGGATGCGGTCAACCGGAGAGTGAACTGCGACGGCGAGTTGGTCCTGACCGAGATCGATGAGGGCAGCCCCCAGGTGTTCAGGGACTGGTATTACCCGGCCGAGTTGGGATGGCTCGACATACACGGCGCCTTCGAGCAGTCCTGCAACATCTTCTTCTACAACGTGGCCCTGGGGGTGTGGCGTAACTGGCGGAACAGCAATCGCGAGGAGGTCCTCCAGGAGATGGCCCGCTCGGTGGGATACGGCGTGCCCACGGGGGTGGACCTGACCGGAGACCAGGCGGGGATCGTTCCCGACCGGGCACTGTTCGAGAACTGGAAGATGATCCAGGAGGAGAACCCCGATGCTCCGGTCCGTCTCGACCCGGCTCGCATGGCCTTGGCGAGCCCGTGGGTGGGGGGCGATCTCATGAACCTGGCCATCGGACAGGGCGACATGCTGGCATCGCCGCTGCAGGTGGCTGTCTCCTACGGCGCGCTGACCAACGGTGGAACCGTCTGGACTCCCAGGGTGGTGAGCCAGGTTCGCTCTCCCGAGGGCGATCTGCTGTGGGCGGCCATCCCCGAGGCTCGCACCCAGGTGGAGATTCCCGCCACCGTGGTGACGTCGCTTCTCTCGGACATGAACCGAGTGGTGACCGGCGGAACGGCCCGTCGGGCCTTCTCTGACTTCGGCGCCACCCTGAACCAGGTGGGCGGCAAGACGGGGACGGGACAGTCCACCGCCAACCGGGACAGCCACGCCTGGTTTGTGGGCGTGGCGCCCATCGACAATCCCAAGTGGGTGGTGGTGGTGCTGGTGGACGAGGGCGGCTCGGGAGGGAGGGTGGCGGCGCCCATGGGCCGTTACATCCTGCAGTATCTGATGGGTGAGGAGCTGGACCCGATCGAGGCCGGGGAGGCCACCGACTGATGTCTGTGATACCACGACGCGGCGGAGGCAGGTGGTTAGGCGCCGACGACAGCCGTCCCCACCCCGACAGGGGACTGATGGGCGCGGTGCTGGTGCTGTCGGCGTTCGGGTTGCTGATGATCTTCTCCGCCACCCGGGCTGCGCTGGAACGCAGGGAATTGCTGCCGTCGGCGTCCACCGAACGCCAGTTGGTCTTCTTCGTGATAGGGGTGGCGGCCATGTTCGTCCTGGGCTATCTGGACTATCGCGACCACAGGGCGCTTGCGCCCATCCTCTATGCCGGCTGCCTGGCTGCCCTGGGTGTGGCGTTCCTGTTCGACCCCGTGAAGGGAGTGCAGCGATGGATCAGCTTTGGCCCGGTGAACATCCAGCCTGCCGAGTTCACGAAGCTGGCCCTGGTCATGATTCTGGCGTCGCTACTGAGCCGTGATCCCGACGAGTCCTCCACGCAGCTGCGCTGGAGTAAGGTGGCATACGCCTTGGCCTTGACGGTGGCGCCGATGGTCCTGGTGTTTCTCCAACCCGACCTGGGCACCATGATGGCGATGCCCGCCATCCTCTTGTTCATGCTCTTCGTGGCCGGCGCCACCCGGGCCCAACTCATCTCCCTGGGCCTTGCGGCGCTGACCCTGATCGGGGTGATCTGGCGGTTCGGGCTGCTGGCTGCCCACCAGGTCGACCGGCTCCGGGTGTTCATCGACCCCGAGTTGGATCCCCAGGGTCTGGGATGGAGCATCCGCCAGGCCAGGCTGGCCATCGCCTCGGGCCAGATCTCGGGCCAGGGGCTGTTCCAGGGATCCATCACCAACCAGGGTCTGGTGCCCGAACAGGAGAGCGACTTCATCTTCACGGCGGTGGGAGAGCAGTTGGGTTTCGTGGGCGGGATCACGGTGCTGGCGATGTTCGTGTACATCGTGTGGCGGCTGCTGCGCATCGCGGTCTCGGCTTCCGACCAGTACGGCTCGCTGGTGGCCACCGGGGTGGCCTCCATGTTCATGTTCCACATCTTTGTAAACGTGGGAATGACACTGGGTATCGTGCCGATCACCGGCCTGCCCCTGCCTTTTCTCAGCCAGGGGGGGTCCTTCTATGTGACTTCGATGGCGGCGGTCGGCATGTGCGTCTCCATCTGGCGGATGCGCCCCAATACCTGGGGCGGCGGCGCCCGATCCCGGGATTTGCTGCCGGGCTGAGAGCGGAGAGCCCGGGTCGACCTCTGGCTGGTCTGGTAAAAGATTTCGTTTGGGACCGCAACCGGTTTACCATCAGTGATGTCGGACGGGTCGATCCGAGACATTCTCGACCCGCCGACCTACAAGTTTGGGAGTCGAACTCTTAGAACCGGGTTTCCTACGGTGGTCTTGACTTGAGGACCCTGGTATAGATTGGAAGAGAGGGAGGCTCCGGTCATCGTGTTTATCTGAACAGGAGGGTTCTCAACATGGGCTGGTTACGAAAACGCAGGACGGAGGTCATTCGCCGTGTGGGCGGGGACTTCGTCGAGGAGCACAAGACTCGCAAGATGAACGGATCCGAGGTCGAGATCCGTCGCTTCGCCACCAAGACACTCCCCAAACCCAAGCCTGCCAGGAGAAAGCCCAGGAAGAAGCCGGCTCCCGCCACCAGGCGTCGCGCCTCGGTGTCGACCAGCCGCGGCTCCCATCCCCCGGGCAAGATGGTCTCGACCGAGGACTCGCCGCCGCCGACGCAGAGCGCCAGTATGCCGTCGGTGCGCAGCAAGATCCTGGTAACCGTGCAGGAGGAGACCAGGATCGCCATCATGGAGGGACCGGACCTGGTGGAGTATTACTCGGAGAGTCCCGGTCAGGGGTCGCTGGTGGGCAACGTCTATCTGGCGGTGGTGCGCAACGTGCTACCCGGGATGGAGGCCGCCTTCGTGGACATCGGCGAGGGGAAGAACGGGGTGCTCTATGCCGATGATGTCTACGTCGATCCCAAGAGGTTCGGCAAGGGGTCCCGTCCCCGGGTGGAGGAGGTCATCTCGGAGGGAGACGAACTGCTGGTCCAGGTGCGCCGTGACGCCATGGGCGCCAAGGGTCCTCGCCTGAAGGGCCACATCCTGCTGGCCGGACGCTACGCGGTCCTGCAGCCGGGATTCTCCAACATCTCCATCTCCCAGCGGCTGTCGCGGGCCGAGCGTTCCCGCCTTCGCCAGGTGGTGGCCGAGATCATGCCCCCGGGCTTCGGCGTGATAGTCCGCACGGCGGCGCGCCAGGCCACCGCCAAGGAACTCAAGGCGGAGGTGACGAGTCTGGTGGGAGAGTGGAATGCGATCACCGACAAGGCCAAGAGCGGGGGAGGCCCCCGCCTTCTGCGCAGCGAATCCGACCTGTTGATCAGGGTGATCCGGGAACACCTCTCCGCCGATACCCGCAGGGTGGAGATAGATGACGCCGACAGTTGCCGGCGGGTGCTCGAGTACCTGCGAACGGCCGATCCCCACCTGGTCTCGCGGGTGCGCAGGTACGAGAACCCCATTCCCCTCTTCAAGCGGTTCCATGTTGACGACCAGGTGCGAAAGGCTCTGAAGCGAAAGGTCCCCCTTCCCTCGGGAGGGCACCTGGTGTTCGACTCCACGGAGGCGTTGACGGTGGTGGACGTCAACACCGGGAGGTTCGTGGGGAGGTCGAACCTGGAGGACACCATTTTGCAGAACAACCTGGAGGCGGCAGAGGAGATAGGCCGCCAACTCCGGTTACGGGACATCGGCGGGATCATCGTTGTGGACTTCATCGACATGTCATCGGCCAACAACCAGCGAAAGGTGCTGGGTCGGCTGAACGAGGTGCTTGCCAAGGACAAGACCCGGACGGAGGCCTTCAACGTTTCCCGCCTGGGTCTGGTGGAGATGACCCGCAAGAACGTGTCGGCCGGGCTGTTGGAGTCATTCTCCAAACAGTGCGACCACTGCAATGGGCAGGGTTTGATAATCCAGGACCCGACGGTCTCATCCTCCCAGGTCAAGGCCGGTGTTTGATGTTGGCATGTCGTTTCTTGCCGGATAGAATGGGGTTTTCATCATGTACGCAGTAATCGACAGCGGCGGCAAGCAGTCCAAGGTCTCTCCGGGAGACGTTGTCAGCGTCGAGCGTCTCTCCACGGGATCCGACGAGGTCAGCTTCACCCCGCTGTTGGTGGTTGACAGCGGCGGCCGGGTGCTGACGGGTCCGGCTCTCTCGGGAGCGAGCGTCTCTGCCCGGGTCCTGGGAGAGGTGAAGGGGCCGAAGATCCGGATATTCAAATACAAGGCGAAGACGGGATACCGGCGCCGGATGGGTCACCGCCAGAAGTACTCCCAGATCGAGATACTTAACATCGACCTGCCGACCGATTCGGAGAAGGAGAGCGGAGATGTCCAAGACTAAAGCAGGAGGCTCCAGCCGGAACGGGCGGGAATCGCATGCCAAGCGCCTCGGCCCCAAGGTTTTCGACGGGCAGGAAGTGCACGCCGGAGCGGTGCTGGTCCGCCAGCGAGGGACCCGTATCCATCCGGGGCTGAATGTCGGGCGGGGAGGAGATGACACGCTCTTTGCCCGCACCTCGGGTGTTGTCAAGTACGGGATGCGCAATCGTCGCCGCCTGGTGAACGTCCTCGCCGACTGATTCCTCTACTGACCGGTCGCGATGTTCGTTGACTCGGTCAGGGTGCATCTGCGTGCGGGAGACGGGGGAGACGGCATGGTGAGCTTTGAACGCCGCCGTGGAAAGCCCCGCGGCAAGCCGATCGGGGGATCGGGCGGACGGGGCGGCGATGTGGTACTCAGGAGCGACCCTTCGGTGGGCACCCTGTAT
The DNA here is from genome assembly GCA_964458055.1 of uncultured Acidimicrobiaceae bacterium. GTDB lineage: Bacteria > Actinomycetota > Acidimicrobiia > Spongiisociales > ZC4RG35 > Bin76. Next base: position 12,342 of record CAYWGY010000014.1, on the reverse strand, counting down.
CGCTTCCAGCGCCAACCTCACCACGCGGCCGGGAACGGCGGTGGCGGTTCGGACCGTCTTCGCCACGGCCGCAGGGGTGAGCCTCTGGTGGTAGGGGTGCCTCCCGGCACCTCGGTCTACGATGATGACGGCGTCCTGGTGGCCGACCTGGCAGAGGAGAGCCAGGAGGTGACCCTGCTCTCGGGCGGCAAGGGCGGGAGGGGGAACGCGGCGCTGGTCAGCTCTCGCCATCGGGTGCCGGCGGTGAGCGAGAAGGGCGCAAGCGGAGCGGTGGGCTGGTTCCGCTTGGAGATGAAGCTCCAGGCAGATGCCGCCCTGGTGGGATTTCCCAACGCAGGCAAGAGCACCCTGTTGGCGCGGGTCTCCGCCGCTCGGCCGAAGATCGCCGACTATCCGTTCACAACTCTCACGCCCAACCTGGGAGTGGTTCACATCGACGACGGCGAGTTCACCATGGCCGATGTGCCGGGGCTCATCGAGGGGGCTGCCGAGGGCCGGGGGCTGGGGCTCACTTTCCTGCGTCACGTCGAGCGGGCGTCGGTGCTGGTGATAATGCTGGACCCCTCGCCCATGGCAGAGACCGATCCCGGCTCGCAGCTGGACTCTCTGCTGGGCGAGTTGGGGAAGTACTCGGCGCGGCTGTTGGAGCGTCCCCGGGTGGTGGCGGTCAACAAGGCTGACATCCCCGAGTCGGGGGACATCGCCCGCCAGATCCCGGGCGCCTTTCTGATCTCGGCGGTCACCGGCCAGGGTTTGGCACCTTTCCTCCGTCGAGTCCGGGAACTCATCGCCCGCTCGCGGGAGATCTCCGATCCCCGGGAGGGCTTCATGCTCCACCGGCCTTTGCAGAGAGGGTTCCTGGTCTCCCGCACCGAGGAGGGATGGTCTGTCAGCGGGACGGTGGTCGACCGGGCGGTGGCTCTCGGCGACCTTGACGCTCCCGAGGCCGCCCGGCTGGCGTCGGTGCGGCTGGATCGCATCGGTGTGGTCCGGGCGTTGCGGGAGGCCGGCGCCTCCCACGGCGACACGGTGAGGATCGGAGAGGTGGAACTCCAGTACGAAGAACCCGACCGAGAGGAGGATTCATGAGAAGGCCGATGCCGCCCGGCGGCGTCCTGGTGGTGAAGATCGGTTCCTCCAGCCTGGTGCGGTTGGACACCGGACTGGATCCGGTGGCGATGGAGCGGGCGGTGAGCCATGTTGCCCGGGCGATGTCAGAGGGTCATCCGACGGTGCTGGTGACCTCGGGTGCGGTGGCGGCAGGCCTTCCGGCGCTCGGCATCTCGGACCGTCCCTCCGATCTGGTGGGACTGCAGGTGGCGGCCGCGGTCGGACAGGGACGGCTGATGGGAATGTACGACGCCGAGTTCGCCAAGAGGGATCTGGTGGCCGGCCAGGTGCTCCTGACACGGGGGATTTTGGCGGACCGGACCCCCTATCTCAACGCACGCATGGCGCTTACGGGAATGCTGTCCCGGGGGATCGTGCCGGTTGTGAACGAGAATGACGCGGTCGGAGTGGAGGAACTGCGACTGGGCGACAACGATCGGTTGTCCGCTATCGTCTCTCACCTGGTCGGCGCCGACCTGCTGATGCTCCTCACCGACACTCCCGGTCTGTACTCTGCCGACCCTTCCTCGCCGGAGGCGGAACTGATGGGAGAGATCTCCTTCGCCGATCCCAAGCTGGACTCGATCTCGGGTCTGCCGGGAGGGCGCCTGGGTTCCGGAGGCGTCTCCAGCAAGGTGGCTGCGGCCAGGATGGCGGCGTTCTCGGGAATCCCGACGGTGGTGGCCTCCTCTTCCGAGCCCCGGGTGGTCAGCCGGGTCTGCGCCGGTGAGTCCCTGGGCACCTGGGTGAGTCCCCGGTCTCGAAAGCTCAGCGCCCGAAAGCTCTGGATTGCCTTCGGGCTGGAGACGAGAGGAGCGGTGACGGTGGACGACGGAGCGGCGCGGGCCATTGTTTCTTTGAAGAGGAGCCTGCTGCCGGTCGGGGTGCGGGAAGTGTCCGGGACCTTCGGGCCCGGAGACGCCGTTGAGGTGATGGATGGCCACGGGACCGTGATCGCCAAGGGGATCTCCCGGATCACCGCCGCGGAGTGTTGTGAACTCCAGGAAAGCGACAAGCCGACGGTGGAGTTGATCCATCGAGACGCCCTGGTGGTGCTGGTCGAATAGGAACCGGCGGATGTCGCGAAAACAAGGGTCTATGTCGCGAAGATGCGCTGAAAGCCCCCTTTCGGGACTCCCTCCCCCGCCACCTCCTTACCGGTGAGGTCATGCTCCGGGCACCCCCGGATGGCCCTCGGTCTTGGGTCTGATCTCTGTGGACTCGTGGTCTCCAGGTGAGCTCTGGTGCTGTGAGACTGAGATGTTTCGGTTTCTGTTACTTGACAGTATGTTCCCTCGGAGGCGGGTTTTCAACCCCTGTTCCCGGTGTTCCTTGCCAGCCTTGAGGGGAGTTTCACAATTTCAGCTTGGTGGTCGACTTGCGGTGGCCTCCCCCGGAGCCGGGAGCGAGCGCGGCAGGCGGCAGGGGACGGTCAGGGGGACTCATCACATATCGGCCGCCGGGAGTACGGCGTACCTCCCACCCGTCGTCGTGGATCTGATGGTGGCAACGGCTGCAGAGAAGGCACATGTTGTCGATGTCGGTCCTGCCATCGGCCCGCCAGAAGATGATGTGATGCGCCTGGCACCAGGCGGGATCGGCGCCGCAGCCGATGCATCCTCCGTCCCGGGCTATCAGGAGCATCCGCTGGGTCGGCGTGGCAACCCGCCTGCTCCGCCCTGCCCACAGGGGCTGTCCCCGGCTGTCGAAGATGGCGGGAAGGATCCGCCCCCGACAGGCAAGTTCCTTCAACGTCCGCACCGGGATGGGAGTGCCGTCTCCCAGTCTGGCGTCACGAACCCGTTCCAACACCTCGTCATAGTGGGCGATCACCAACAGGGTCGTTCCCATGGCCGGGCTCTGCTGATCCCCGCTCCCGGGACGGCACACCAACTCCGCCAAAGCGTCGGCCATCCGCTGGCCGGCGGACACCCTCTCCTTTGAGTTCTCGCCACGCCACAGTTCGCTGCTCTTGGCCGAGATGATGTTCTTCACCTCAGCGCCGGTGACCGGGTCGAACCTCGCCCACAGGATTGTCATGCCGTCGTCGGGATCGACCCGGATCCGAGCGCACCGGTCTTCTCGTTGCTGTCTCAGCCGCGAGACCCCGTCGTCCCCGGAGCGTTTCCGTTCATGGTGGCGCACCGTTCGAGCGAAGATGTCCACCGGCTGGCGCCGGGCGGCATCAACCAGTTCCCCTTCGTCGATCGATCCCCGCCCGGCCGCTTTGGCGATGATCCGCGCATGGGCATAGGAGATCTCTCCTCTGGAAAAAGCCGCCCGCGTCACCGGCAGTTCTGCCAGTCGCAAGGCGGTCTCCACTTCCACCCGGCAGTGGCTGCCTGACTGGCCGGAGTGGTCCCGCAGGGCCTTCTCCGCTGCTCTCGGCCCCAGCCGCCGGCTGTACTCGGCGGCCGCTTCGGCTCGCAGAGCCGCCGCCTGAGCCTCCGCTCGGCTGGCCGAACGCATCCTCTTCTCCAGTCCCCCGAGGGTTGCCTCCTCCACACCAACCGTCGGCGGCACCACCACCACCCGGTTCGCAGAGGCGTCACCGGCCGGAGAGCAACCACTGGTATGTCCTGTCCCCATCACAACAACATACAACACCGCTGTGACAAAAACAACCCTTGACTATCGAGTTTTTTCCTACCCTACCTTACAAAGCCCCGGCTATGGCAGATCGCCACTCGCCCGAAAGGGTCGACTCCGAAGGCCTACACCCAGGCTTCTATGTGATCGGCGAGATAGACGCTCACGTCCTTGGCCAGTTCCAGGGTGTCGCACATCTGCTCTCTGCCCATCACCATGTCGACCAGCGAGATGTGCACGGTGCCGGTGATCAGCAGCCGCTGTTGGGAGGTGGGACCCAGCGGAGTGAAGGAGTCGATCGCCTGTACCTCGATGGGAAGCAAGGTGTTGCCCACGCCGGCGAGGTCGGTGGCCAGGACCAGGAGATCGGGAGGGTTGGTGAGCGGCGGGACCGACCAGTTGAAGTACATGTGCATCTGGTAGATGTCCTCGGGTTCGGTGAACTCTTCTTCCATCTCGTCCAAGCGGTCGATCAGAGCCAGGAGCGCCCGCGGCTCCACGTCCAGTGACAGGTGGAGGTCGATCGGCAGGCTGCAGGACTCCGCGGGATGCAGGTCAACCTCCCAGGACTGGCGAAGCGAGTAGGTCTCCACGAAGTGCCGCTCGTCGTGGATGTGGAATCCGTGCTTGATGGCGTGTTCTTTGACGTTGTGGATGAATCCGGCGATATCAATGGACATATGGGCAAGAGACTACCCAACCCATGGCACCTAAACCAGACCGCCGCGCCGGATACTTTCGCGACCACTCCCGACGACGAAACGACCGCTTACCCCGGTTCGGAGAGGCTCGCGGAGCCGTAACATTGAGAAGCGGCAGGCAAGAGAAGGGTCAGAGATGATCATCGTGATGAGGCAGGACGCCACCGCCGAACAGGTGGAGGTGGTGGTCAACCGGCTCGAGTCAATAGACTGCGAGGCCCATGTCTCGGTCGGGCGTTTCAGAACCGTTATCGGAGCGGTGGGAGACCGCCAGCAGATACTCCAACTCCCCCTCGAGGCGCTCGGCGGAGTAGAGCGGGCGGTGCCGGTGATGCGCTCCTACAAGCTCGTCAGCCGCGAATTCCAGGACACCAGCACGGTCCTCGACCTGAGAGGTGTCAAGATCGGAGACGGCTCTTTCACCGCCATAGCCGGACCCTGCGCGGTGGAGTCCCGGGATGTCCTATTCGAGACCGCCGAGGCGGTGCAGGAGGCCGGCGCCACCGTGCTGCGGGGAGACGCCTTCAAGCCGCGGACGTCACCCTTTTCCTTCCAGGGATTGAAGGAGAAGGGACTGATGCTCCTGGCGGAGGCGCGGGAGGAGTTCGACATGCCCTTCGTCGCCGAGGTGCTGGACCCCCGTGATGTCGAGATGGTGGCCGCCTATGCCGACATGCTCCGCATCGGAACCCGCAACATGTCGAACTTCGCTCTGCTCACCGAGGTCGGCCGCACCAAGACGCCGGTGATGCTCAAACGGGGGTTCACAGCCACCATAGAGGAGTGGCTGAACGCCGCCGAGTACATCTTCAAGGAGGGCAACCAGGAGATCCTCATGGTGGAGCGGGGCATCCGCACCTTCGAGACCGCCTCGCGCAACACCCTCGACATCACCGCGGTCCCCCTGCTCAAGGAGAACTCCCATCTTCCGGTGCTGATCGATCCCTCGCACTCCTCGGGCAAGAGGCAACTGGTGCACCCCCTGGCGCGGGCGGCCCTGGCGGTGGGAGCGGACGGGATCATGGTGGATGTCCACCCCTCTCCCGAGACGGCTCTGGTCGACGGCGCCCAGGCGATCCTTCCCGCCGAGTTCGCCGAGCTGATGGAGAGCATCCGGACGATGGCACAAGCGCTGCGCATTCCCCTCTAGATGAGATCGGTCGCGGTTGTCGGCACCGGTCTGGTCGGCACCTCCATAGGAATCGGACTCGCCGTGAACGGATGGGAGGTGACAGGATGGGACACCAATCACCACCACCTCTCCCGGGCGGTGTCCATGGGCGCCATCGGCACGGCCGCGAACAGCCTGACCGAGGCGGTCGGCGACGCCGATCTGGTGATCCTGGCCTCGCCGCCGAAAGTCACCGTCTCGGTGCTCTCGGAGTTGAGCACCCGTGCGCTGGTGACCGATGTGGCCGGGATCAAACAGCCCGTGGTGGAGGCGGCCTCACACCTGCCCAGGTTCGTGGGCGGCCACCCCATGGCGGGAAGGGAGGTGTCGGGTCCCCACGGCGCCAGCGGCGACCTCTTCCGCGGCGCCACCTGGGTGCTGACCACCGACAACGCCGCCGACGAGGACCTGGAGGCGGTGTCCGAGGTGGTCAGGTCACTGGGCGCCCAGCCGGTGCGCATGCCTGCCGAGCGCCACGACCATCTGGTGGCGCTGGTCAGCCACCTTCCCATGGTGCTGGCGGCGGCTCTGGTGGACCGCCTCTCCGAGGCCGGCCCCTCGGCGAACACCATGGTGGCGGGGGGGTTCCGCGACCTCACCAGGATCGCCCTGTCCAGTTCCGACTGGTGGCCGGACCTGTTGGTGTCGAACCGCCGCTCGCTGGCAGCGTTGCTAATGGACATGTCGACGGGACTCCGCGACTGGGCACAGCGCCTCGAAGAGGTGGAAGTCGACTGGGTCTCCGCGCTGTTGGAGTCGGCGAGGCGCACGCGCTCGGAACTGGCCCCCCCGGGGGAAGGCGTGGGAGTGCTGTTGGAGGACCGCCCGGGCGAGATCGCCCATGTGGGCCAGGCGCTGGCCATCAGCGGAGTGGACCTGAGAGACCTCCAACTCCGTCACGCCACCCACGGCGGAGGGGGTGTCCTCACCCTCTCGGTGCGTCCCGAGGAGGCCGACAGCCTGCGGAGGGCCCTGGCTCAGGAGGGATTCCAGCTGCTGGACTACTGAGTCTGCGAGCTAGGCGGTGATGTGCTCGGACATCAATCCCAGCACCGAGGCCACCCCGGCCTTGACTCCGACCTCCAGGCAGTCCTCGCTTATCTCGAACCAGGCAGAGTGCAGGTCTCTGCGGTTGCCCTCCGTCATGGTGCCCAGTCTCATCATCGCTCCCCGAACGCGGTCGAGGTAGTAGGAGAAGTCCTCCGCGCCCAGGGAGGTGAAGGTGTCCACCACCGTCTCCGTGCCCAGCACCGCGGTGAGCGAACGCCGGAGAGCCGCAACGGCGGCACTGTCGTTGTAGACGGGCGGAAGGACAGGATCCCACACGGTCTCGGCCTCCGCGCCGGTGGGAGCGACGATCTCGTCGGTGAGCCGTTTGATCAGGTCGGGGAGGCGCCGGCGCAGCCCGGGATCGGGAGTCCGGCAGGTCCCCCGCATCTCCACCTCGGTGGGGATCACGTTCTCGGCCGTCCCCCCTGCGATGGTCCCGAAGGTCAGCGAGAAGGGCAGGCGAGGATCGACCAGCCTCCCGAGGAGTCCGGGGAGTTCGGAGAGGACCTTCCCGGCGGCAAAGAGGAGGTCGGCGGTCAGATGCGGCCGGGCGGTGTGCCCTCCCGGTCCCCGGAGCACTATCCGGACCCGGTCGGTGGCGCTGGTGATCGCTCCCTCCTTCAAGCCGACCCTCCCCACTTCGAGGGTGGCGTCCACGTGAAGCGCCGCAATCGCCTCCACGCCTTCCAGCACTCCCTCCTCCAGCATTTCCCCCGCTCCACTGGGGAGGGACTCCTCGGAGTGCTGGAAGATGAAACGCACGCTCCCCGCAACTCCCAGCCTGGAGAGGGCAGCCGCCACTCCCAGGGCGATGGCAGCATGGGCATCGTGCCCGCAGGCGTGCATCACGCCCGGATTCTCGGAGCCATAGGCCTTGGACAAGGGCTCCTGGATGGGCAGTGCGTCCAGGTCTGCCCGCCACGCCACCAGCGGAGCGCCCGACCCCACCTCTGCCACCAGGCCTGTTCCCGAGGGCATGCGCACCCGCGGAGCGATCCCGTGGCCGGACAGCGCCTCGGCCAACAACGCGGTGGTGCGGTGCTCCCGGTGGGCCAGTTCCGGATGGCGATGGATGCTCCGGCGAACGGCGATCACCTCGTCCATGACGTCCCGGACCGCCTTTTGGATCAGGATGGCAGATGTCATCCCCGAAAGGCTATCGCAAGGAGAAAGGGACCCCGAAAACGGCGTCCGGTACGGACCACCACAGAGACAAACGGTCCCCAAGGCGATTCAGACGCCGGCCCAGAGAGCACCCGTCCACACCAGCGCCATGCCCGCCAGTGTCACCGGCACGGTTCTTCGCCAAAGGGCCGCACGGTTGTCAATGGATGCCTCCACGGTCTCGACCATCCAGGTGGAGAAGGTGGTCAGAGAGCCCAGCAGACCCGCTTGGAGCACCACTCCCAGGTCCGGGTCGAGCCGCCCGGCCTCACAGAGTCCCGCCACCGCTCCCAGGCAGAGGGCGCCCGCCAGGTTGACCACCGCGGTGGCCGCACCCCCGGGCGCCCGCGATGAGAACCAGGTCGAGACCAGCCACCGGATGAGAGCGCCCGCGCCACCCGCCAGGGCCACTCCCAGGATCACCATGCCAGCGCCCGCAGACGCGAATGGTGGGCCACCACCAGCCCGGCGACGATGCTGCCTGCCGCATACAGCGCCGCCACCGCCGGTCCCCGTTCACCGAGGATCCCGAGGCTCTCCCAGGCAAAGGTGGAGAAGGTGGTGAGAGCCCCGGCGAACCCCACTCCCAGGAGCGCCCAAGCAACCCCCCGACCGGCCCTCCCCGCGCTCAGGCCGGCCAGCACCCCCAGGATCGCCGACCCGGCCAGGTTGGCGGCCACCGTCGCCACCGGGATCCCGCCCACCGGCTCCAGCCACAGACCCAGCCCGTAGCGAGCCAGGGCCCCCGCCGACCCTCCCGCGAAGACGGCCACCGCCATGCCTCCCTGGCTCCTCAGGAACGAAAGCCCGCCCACCGGTGGCATCAGAGGACCTTCGGAGCGGAGACGGCGAGGTTCATGCAAGGCCAACATAGTGAACCCGTGAACCCTCGCCCGGTCGACCTCCGTATCCTTGGGGTGATGCCGATTCGGATTGCAGGCGCCCAACTGAACCTGGTGGTCGGAGACCCCGAAGGCAACGGCCGGCGCATGGCCGGCGCCATCGACCGCGCCGAAGAGCAGCGAGCAGATCTCCTGGTCTTCCCGGAACTGGCGGTGAGCGGGTACCCGCCCGACGACTTGGCGCTGCGCGGGGACTTCCTCGAGGCCAACCGCCGGGTGCTCTCTCGCCTGGCCGGGCGCACCCGCCGCACCACGGTGGTGGTGGGCTTCTTGGACGACTCATCTCCGGCGGGACAGACCCCGAGAGGGGTCGACGCCGCTTCGGACAGGGTGGCCAACGCCGCCGCCGTCCTGTCGGGCGGGCGGATACGGGGGATCTATCGCAAGGAGCACCTGCCCACCTACGGGGTCTTCGATGAGAAGCGGTGGTTCCATCCCGGCGAGGACCAGCGTCCGGTCTGGGAGGTTGGTGACACCGCGGTGGGCATCTCGATCTGTGAGGACCTGTGGGTGCCCGACGGCCCCTGGAAGCGTGCGGCCGCGGCGGGCGCCGGGGTGATCGTGAACCTGAACGCCTCCCCCTACCACCTGGGCAAGGCCGCCGAACGCGAACGCCTGGTCACAGACCGCGCCCGGACCACCGGGGTGCCGGTGGTGTATCTGAACCTGGTGGGAGGCCAGGACGACCTGGTCTTCGACGGCGCTTCGATGGTGGTGTCCGCCGACGGCTCGGTGATCCACCGCTCTCCGCAGTTTCGCGAGGACTTCTTCGTGGTCGATGTCCCCCTGCCCGGAGAGCGCCGGCGGCCCCTCCGGCCGGCAGACGCCTGGATGGCGGCCGAGGAGGAGATGTGGTCGGCTCTCACCCTGGCCACCGGCGACTACGTGCGAAAGAACGGGTTCGACTCGGCGGTGGTGGGCCTCTCGGGAGGGATCGACTCGGCGGTCACCGCCTGCCTGGCCGCCGACGCTCTGGGACCCAACCGCGTGTGGGGCGTCTCCATGCCGTCGGTTTACAGTTCCGAGCACTCCAAGACCGACGCCAAGATGCTGGCCGCCAATCTGGGCGCCCGCTTCGACATGGTCCCCATAGAGAGGGTCCACCGGGCCTTTTCGGACACGCTCTCGCCGGTGATGGGCGGAGGCGATTGGGGAGTGGCGGGAGAGAACCTCCAGGCGCGGGCGCGGGGTTCCATTCTCATGGCTCTCTCCAACCGCCACGGTGGAGTGGTGCTCGCCACCGGCAACAAATCGGAGATGTCGGTGGGCTACGCCACTCTCTACGGCGACATGGTGGGCGGGTTCGCTCCCATAAAGGATGTCTACAAGACCTGGGTGTACCGGCTGGCGCACTGGCGCAACCGCCTCCGCTCACAGATTCCCGAGGGCATTCTCACCAAGCCGCCGTCTGCCGAACTGCGGCCCGGCCAGCTTGATACCGACTCGCTGCCACCCTATGATGATCTGGATTCGGTGCTGGAAATGTACATCGACTCGGATCGTTCGATCGCCGAGATAGCCTCGGCCGGGCATGATCCCGCCATGGTTGCCCGCGTGGTCGGCCTGGTGGAGCGATCGGAGTACAAACGCCGCCAGTCGCCGCCCGGTCCCAAGGTGACCACCAGGGCGCTGGGACGGGAGAGACGCCGTCCGGTGACCAGCAGGTGGAACCGCTGATGGAACCCGATCTCATTCTCGTCAACGGAGAGCCATCGGGTCCGATGGTCTTTCCGGTCGACAGCCCCACCATCCAGCGCGGCGACGGCTGCTTCGAGGTGATGCGGGTCTACGGAGGTCACGCCTTCGAGGCCGGTCCCCACCTCGACCGCCTGGAACGGTCCGCCGAGATGCTGGACCTCGAGGTGCCCGAGCGCGCCCGACTCGACTCCTGGGTGGAGCAGGTGGCCGCCTGCGGTTCCGAGGGCCTGGTGAGGGTGATGCTCGGCCGGGGACAGCGCCCGGGCGAGGAGTTGTGCGTGGTGATGTGGCAGGAGGTCCCCTACCGGGCGGACCGAATAACCCTCAAGTCGATGACCGCCCCCTGGCACTCGGCCGGGAGGAAGTGGGACCTCGCCGGCGGGAAGACCCTCTCGTACGCGCCCAACATGGCAGCCACCCGCCGCGCTCAGAAGGAGGGATTCGACGAGGCGGTGCTGGTTTCCGACGACGGCACCGTGCTGGAGGGTCCGGTCTTCTCGGTGGCCTGGGTGGTCGACGGCGTGTGGGAGACGCCCTCGCTGGATCTCCTGATCCTCGACTCCATCACCCGCAGGGTGGTGCTCGACCTGGTTGTCCGAGAGCAGATACCGCACCGGGAGGGACGTTTCGGATTGGACCGGATGCTCTCTGCCGACGAGGTGATGGTGATCGGCACCACCCGGGAGGTGACGTCCGTGGTGGCCATCGACGACCACAGCTTCTCGGCCGGTCCGGTCACCGCACAGTTGATCGCCGCCTTCCGCCGACGGGTCGCCCGAGACGTCGAGCGCTCCTGAGAAGGGCCCCAGCGAGCAGCGAGTAATGCGCTCGGTTGCCCGGAGTCTCTCGGGATGTTCCTCACAAGTCCGACGGCCGCCTGAGTAGACGACGATGCGGTGATCGTCACCACCACCCATGCGGTGGGGACGACCGCCATCGCAACAACCACGCCACCTCCGTGCGCCACCGCGGTCTTTCGGAGCGGACTCCGCCGATGCCGCCGGCGCCGGTCCCGGGGCGGTCCGCCGGGAACCCATCGCTCAGTTGATCGCCCGGCGGGTCTGATAAGCCGGGTCGCCGTTGCCTTCGCCGCCGAGCCGCCGCCCGCCATCGAGGCCTCCAAACCTTGGGTTTACCCTCCCGACCCGCCTCCGCCTGTCCGGGGTGAGGTCGGCCCGGGCGGGCGCGGTGGCCTGCCCGAGCCGGAGGCCAGGTCGTCGGCTCGTGTCCGTTGGCCCCGCGGACCTGGGTCCGGTGGACTCAACGGGGTTGATGATCGGAGCTGTCCGGAACGCACCCCGATGTCTGTACTCCCAAGTGTGTGCCGGGGCTGTGACAGAAGTCAAGCCTTCAGGGGGGCGAATCTTCCGAGTTTTTCTCGCGAGGTTTCACCGGCTCGTCCTGTGGAGCGAGTGGGAGGAGGCGTCCTCAGAGGAGCGCGGCGGCCACCACCAGGAAACCGCCGAAGCCGACCACGTCTGTGATGAGGGTCAAGAAGATGCTGGCCGCCAGTGCAGGGTCGAATCCCAGGCGGCGCAGCGCCAGCGGGATCCCGGTGCCGGCCAGGGTGGCGATGGTCAGGTTTGCCAGCGCAGCCAGGCCCACCACCACCGCCACCCGGGTGGCGCTGGAGTTGGAGGCGAAGATCTCCAGCGACAGAAGAGCGATGGTGAGACCCATGGCGGCCAGAGCCAGGAAGGCGCCGTTGAGCACTCCGATGCTCACCTGGCGCCTGATCACCGTCCAGATGCGAGCCCGGGGCAGGTCCCCCACCGCCATCGAGCGGATGACCACCGCCAGGCTCTGCACGCCCCCGTTGCCGCCCAGGAGCGCCACCACCGGCATCAGCGCCGCCAGCACCGGCTCGGCCGAGATGATCCCGGTCTGGCGCTCGATGACGAAGGCCACCACCAGCGCCAGCAACAGGTTGAGCGCCAGCCAGGGCAGTCTCATCCGC
>CAYWGY010000013.1:20065-22931 GCA_964458055.1 uncultured Acidimicrobiaceae bacterium | reverse complement strand
CCCCAACCCCAACCGCAAGATCCCGCACATAGGCAACATCGACCGCGAATACTGCTGCGACGGCATGGTCAGCATCAAAGGCGAAGACCTCGACACCTTCCAGGTCGCCCCGTACGGCACCCCCGCCCAGAAGAAAAGCTACGGACGGCGGAATACCAGCGAGAACACCTTCTCACAGACCAACGACAAAGGCGGACTGCAACACGGATGGGTTCGGGCGTTCGGACTTGCGGCTCACACCCTCGGCGCCCTGGCCATCGCTATCGCCCACAACCTCAAAAAAACCGAAAAGTGTCAAAGAACGACCGTCAAAACGGACACGACCAACCGCCCGCTAAAACCAGCCGACGCTCCACCGGTCCCGACCAGCACCTCACCGGGGCGCTCTCACCCCGCGCGCCGCCCTAAACCCCCCACAACCCTCCCCCCAAGCGCCGACGGCCACTGCCGTCGGCTTCGCCGCGCCCGAAAAAGCAAACCACCCCACTAGACCACCCCACCGCGCCCCTCGGGTAGTCCAAAACACCCGCCGGCACCCTCGAAACCCCCCCCAAACCAGCCAAACCCGCCCCTGAAACGCTAAATGGACCACATGATCGGGCCTAAAAGGACCAGAGGCCAAGGCGGAGAGGGAGGGATTTGAACCCTCGAGGGAGCTATCAACCCCCTACTCGCTTAGCAGGCGAGCGCCTTCGACCGCTCGGCCACCTCTCCTTTTTTGTCAGGCGCCGGAACGGGTGTTACGTTCCTGCGCCGGCGGAGGGAGTGGGATTTGAACCCACGAGGGGGTGATCACCCCCAACGGCATTTCCAGTGCCGCGCACTAGACCAGACTATGCGATCCCTCCGGTATCCATAATTGGCAGTTCTAGAATGCTCGGTTCGCCCCGAACTTTAGCAAGCAGCACGAGAGAGGAAACCCGAGAAAATGCCGGACGCGGCGGCCCACCATCGATTCATGGAATTGGCGCTGGCCGAGGCGGTCAGAGCGCCGGTTCATGGCGACGTGCCCGTGGGAGCGGTCATAGTCGATGCCGACGGGAGAGTGGTGGCCTCGGACCACAACCGGCGGGAAGAGCGCCAGGACCCGACCGCCCACGCCGAGGTGCTGGTGCTGTCGGCGGCCGCCCGTCGTCTTGGTTCATGGCGGCTGCTGGGATACACGCTGTATGTCACCTTGGAGCCTTGTTCCATGTGCGCGGGAGCGGCGGTCTCCGGCAGGCTGGCGCGGATCGTCTACGGCGCGGCCGATCCCAAGGCGGGCGCTGCCTGGAGCCTGTACAACATTCCCGGCGACCGCCGTCTGAATCACCAGTGCGACATCGTGGCCGGCGTGGGCGCCGACCAGAGCGCGGAATTGCTCAGGGCCTTTTTCAGCACCAAGAGAGGCGGCGATAACGGTTGAGATGCTCGCCCGAGGTTGTGCTAAGGTCGTGGTGGCGTGCTAAGCGGGGCGTTAGGGGTTCCCTGAACCTGAAATCCTCTACATGCGGGGCCGAACTCCCCGCTCGAGGGCGCCGAGTCCCGGGTTAGGAGGCAGGAGCGCGGTGATGACGACCGGGTCCCGCGAGCCGGGATGGTCGTGAACCGGGTCAGGTCCGGAAGGAAGCAGCCCTAAGCGGGTTGTCCGGGCGCCGCGGGGGCGCCTGGTCCGAGCTAGCGGCCTGCTGTCCCCCCGAGGGCTTCGAGCCCGAAAGCGGGGTGCACGCCTTATCTGGTCCGGAACCGGTCGACCGGGACATTTGGCACAATGACCGGTCATTCCGGCTTGTCCGCATCCTCGCCGACAATCCGGCCTTGGCGGCCGATCACATCGGTCTATCGGCCATCACTCCCTTGCTTCGAAGGAGTTCTCCGATTATCCCGTGCGGTCATCGCCGAAAAGAGATCGAAACTGGTGAGCGGCACCATAACAACCCCGCATATACCTCTGCCTGCCTTAGGGTCGGTTGCATGCAGCCCGACCAATGGAGGTAGGGATGAGGAGCAATAGGCCGGTCATCCGAAGGAGACATGGTGGTGCCTCTGTACGGCTCGGGGTAGCCACCGCGGTTACGCTGCTCGCCGTCCTTTCCGCTGCTCCCGCTTCGGCAGGCGGTGTTTCCCAGATTCCGGATGTTGCTGCCGCAGTTCGGGTCGGCAACGGCTATCTCGGTGGATTCTCATCCGTCCGGGATCCTGTCGGGAAAGGCACCGGAGTACAAGGTGACTCCGGCTCTTTCCAACTCGACACCGCCACAGCCATCGGGGTGGGAGTTTCAGAAGCGCTGAACGGTGAACTGACCCGGGAGGATGGAGGCCGGGACTGGTACAGGTTCGATGCTATCGCAACCGAGAGCTACATAATCGAAGTGAAGAGCATGATGGCTTTCATGCCGATCAGTGAAGACGGCGGAGGAGGAGACCTCCAGTATGTGGAGGGTTACCTGCCGGATCCGAGCATCCTGGAGGTGGTGGGTTCCGATGGCGAGCAGGTTCTGGGAGAACACGACGCCGGAGGGTTCGTCTTAGGTTCAGCCCGGGCCTTCCTCAGGCCGGACCGGGACGGTAGCTACGGAATCGCAGTAGGTTCGGGTGAACAGGACCGTGGGGGCCTGGGTTTCTACACCATTTCCGTTCGGGCCGACGATCATGCCGACGACTACCGGACCGATCCCTCCGCGGTCATCCGACCTGGAGAGTCGGCTGTGGGAAGGATCGATTCCGATGTCGATCCCGATGATCCGGTGCTGAATGCCTGGGATTGGAAGGTATCGGCGGCAGAACGCGGAGATGTGTTGAGACCTCGCACGGGCATCGAATCCATGGACGATCGGGATGTCTTCCGCTTGGTCATCCCCGAGACAGGCTGGTACCGGCTTTCGGT
>CAYWGY010000013.1:15819-20055 GCA_964458055.1 uncultured Acidimicrobiaceae bacterium | reverse complement strand
TGAGGAGGGGTACCTGTGGGGCTATGCCGCCCGCTCTCCTATCGTCTTCATGGAAGACCACATCTTCTCGGGCACCTACTACGTTGTGGTTGGAACCCCGCACGAAAGCAGCGGAAACACCGGCTCATACACGGTGACCCTGGGAGAGATGTTGACGATCAGGGACTAGCTCGCCCGGCGGCAGGAGCGCAAAAGGGCTCCGGGATCATCACGGTTCTCTGCGCCGGGTTGGTGGGTTCGTCAGGGTTGGGACCTGCGCAGCGCCGCGACATAGACCCCTCCGAAGATTCCCATCCGCCAGAGACTGTCCACCCTCAGGGGACGGTCGGCATACAAAGCCTCTGGGTGGGGGAGTTTGTCCATGGAGCGATGGAAGTACCAGTACTCGCGGACCGCGCCGGCCAGCATCCCCACCAGGGGGGCAAAGGCTGCGGTTCCCACCCTATGCACCACTCTTGCCAGGGCGCCGATCGGCCTTCCCGCGTCCACCACCACCATCATCCCCCCCGGGCGGAGCACCCGGGCCGCCTCCGACAGCGTCTCGTCGACGGACCGGAGATTTCGAAACACGAATGCGGAGAAGATGCCGTCGAAGGTGTTGTCCGCAAACGGGAGTCGCTCTCCCTTGCCCACCACCCGCACGGATGCGGGATTGGCGGCCAGCATCGGCCATGCCGGATCGAGGGCCACCACCTGCTGGCGGGAGTTGAACAGCGGCAGGGCCACCCCGGTTCCCGCTCCCAGGTCGAGGATCAGACCGTCCGGCAGGCAGTCGACCCCCCGTTGCCTCCAAGCCTGGTCGCGGCCCATGGAGAGAAGACGGTTGAGGCGGTCGTAGCGCCGGTGGATTCGAGAGAAGATGCGATCGGGGGAGAGTTCGGTCACGTGCCGGTGACTGTCAGGGCGGATCGATCCGGTCGAAACCCAGGTAGGGGTGGAGAGCCTCGGGCATCCTCACCGATCCGTTTCCCTGCTGATGGTTCTCGAGTATGGCGATGATCACCCTGCCGATGGCCACCGCGGTGCCGTTGAGGGTGTGCACCAGGCGGTTTCCTCCAGGGGTTCTCATCCGTATCCTGAGCCGTCTCGCCTGGTAGTCGGTGGTGTTGGAGCACGAGGTTATCTCCCGGTAGGCGTTCCAGGAGGGAAACCAGGCCTCGATGTCGTATTTCTTGGCGGCCGAGGCGCCCAGGTCGCCGGCGGCCACGTTCACCACCCGGTAGGGCAGTTCCAACTCCCGGACCAGTTTCTCTTCCAGCCCGAGAATCCGTTCGTGCTCGGCCTGGGAGTCCTCGGGACGGGTGAAAGAGAACATCTCCACCTTGTCGAACTGGTGGACCCGGAAGATCCCGCCGGTGTCCTTGCCGTGAGTACCGGCTTCCCGCCGGAAACAGCTCGAGAACCCGGCGTATCTGATGGGCAACTGGTCGGGATTCAGTATCTCGTCGGCGTGGTAGGCCGCCAGGCTGATCTCCGAGGTTGCCGCCAGGAACAACTCGTCGGCGGGGATCTCGTAGACCTGCTGGCGATCTCCGGGAAAGAACCCCGTGCCGAAGAGCGCCATCTCCCTGACCAGCACGGGTGTGACCATGGGAACCAGTCCTGCCTCGACCAGGTGGTCCATCGACCACTTGATCAACCCGAACTCCAGCAGGGCGGCCTTTCCCTTCAGGTAACCGAATCTCGATCCCGCCATCTTGGCAGCCCTCTTGGTGTCGATCACGTCCAGGCTCTCGCCCAGTGTCTCGTGGCTCCCGGGGTCGAAGTCGAAGACGGGACGTTCCCCCACCCGCCTGATTTCATGTGAGTCCTCCTCGGTGAGTCCCTCGGCGGCGCTGGGATCGACCAGATTCGGGAGAGTGTGCCACTGTTCGTAGAAACGGTCGGAGAGTTCTCCGACCTCGGTGTTCATCTCCTTGATCCTGGCGGCGAGCGCGGTTGCCCGGCCGATGGCCCGGCGTTTTTCGTCGCCCTTCAGGCGGGCGATCTCCCTGCCCAGGGTGCGTTGGGAGGCGCGGAGTTGATCGGCTTCGTGCCTGAGTCCGCGAATCCTCGCCTCGGTGTCGACCAGAGAATCAAGGGGGACTTCCAACCCGCGGCGGGCCATGGAGCGACCGATGGTCTCGGGGGAGGCGCGGAGCAGGGCTGTGTCAAGCATTCGGGGAAAATGCTACCGGTTGGGACGAGAGGGATATATCCAGATACTCACCCGCCGACGTGAAGGGTGAATCCGTAGCTGTTGTCATCGAGACTCTGATCGCCTTCGATGTAACTCAACCGCACCTCCACCTGGTAGGCCGTGTCGGGCACGACCACCAAATCATAGAAGGTGACCGTGGTTTTGTCTCCCGGCGCCAGGATGGGCACGGGGAGTACCCGCGTCTGGATTGCCTCTCCGGGCGGCCAGACGGTCAGCTCCAACGACGTTTCCTGGGTCACTTCGACATTCCCCCGGTTCGCCACCACCACCAGGAGGTCGAAGTTGTCGGTGGGGACGATGACCGGCCTACCGTCGAGATCGGGGATCCACTCGGGGTGGGAAGTGATCTGCTCGATGGCGAGATCGGTGTTGAACTCCAGCGAGGGCCGGGACAATCGAGCATAGGTGGTGAGGAACTGGGCGGTATCCACGACCGGATAGCTCGAAGG
The DNA here is from genome assembly GCA_964458055.1 of uncultured Acidimicrobiaceae bacterium. Lineage (GTDB taxonomy): Bacteria > Actinomycetota > Acidimicrobiia > Spongiisociales > ZC4RG35 > Bin76. Next base: position 17,406 of record CAYWGY010000013.1, on the reverse strand, counting down.
CAGGAACACCACGCTGCGGAAGTCCGAGAATGCCTGTATGTCGGGATCCTCCGCCGCCCTCTCCAAGAACACCTGGTAGATACGGTCGCCTCCCCGCAGGCTGACCAGCGCGGCTGTGAGTTGCTCCTCCACGATGTAGTTGAAGGGGTCGTCCACTGCCGACAAAAAGCCCTCCTCGAAGCCTGCCAATCCCTCGTCCCAGAGGTCCAGGGCGACTCCCAGGAGCGCAACCGGGGTTCCGAGAGGTCCCGTCATGTCCTCCAGCGCGGCTGCCACCGCGTCAATCGAGTCCTTTGACTGTGTGATGATCGAAGCCAGTTCGGAACGATCGGGGTTGTCGATCTGCTCGATCAGCCTGACGAAGGATCGGGCTGCCCGATCAAGGGTGATGGTGTGACTGTGAAGTTGCTCGGCCAGGGTTGTCTCGGCTCGGGTGGTGTTGATAAGGGAGTTGAAGGCCAGGCCCAGTCCGGCCACCAGGACGAGAGCCAGGAGCCACCACTTCCCGCGGGACCGGCTTTGTTGAGGGCCGTAGGATGTCATTCTCTCTGTAGGTTATGGCGGTCGGGGAATAGTGGTTTCGAGTTGGCGCATTCAAGCGTCCTCCCCCACGAACATGGCCGCTCTCCGGGCCGATGGAGCAGAACCGGGTGGGGGAGGTACGATTCCGGGACCGTGATGAGCGCCAATGACAGTGCCGGCCACTTCGGCCCGGAACTCTTCGAGTTTCTGGTGGACCTGGCGGAGAACAACAATCGAGAGTGGTTCCACGCCAACAAGAAAAGATACGAACACCACGTCAAGGAGCCGCTGATCTCCTTCATTCAGGACTTCGGGCCACACCTGCATGCCATCAGCGAACACTTCGTGGCCGATCCCCGCGCCAACGGGGGTTCGATGTTCCGCATCTATCGAGATGTGAGGTTCAGCAGCGACAAGAGTCCTTACAAGACCCAGGCGGCGGCGCATTTCCGGCATGAGGCGCACAGGAACGCCCATGCGCCCGGCTTCTATCTCCACCTGGCTCCCGGGGAAGTCGGCGTGGGGGTGGGAGTGTGGAGCCCCGCCATGCCGAGCCTCACCAAAATCCGCAGCGCCATCGTAGCCGACCCCGATGGATGGGTGCGCGCCTCGGGGGACCCGGGTTTCCGGAGCGAATTCTCGGTTGTCGGGCAATCATTGAAGAGGGCTCCCAGAGGTTTTCCCGCGGACCACCCCCTGGTGGAAGACCTGAGAAGAAAGGACCACATCGGTTGGATCTCCCTGGATGAGGATGACGTGACCTCTCCGGGGTTTCTCGAGGAATATGCCCGACTCTGCCGTCTCTCTGTTCCCTACGTGCGGTTCCTGACCCACGCCGTGGACTTTCCCTTCTAGACACGGACTTCCGGCCGTCGGCTTCACCAGCCGGAACAGGGACAGGCGCGCACCCGCGTTATTCCCCCTGCATTAATCCGGCGCCGACATAGCTTTCGTTATATGGAAACCATGACTATTGCTATTCGCAAGCAATGCCGATCATGGAGTTCCTTTCGTCCGGCAAAGCGCGGCAGGGCTCCGGTCGCGTCTCGAAGTCCCGATGACGCA
>CAYWGY010000013.1:0-15809 GCA_964458055.1 uncultured Acidimicrobiaceae bacterium | reverse complement strand
CGCTTTCCAAGCAAGGAAGCGAGGCGACACTGTGTGTGCGTACAGAGTCAAGAAGGCCAACCCTGACCGGGCTACCACCCGGGCGGCGTTTGCCATCATGTTTGCCACCTTCGTGGGGCTCATCCTGGTCGGATTCGTCAGCACGGCGAGGGCCGATGACGGCACTGTCCGGGGAGTTTTCTTTGACAACTGTCCCGTGGATGTTCGGGAAGGCCGGTCCTTCGAGGTCCAGGTCGCATCAGACAATCTCTCGGGCAGGATGGTGTTCTACCTGGAGTTCGAACCGGGAACGGCGGGAACTTCCGATTATGTTGCCAGGGACGGACTCTACAACACCCCCAACCCCGGTTCTCTCAGGTTCGCGACCGTGCAGGACCGCCAGGGTGAGGGTGACGAGGCCTTTGCCATCCTCCTCTATTTCACCCCCGAGCAGGTGGATTCGGGCACGACGATCGGATGCGACGTCAACATCATCGACGACGACACGCTGGTAGTGGGCGGTCCCCGGCAGGCTCTCGCCAGCTGAGGGGGACCCGGAACGGGGAATCTGAGCCGGGACCGGTTGCAGGCTCTTGCCACCGGTCCCGGGCTACGGTGGATTCGGATCGGCGGATCCCCGAGGCCGGCACAAGGGAGAACTCAGGTAGCGGGTTCCCCCGGAGAACCCCCGGGTAGCCGGACGGGCTCAGTCGGTGATGTACGTGTGGGTGATGACCTCCCACACGTGCCCGTCCTCGCAGTCGAAGTAGAACCCCCGGCCCCGGTGGCGGTGGTTGATCCTTCCGTCCGTCCGGGATCCGGGTCCGCTCCCGAAAGGTATGCCCTCGTCCCTGACCCGCTTCAGCACTGCATCGAACTCTTCGTCCGAAGCAAGGAAGGCGTAGTGATTGGAGTGGGGCTCGTCGGCTTCGGCGAAGTCAAGCGTGAAGGTGTCGTTGACCTTGACAGGTGCGAAGGGTCCCCAGGTCCCCTGGTAGTCGACTCCGAAGACGCGGGCGATGAACTTCGCCGCCTTCACCTTGTCGCGGGCGGGAACGATTGTATGGTCTAGCTGCAAAGCCATGGGAACTCTTACTCAGCGTGCAAAAGGTCATCCGGGCTAGGGCCCTCATCGACGGTACGGGGGCTCCACCCGTCCAGAACGCCATCGTAGTGGTGAACGGATCCCGGATCGTGGCCGCCGGTCCGGAGGAGACAGTGCAGGCGCCCCGGGGACCGGATGTGCAGGAGTTGGACCACCGCGACGCCTACCTGCTGCCAGGGCTTATCGATGGACATGACCTACGAGGAGGTCATCGAACGGGACTCCGATGAGGTGATGCTCCTGCGAGCCGCTCGCAATGCCCACATACACCTGAGCGCCGGGGTCACAACCCTGCGGGACTGCGGCGCTCGCAACCGGATCACCTTCGACCTGCGCCGGGGCGTCCGCCAGGGAGTGGCGCTGGCGCCGAGACTGCTGCTCAGTGGCCGCCCGGTTACGGTCACCGGCGGCCACTTCTGGTGGTGCAACCAGGAGGCGGACGGAGTGGAGGGCGTCAGGAAAGCTGTGCGCCACCTGGTCCAGGACGGCGCCGACTTCATCAAGATCATGGCCTCGGGCGGCGGCACCGCCGGCACCGACAACCGCCGCCCCTCCTACAGCGTGGAGGAGTTGCGGGCAATCGTCGACGAGGCCCACAGCCTGGGCAGGCCCACCACGGCTCACTGTATAGCCACCCAGAGCATCGTGAATGCCCTGGACGCGGGCGTGGACTCCATCGAGCACGCCACCTTCATAGAGCCCGACGGCTCCTACCGCTTCAACCCGTGGATCGCCGAACGCATCGCCCGCCAGGGTGTCCGGGTCAGCCCCACGGTCCAGACCGGTTATCGGAAGCGGGAAAGGCTGCTGGCGAGGCGGGAGCAGGGTCATCCCCTGACTCCGGAGGAGAGACGGCGCCTGGAGGATCTGCACGTCAAATGCGAAAAGCAGGTGGAGTTTCTGGGGAGGCTCTGGTCGGATTGGGGCGTCTCCATCGTGGCCGGAACCGACGCCATCCAGTCCTTCGGCGACTACTGCCTGGGGTTGGAACTACAGATCCAGGCGGGTATGAGCCCGGAGGATGTCATCCGCTCCGCAACGTCGGTCGCCGCGCAAGCCGTCGGTCTGGGAGATGTGGTGGGCGCCATCGAGGCGGGCAAGGAGGCGGACCTCATTGTTGTGGACCGGAACCCGCTACGCGACATCCGGGCTCTGCGAAGAATGCGCATGGTGATGCAGGGGGGAGTTGTTGTACCGCCCCCGGTGACCAGTGGTCTCCGGCACCCCTCATGACCCCAGCCGGGATCGAATCACCGGGTCCGCGCCTCGCTCTTGTCAGGGGCGACATCACCAGACTCGATGTCGATGCCATCGTGAACGCGGCCAAAACCACCCTTCTCGGCGGCGGCGGTGTTGACGGCGCCATTCATGACGCCGCCGGACCGCGACTCCTCGAATACTGCCGCACCCTGGGAGGCTGTGAGACCGGACAGGCCAAGGCGACCCCCGGCTTCGACCTCGCCGCCCGGTGGGTCATCCACACCGTGGGGCCTGTGTGGCGGGGTGGTAGCCAGGGGGAGCCCGAGTTGCTGGCCTCCTGCTACCGGGAGTCACTGGCCCGAGCCGACGAGGTCGGCGCCGGCACCATTGCCTTCCCGGCGATCTCCACCGGTGTCTACGGCTATCCGGTCACGGCAGCCGCTGCGATCGCGGTCGACACGGTCCGAGCCACCCCGACCAATGTCACGGAAACCATATTCGTGGCATTCGACCGGCAAACCTCGGACGCCTACGCCGACCTGCTCTGACCGGTCGGCGCACTCTCCTTTGCAAAAGGAGCCTGCCCCCATGACCATCGTCAGAGAGTCCCAGGATCTTGTGCCGCTGTGTCCTCACTGGGAGTTGCAATTCCGTGAGGTCGAGAAGCGTGCTCTCGACGGGGCGGGCAGGCGGTACCGATGAACCGGGAGGGACCCCGACGCGCCCTCACCTGCAAGAGTCGTCAGGCCTGGTCGGATGCCCTCCCGTGCCGGGCGGCCGCGGCCATGAAATTGGTGTACAGGTGCTCGGCCGCCGAGGCGAACTTCTCCATGTGGTGGTCGGCTTCGGAAGCCAGAGAGTCGATTGCGCCCGGACCCAGGGCTGTTTGCAGAGCCCCGCGGTAGGTCTCGACCGCACCCCAGTTGCGAACCGTGTCCTCCTCGACTTCCACGTGGTACTGCATCGACCACGCCCTCGGACCCACCCGCATCGCCTGCACACGGCAGTCCGGGGAACTTGCCAGCACCACCGCGTCGTCGGGCGGCTGAGCCACCTGCACCGAGTGCCACTGCAACACGACCTGGCGCTCTTCCATGTTGTTGAAGATCGGGTCAGTCCGGCCTGCCGGCGTCAGTTCCACGGAGTAGATCCCGATCTCGGGCGGGCGCTGGGGACCGCAGGTGCCGCCCAGGGCATCCGCCAGCAGTTGGTGCCCCAGGCACAGTCCCAGGAAGGGCCGCTCCATCTCGAGCACCCAGCGCCGGATGGCCCGCTTTTCCCGCACGAGCCAGGGATGCTCCTCCACATCCCACACATCCATGGGACCGCCCATCACCCAGAGTGCGTCGTAGTCCTCCAATGGCGGGATCTGTTCTCCTGCGTCGAGTTCGACGGCGGTCCAGTCGATCCCGTCGGCTTCCAGGAAGTCGCGCAAGCGGCCGGGGTGTTCACAATCGATGTGTTGAAAGACGAGCAGTCGCATCCGCCGACCTCCTGCGGTATCCGCTCCCACCCCCCGGTCGGCGGGACCGGGGTTGGTTTGTCGTAGACATGCTACGAGAGATCGGTCTACGTCTCGGTTGCCTCGCCGGCGGGTTCGTTCGCGGTCCCATCCTCGGGAGCCCCATCGGCCCGCCTGGTTGTGAACAGGGGACTCATCAAGGCGGCGCCCAGGAGGATGGCTGCGGCGGGGAGGACCAACTGCCACTGGGTGGAGGCGAACAACCAACCCCGGGGGGCAAATGCGGTCCAGGTGGCCGCCAGGATCAACACGATTCCGAATAACAGTGAAAAGACATTGAGTGGATGGCGCTTCATGGCCCCTCCTCTATCGTCGAGTGTTCCTCATACAGGCCGGATCCGCTTCGTTCTTCGTGCTGGCTCCGGTAGTCAAAGTCCACCGACCGCGACGTCACCACGATCTGGCCTATACCAACCTCTGCGTCGAGCACAAGCATGCCCTCCGGCCCCTCGAGGAGGAAGTCGCCCTCGACTCCAACTCCGCCATGCTCCCTTTCGCCCACCCGTATCGTCCCGATCCCCACCTGGCCGCTCACGTCGGCGGCCACGCCTGCCGGGAGCCGGATGCGAATCTCGCCGACTCCAACCTCCGCATCCACTTCCACCGTCCGCCCGTCGAAGTCCACGTCCCTGAGATCGATGATCAACTCGCCCGCACCCAGTTCGTAGGAGTCGTCCACCATCTCCACCGACCCGGGTCGAATGTGGACTTGCCCGGCCGTGAACTCCGTGATGTCCGTGACAGCCGCGAACCTTGAGACGAGGAGGATCGGGACCAGGACGAGGCCGAGAACGATCAGGCCCCCGGTGCGACCGAACCAGGCGCCAACCACCAGACCGAGTCCTATGACAGCAACGGCCAAAGCCACGTAGTGGTGGAAGTCGGGATGAAAGCCCGGAATGACCATGTCGAGAAGGCCGAGCACACCCAGTGCCAGGACCGCGAAGCCCACCGACACCCTCCCGAGCACCGAGTTCTCCCTTGGCGACGATGGCACGGGCTCGGCCGGTGGGGTCGGGGTTTCCGCCGGCGACTCTCCTTCCTCGTCAGTCTCCGGGCTCTGTGAAGTCGTTGCCGGAGCTGTCCGAGCAGACGAAGTGGCAGGAGCCTTTCGGCGATTCTCACCACCGAGATCGCCTCGGAAGAGCATCACGCCGACACCGATCAGCACTACCGCAAGGGCCAGATCGACCCGGACGAACCATGCGATGTCGGCCAGGATGATGACGGCTACGGCGACGATGATCAATCCCACCCACCGCCGGGCCTGTCCTGTTTCCAACCAGCCCTGAATGATCGAATCGGTCTCTCCCTCACCCGGGATCAACAGCCAGCCGGCCACATAGAGGAGCAGTCCGAGTCCGCCCGCGAAGCAAAGCAAGGCAAAGGCGATCCGGATAATCCAGGCGGTCACTCCCAGGCGGAGAGCGAGACCGGCCGCCACGCCGGCCAGCCATCGGCCCTCGACGGGGCGGTACAGCAGTGTGTTTCCGTTGTTCATGCTTTTAACCATCCAACATCTCGGGCGATCTGTCAATGGGGGATTACCCTGGTCTGTCCCTGAGTGCCCTGGGGCTGGTAGGGGTACCTCACCGATTGCCGGCGCCCACCCTGCAATGGCAGAATATCCAGTATGGAGACCGCAAGTTCCTCCCGCTTCCAGAGCATCGGGGACATGATTGCCAGGCGACAGACGGACCGTGTGATTGCGGGCGTCGCGGGCGGCATTGCGGATCGTCTCGGGATAACCGACCTGTACGTGCGGGCCGCCTTTGTAGTGCTGACCCTCATCTGGGGTGTCGGTCTCCTCCTCTACCTGGTGTTGTGGGCACTGACCCTGGACAGGATCGAACACCTCCCTCCGGCGCCGTCGGCCTCAGCCGAGCGGAGAGCAGGGTATGTCCTGATGTTTCTGGGCGGACTGCTGTTGCTCCGCACCCTGGGGGTCTGGAGCGGCGATGAGTGGGTGTGGGCTCCCGCAGCGGTGATTCTGGGCGTTGCGTTCCTCCTGGACCGGCGCGACATCGATCCGCGCTCGGCCATCCTGGCAATCTTTGATCCGGGCAGCGGCAGGTTCCGGAGCCGCACCGTGATCGGGATCGTGCTCCTGGTGGTGGGGCTGTCGATCGTGGGCGCAGGCGCCGCTCCTGCGGTCGAGACCGTGCTTCTGTCGGTGCTGGTCACCGGAGTTGGGATGGCGGTGCTGTTCGGACCGTGGGTGTGGAGGCTGGTAGCCGACCTGGGCGCCGAGCGGAGCAAGCGGATACGGGAAGAAGAAAGAGCGGATATGGCCGCTCACCTGCATGACTCGGTGTTGCAAACCCTCGCTCTGATCCAGCGCACCGACGACCCCAGGCGGGTGGTGACCCTGGCTCGCGTCCAGGAGCGGGAACTCCGCCGATGGCTGTACGACTCGACTCCGGCCGACGGCCGGGAGCTATTGTCCCGGGCACTGCAGAAGGAGGCGGATCGCATCGAGAGAACCTTCGACGTTCCGGTGGAACTCGTTACGGTCGGTGACCGGCCGGTCGACGACCGCGTCCGTGCCATGGTGGCGGCTGCGGGCGAGGCTGTAACCAACGCAGCCCGCCATTCGGGCGCCGACCTGGTGTCGGTCTACTCCGAGGTGACCGCGGGCTCAGCCGATGTCTGGATCTCGGATCTGGGCCGGGGCTTCGACACCAGCCGGATCGCTGCAGACCGCCGTGGCATAGCCGAGTCGATAGTAGGCCGGATGCAAAACCATGGCGGGAGCGCAACCGTTTCCTCCGAACTCGGCGAGGGGACCGAAGTACACCTTCGACTGGCTGGGGAGGTCCCGTGATAAGGGTATTCGTGGTCGATGACCACCGGCTGTTCCTCTCGGGAGTGAAGGCGGAACTGGCCGGTCGCGACGGGATAGCTCTCAGCGGCACCGCCCGGGATGTCGACAAGGCCATCGACGCACTCCGGCGAGACCCCCCGGACGTGGCCCTTGTGGATGTCCACATGCCGGGAGGAGGGGGCCTCGCCGTGGTGGAGAACCTGCGAGAGACCAACCCCGAGATCAAGTTCCTGGCTCTCTCGGTGTCGGACGCGGCCGAGGACGTGATCGCCATGATCCGGGCGGGCACCAGGGGATACGTCACCAAGTCCATCGGACCCGACGAACTGGCGGACGCCATAAGGCGGGTGAACGAGGGCGATGCGGTGTTTTCTCCCATGCTGGCCGGGTTCGTCCTTGATAAGTTCGCAGCGAATGTACCCCCACCGTCCGATCCGGAACTGGACCAACTCACCTCCCGTGAGAAGGAGGTCCTGCGGCTCATCGCCCGCGGCTATCCCTACAAGCAGGTGGCCAAGCGACTCTTCATCAGCGTCAAGACCGTGGAGTCGCACGTCTCGGCGGTGCTGCGCAAGCTGCAACTGTCCAGCCGCTACGAACTGGCCCACTGGGCCAGTAGTCGCCACATCGTCTGACCGGCTCGCTGGCATCGACCGGTCGAGTTCTGCCCGCCACACTTCCGCAACTGGGAAAGCGCCATCTCTCCGGCCTGCCGCCTCTCTGGCTGCACCTTGCTCAACAAGGCTGGCTCCGCCACGAGTTCGCTGGTGAGAACAGGCGTTGACGAGGGTGGCCTGCTCGAACCGGAGATCAACTCCTACCGGGGCCGATCGGTAGGCAGATCATCTCACCGGATTCGGGGTCGGTGAAGATCTTCGCTGTCACGCCGAACACCGACCGCATCAGTTCGACGTTGAGGACGGCGGAAGGCGCACCGTCCGCCACGATTCTGCCACTGTCCACCACCACGACCCGGTCCGCATAGTTTGCGGCATGCAGAAGGTCGTGGAGCACCATTACGACCGTCATACCGCCGCTCGTGCACAGGGAGGAAACGAGGTCGAGAACCTCGAACTGATGCCGGACGTCGAGAAATGTGGTCGGCTCGTCCAGAAGTAGGGTGCCGGCGCCCTGAGCGAGAGCGAGGGCGATCCAGGCGCGCTGGCGTTCGCCTCCGGAGAGTTCGTCCACGGGACGCTCCGCGAAACTGCTCAAACCCGTGAGCGCGAGGGCGGACTCCACGGCGAGTTTGCCCTCGGCGCCGTGCCGCCCGAACAGCCCGGTGTGAGGAAAGCGGCCCAACTCGACGAGTTCGCGAACCGTCAGTCCGGGTGGGCTGGATGGAGATTGGGGGAGGACGGATACCAGGCGGGCGATGCCGCGAGATCCGAAGCTACGGATGTCCCGGCCGTTGAGGAGAACGACGCCGCTTCGCGCCGGAAGCAGCCGCGCCATGGTCCGGATGACCGTGGATTTCCCCGACCCGTTCGGCCCGACAATGGCCGTAATTGTGCCCTGTTGCAGTCCCAGGTCGAGGCCTTCGAGTACGATGCGCTGCTTATAGCCGGCGCCGACCTCTTCCAGTCTTATCGGTTCGATGTCGTTCATTTGGTGCTCCGTCGAATCAGGTATATGAGCAGTGGCGCCCCGAAGATGGCCAGCACGGCGCCGACGGGAAGTCCCACACGGTAGGCCGATGAGGGGATCGGCGGCTTGATGGAAAGCGATTGGGCCACGAGGTCAGCCGCCAGCAGGAGCAGGCAGCCGATCAGCGCGGCCAGGGGCAGGACACGGCGGGCGTCAGCGCCGGCGACCGCCCGAGCCGCGTTCGGGGCCATCAGACCGACGAATGGGATGGCGCCGGAGACAGTCACAGCCCCGGCGGCCAGGACCCCGGCCAGCCCGAATAGCGCGACCCGGGCAGGCTGCAACGGCAGGCCGAGAGAGCGGCCGGATTCGTCGTCAAGCTGAAGGATGTTGGCGGCGCGGGCAGCCAGCAATCCCGCCGGTATGGCGACGGCAGCCCACGGCAGTGCCAGCCAGACGTCATCCCAGACGCGGCCATGCAGCGACCCGATGAGCCAGGAGAGAATGTTTCCAAGCGCATAATTGGAGCGCAGCATGACGATCGCAGTCAGCGATCCGAGAATGGCGTTGACGATTACTGCCGTAAGGATCAGTCGTAAGGGATCGATGCGTCCTCGCGTCGTACTCACCAAGAGCACCAGTGTGCCCCCCGCAAGGGCGCCGGCGAGCACCACGAAGGGAAGCAGGCGGCCGGGTTGTGGCAGTCCCCAGATTCCCGCCAGGAACAGGACTGCAGCGAGAATGCCCCCCGTGGAGACGCCGGTGAGCCCGGGCTCGGCGAGGCGATTGCGCGTGACGACCTGCAGCAATGCCCCCGACAGGCCCAGCATGCCGCCCACCAGGAGCCCGAGAATCGCGCGAGGCATCCGCAGATCCCAGACGATCGTCTGATCCGTGGGGTTCGTCGCTCCATTCACCAGGACGCTGATGACCCGATCCGGTGGGATCCAGACGGTGCCTAGTCCGAGGTGGAGGATGAAGAGGGCGACAGCCCCGGCGCCGGCGAGCACCATGAGGGCCACGAAAGAGCGCGTGGAAGTCACGATCGGCTCAATCCCAGGTTTGAACGGCGGAGGAGCAGGAGGATCAGCGGGGCGGCCAAGAGGGTCGTGCACAGACCCACCGGAATCTCGCCCGGATAGATGACAACCTTGGCAAGCACGTCGGAGGCCAGTAGCAAGAGCGCTCCCATCACTGTGGACACCGGAAAGAGAAGCCTCGCATCCGGCCGCGGGACGATCAGGCGAGCGATGTGTGGCGTCAGAAGGCCAACCCAGGCGATGGGTCCGGCGACGGCCACAACGCTCCCCACGAGCAACGCAGCCAGAGTGATGAAGACCATGCGCATGCGCTTGGCCTGCATGCCCAGCGACGAGCTGACATCCTCGTCCAACTGGAGCACATTGGCGCCTCGAGCGAGGATAAAGGCTGCGGGAACCCCCGCCAGCACCCAGGGCCACACGAGCTGGACATGATCCCATGTCCTCCCCGAGAGGTTGCCAACCGTGAAGAGGAAGAAGATCCGCACCGCGCCGGATGAGGCGGCGAGGCCGATTATCGCGAGGATGATCCCATTGAGGAGCGCCGCCACCGCGACGCCGGTTAGCGCGGCCTCTACCGGGGTGCGCGCTCCCCGCGATGCCACCAGAACGATCAGGCCGCCGCCGAGCCCCCCGGCAAGAGCCACGACGGGATGAAGCGCGAAGAGCACCGGTGCGTTCAGCAACAGGATGATTGCCATGGCCAGCGATGCTCCGGCCGACACGCCCAGCAGCCCCGGGGAGGCCAGCGGGTTCCTGAGAACGACCTGAAGGATGGCCCCGGAAAGCCCGAGCGCCGCGCCGGACAAAAGCGCCAGGATCAGCCGCGGCAACCCCAACTCACGGACCACGAGCCGTTCGATCCGGTCACCGGACTCGCCCATCAGGATGCCGGGCAGTTGCCCGGGCGCCACCCTCGGCTCGACCGTACTCAGGTGGATTATGGCGAGAGCGGCGAGCGCCACCAGTATCGCTCCAGCGACGATCACCAGGAACCAGGGCCGGCCCGGTCTCGCCGCCTCGCCAGGGTGTGTACTCAAGGCAGAGGTGTCGGGAATACCTCCGGATAGATCTTCGGCATCGCCTCGTCAAGCACGAAGTTCGTGCCGTTAATGCCTCGGGATGTGCCCCAGATAAAGAAGTCCACCTCGTGTACCTCGCTGTTCTGCACCGCCACGAGTTCTCTCCAGATCACATGGTCAACGAGCTGCTCGGACACCGGCTCCGGGGGCGTTGGCCCGAATCCGTACGTCTGGACGAAGATGACGTCGGGATCGATACCCAGCAGCTGCTCCACGGAGAAGCTCGGGAACGGCTGGTGGACATCACATCCGGAGAACTCCGGGGGGTATACCGCTAGACGAGCCACCGCATCAACGGCCGGCGTGCAGACCGTATCGGCCCCGATATTGACATCGGACCCGTACACCACCATGACGGATCTCTTTGCAGTGACTCCCGCAGCATATGCCTCAAGTCGGGATACGAAGTCTGTCACCGCGTGCTCGGCCTCGTCTTCCATTCCGAGGAGGATTCCGACTTCCGCGACATGCGCGAGCATCCCGTCGACGCCGATCGGATTGACGATGAACAGCGGTGCGATGCTCTCGAGGCTGGCGCGCAGGCCGTCATGCACTCCGCCGAGTCCGATCACTATGTCAGGGTTCGCCACAGCGATGTCTTCCAGACTTGGTTCAAAGAACGATCCGCTGACGGGTCCGATTTCACTCTCGTCCGGTCCCCAGTAGGCGGGATCCCGGTGGAGCAAGTCATTGGCAGCTACCGGCTTCACCCCTAGCACGAACATCGTGTCGACGCAGAGACCGGTGAGGCAGACAACGCGGACCGCCGGGGCATCCAGCGTGACCAACTCACCGGTGGCGTCCTCGACAGCAAGGGCGTGGTCGTCGTCCTCGTCCTCGTCATGGTCGTGGTCGGCGTGGTCGTCGTCCTCGTCTTCGTCGTGGTCGGCGTGGTCGTCGTCCTCGTCTTCGTCGTGGTCGGCGTGGTCCTCGTCTTCGTCATGGTCGTGGTCGGCGTGGTCGTCGTCCTCGTCTTCGTCTTCGTCGTGGTCGTGGTCGGCTTCGTCTTCGTGGTCATCGGTTGTTGGGGGTGCGGAGGTGGTGGTTGTGGTCTCGGCCATTACGGTGGTGGCCTCCGTAGTGGCGCTGTCGTCGGTATCCCCGCCGCAAGCCGCGGCCACTAGCAGTGCCATGGCCGCCATCAACGTAAGTACCAGTCGTCTAGGCATCTTCTCGTCCTTTACTCGATGGAAGATAATGATTATCATTATCAGTTTATTAGGCATCATAATCACATTGAACGTGCCGGGCTTCCGGCACGGAGGCGGGGAAGCCACGTGGGCCACGTATGATGATTCATAGGCGCATCGTGGCGCTGACGGTTGGCGTGCGTCCGCTCTTGGCGCTCTCCATTGCCGTTGGCCTTGCCGTCTCGGCGACTTGGGTTGCCCAAGGGGTGTTCATCGCGATAATCGTGCGGCGAATCCTCGAGGGCGGTGGCTGGACTGCGATCGCGGGTCCCGTGGCCGCGGTGGCCGGCCTGACTCTGCTTCGCGCGGGGCTGCTCTTTACCCGCGAGGTCCTGGCGAAGAAGGTCGCCGCGGCCGTCAAGACCAAACTGCGCCGCCGGCTGTTCGCTCAGCTACTGCTGCTTGGACCCGGCTACCTGGAGCACACCGAAACGGGCAGGGTGCAATCGGCCCTGGTTGATGGGGTCGAGGCGCTCGAGTCCTATGTCGGCTACTACCTGCCCCAGGCGGTGGTGTCGGTCGTCGTTCCCATCTGCATTGTCGGCGTCATCGTATTCCTCGATCCGCTCATCGGCGTTGTCGTCCTGGCCTGCGCCCTGGCCGTGCCGCTCATCCCCCGGATCTGGGATCGCCTCCTGGGAGAGTACGGCCAACGGCACTGGGCGGCGTACTCGACGCTGGACGCCCAGTTTGTCGACTCCATGCAGGGCATGGTCACGCTGAAAGCGCTCAATGCCAGCGAACGGCGCGGAGAAGAACTACGCGGCGCCAGCCGGGCGCTCTACCGAGCCACCATGGCACAGCTTTCGATCTCGATGATCCGCAACGGACTGGTCGGGTTCGCGATGAGCGCAGGCGTGGCTCTCGCCGTCGGGATTGGAAGCTTCCAGGTGGCTGCCGGCCAGCTGGGCATCGCCGCGCTGCTCATCATCCTCTTCCTTTCGGCCGAGTGCTTCCGGCCCCTCGTCGAATTGGATGTCTACTGGCATGCCGGCTACATGGGCATTTCGGCTTCGACGGGCATCTTCGAGTTGCTCGATGCGGAGCCGGGGGTCCGTGACCCGGCCGCCGGGCGGACTGGCGTCGCTACGTCGCCTGCAGGAGCGATCGCCCTCAGCAACGTTACGTTTCGCTACTCGGATGACGCTCGCCCTGCTCTCTCGGATGTGTCCCTTCAGATTGGCGAGGGCGAGACCGTTGCGATCGTCGGCAGCTCCGGTGCCGGCAAGACCACGGTCGCATCGCTCCTTCTCCGGTTCTTTGATCCCCAGGACGGCAAGCTGACATTCGGCGAAACCGACTTCCGTGACATTCCCCTCGACGACCTGCGGCGTTGCATCGGCTACGTCTCCCAGGATACGTACCTTTTCTACGGGACCGTCGAAGACAATCTCCGGATCGGGCGGCACGACGCCACCCCGGATGAGATCCGGGATGCCGCCGAGAAGGCCAACATCCACACCTTCATCCAGTCCCTTCCCAAAGGCTACGATACCATCGTCGGCGAGCGCGGCTCGAAGCTCTCGGGCGGCGAACGCCAGCGCATCGCCATCGCCCGCGCCCTCCTGAAGGATGCGCCGGTGCTCATTCTTGACGAAGCCACCTCGAACCTCGACAGCGCCAACGAGGCAGCGATCCGCCAGTCGCTCACCTTCCTCACCCGGGGGCGGACCACCATCGTCATCGCCCATCGCCTCTCAGCGGTTGTCCACGCCGACCGCATCGTGGTGCTTGACAACGGCCGGGTCGCAGAATCGGGCCGGCATAGTGATCTGGTGTCGCGCGATGGTCACTACGCGCAGCTGGTTCGCGCACAACGGGAGGGCGCCCCTTGAGCACGATGACCAACCGGATCACCGAGCGGACGCAGAACGGCCCGAAAAAGACACGGTTCTCCTCGGGATTCTGGCAACTCCTGTGGATGATCCGAAGCTACTTCGGCCTGATGACCCTCTCGATGGTGACGGGCGTGCTGAACCACGGCGCCACGATTGCCGCGGCCGGACTCGGCGCCTACATGGTCGGCCAGGTCGCCGGCGGCGCCACGGCCGCCGACCTTCGCGGGCCTGCGGCGGCCCTGGCGGCGGCCGTAATCCTTCGGGCCGTCATGGCCTGGGCGGAGATGTGGCTGTCCCACGATTTGGCCTACCGGATCCTCGCCGACCTGCGCGGTCACCTCTATTCGGCTCTCGAACGGCTCGCCCCTGGGTACCTTATCCAGCGGCGGTCCGGCGATGTGGCGTCTGCCGCCATGGCCGACATCGAAACCGTCGAGTGGTTCTATGCCCATACCGTCGGAACGTTCTTCGTGGCCGTCCTTGTGCCGCTCATGGCATTCGTGACGCTGGGAGGGATGCACTGGACCCTGCCTATCGCGCTACTCCCGTTCGCCCTTCTGGTGGCGGGCGTGCCACTCGTGCTGCGCCGCCGGGCCGCCCGGCAGGGCGACGCTCTGAGGGCCGACCTCGGTAATCTGAACGCCGAGGTTGTGGATGGTGTTCAGGGCCTGCGGGAGTTGGTGTCCTTCGGGTTCCAGCGGAGGTTCCTCGCCAACCTTGAGTCGCACAGCAACCGGTTGGTCCGCTCGCAGCTGGCCCATGGGATGCGCTCCGGTATCGAGCAGGCCGCCGTCGCGGCATTTGTGAGCGGCGGCATGCTGAGCGTTGTCGCGGTTGCGGCGGCCCAGGTCAGCCGTGGTGAACTCGATCCTGCCTATTATCCTGTGGCGGTTACGCTGGCTATCTTCGTGTTCGGCCCGATTCACGCCATAGCCTCGGTGGCCCAGAACCTCGGGATCGTATTCGCCTCAGCCGACCGTGCCTTCCTCCTGTTGCTCGAACCGGCGCCTGTAACGGACGCGCCGGGAGCTACGCCCCCGGATACCGACCTGGAGCCCCGGGTCAGTTTCGCAGGAGTGACATTTGGCTACCCCGGTGGCGGGGACCTCGCCCTCCAGGATGTCTCGTTCGAGATTGCGCCCGGGGAGACCGTGGCGCTCGTGGGCCATTCCGGGGCAGGGAAGACCACCTGCGCGAGCCTGCTCATGCGATTCTGGGACACCGACGCCGGGGCCATCGCCATCGGGGGACACGACGTGCGCCACCTGCCCCAGCGCTTCCTTCGAGAGATCGTCGGGTGGGTGCCCCAGGACATTTACCTCTTCAATTCGAGCCTGCGGGAGAACATTCGCATGGCGCGGCCCGCAGCCACCGACGCTCAGGTCGAGAACGCGGCACGGGCGGCCCAGGCGCATGAGTTCATCACCGACATGCCCCGCGGCTACGACACCGTCGCAGGCGAGCGAGGCGTTCAGATGTCCGGTGGCCAGCGCCAGCGGATCGCGATCGCCCGCGCCCTGCTGAAGGACTCCCCGGTACTCGTCCTCGACGAAGCCGTGTCGAGTCTCGACACTCGCAACGAGCAGGAACTCAACCTGGCGCTCCATGCTGTCCGTCAGGGGCGGGCGACACTCGTCATCGCTCACCGGCTATCAACGATTCGCAGCGCCGACCGGATTGTCGTCCTCAAGGAAGGGCGAGTGGTGGAGCAGGGCACCCACGATGACCTCCTTGCCAACGGCCTTGTCTACCCCAAGCTGATCGCTGCACAGACCGAGGCGGCCCGGCGGGCCTCCACCGGGTAGGCGCTTGGAGCCCGACGCACCTGCGTAAAGGCACCACAACCGCGGTGGGCGAGGGACATAGATCAACCTATGAAGTTACCGGTAATCTCCGATCCGCGGCCGGCGTCACCAGCATTGCCATGACGAGAACGATGCCTGCCGCCTGAATCCCTATCACGATGACCAGGGCGAGCAGGACCAGAAAAGCGTACTCCACGACGTTGGCGCGTACGCCGACGACCTGCGCCCCCAGG
Source organism: uncultured Acidimicrobiaceae bacterium (assembly GCA_964458055.1). Lineage (GTDB taxonomy): Bacteria > Actinomycetota > Acidimicrobiia > Spongiisociales > ZC4RG35 > Bin76. Next base: position 404 of record CAYWGY010000013.1, on the reverse strand, counting down.
GGGTCAAGCTGGTAAAAGATCAGCCAATGGTGGAAGGCGAACAGCCCCGGGATGACCATCACGGTCCAAGTCAAGTCGCTAACGGCGGGAGCCATTATCACTAACAGCCGACGGGCCCGGTAGGGGTGGGGGGTGTTACGTGGTGTTATGGGTGTCAGCCCGCTCTCGCGGGCGCTTGTAGGGTCTTGCGCCTGCGGGATGGATGTGTCCGCCCCTTCCCGGTTGGGAGAAGTGTCCTGTTTGGCGAAGCCTTACCTGGTGGTGGAGATCCAGGATGGTTGATAGTCGTGGTAATGGTTGTCGGTGAGTTGTCGTAGGTTTTGGCCGTCGGCGTACGTCGTGAAGATTTCCCAGTCGCCGTCTCGGTAGCTGATGAAGATCAGTTGTTTGCTGTCGGGTGACCA
>CAYWGY010000012.1:0-23188 GCA_964458055.1 uncultured Acidimicrobiaceae bacterium | reverse complement strand
GCACCATTGCCAGGACGCCCAGGCCCACTCCCAGGAGTTGGCGCCTGAAGAAGTAGTACTGCCCGTAGTCCCAGTTGATGCCCACGGTGGATGAAGCCGAGATGGTGGCGCCCAAACCGATAACCACCAGGGTAAAGACGATGGTCCCGTACAGCAGGATGATGTGGCTGTTGGTCCGCCCCCGCGACTCACTCTGGATTCTCTCGGTCCTGGCGCGGTATATGGTGGTTACGTTGGTGGCCATCTAGGTCCCTTCCTTGCTCCCGGCCAGATCTGAGACCAGCTGGGAGAACCGGTCACCGCGGGCCTGGTATGAGTCAAACTGGTCGAAGGAGGCGCAGCCGGGCGCCAGCAGCACCACGTCTCCGGGGCGTGCCAGCCCAAGCGCCATCGGGACCGCATCCTCCAGGGACCCGGCAGGGACAACCCGACCGGGCGGGGCCGAAATCAACAACTCCCGCGACGCCCGGCCGATGGCGACCACAGCTCTCACCGGTGAGGCGGCGGTGAGCGGAGATAGATCCAGCCCCTTGTTCAGACCGCCGGCTATAAGCACCACCGATCCATAAGAGTTGATCGACGCCACCGCGGCATGGGGATTGGTGGCCTTCGAGTCGTTCACGAATCGCACCCCGGCGATCTCTCCCACCAGCCTGCGGCGGTGCGGACCGGGTCGAAAGCCCCGGATCACCTCCTCCACGGCGGAGTCGGAAGCACCCCAGGTGCGGGCGGCTGTGGCTGCGATCAGGAAATCAGTGAGATAGGAGTGATCCCCGACCTCCAACTCGGAAATGGGGATGCGCAGGCCCCCTATGACCAGGTCGCGTCCGTCTACCCCCGGATTGCCAAGCACATTCCCCGACGCCGACACCCCCAACCGCCGGGGAACGGCCCCTCTGACCGCTCGACAAGCCCCCTGGTCGTCGCTGTCGAAGATGAGCAGGTCATCTTCGGCCTGGACCGCGTGGATCCGGGCCTTGGCGGCCAGGTAGCGGTCCATCGTGCCGTGCCAATCGAGATGATCGGGGGCAACGTTCAGGATCACTGCCGTCTTGGGAGAGAGTGTCTCCGTGAAGCGCAACTGGAAGCTCGATAGTTCCACCACCGCCCTATCCGCCTGCTCACCGACAAGGTCGGACAGTGGCTCTCCGATGTTGCCAACCACCGGGACTTCCGAGCCCGAGCGGGCCAGCATCTCACCCACCAGTAACGAGACCGTGGTCTTCCCGTTGGTGCCGGTCACCGCGATCACTTCGGTGTCGAGTTGCCTCCAGGCCAACTCCACCTCGCTCCACACGGGCCTACCCGCCCCGAGGGCGTCCCTGATGGGTTCGGAGCCCTCCGAGAATCCGGGACTGGCAACCACCAGGTCGCACTCAGACACCAGTCGCGCAGACCAACGCCCAGTCACTGCCTCCCACTCCACATTTCCGTTGGCTGCCGAGATGGCTTCCCGGCGGGCGTCATAGACCCGCACACTCCATCCCAGCCGGGCCCCGATGCGGGCGGCCGCCCGTCCGGACACGCCGGCCCCCAGCACCAGACAGCGCTTCACAGCAGGCCCTCCAGTCCAAGGAAGTCGGCGTAGAAGATGCCCAGTCCCAGCGAGACCCCTATACCGGCCAGGATCCAGAACCGGATGACCACGGTGGGCTCCTCCCATCCGGCCAGGCTGAAATGGTAATGGAATGGCGCCATCCGGAACACTCTCCGTCCGGTGGTGCGGAAGCTGGCGACCTGGATGATCACCGAGAGAGTCTCGGCGACGAACAGCCCGCCGATGACAATCAGCAGCAGTTGGGTGTTGGTCAACACCGCCACCGCGGCCAGGAGACCCCCGATCGCATGAGACCCCACGTCCCCCATGATGATCCGGGCCGGCGGAGCGTTCCACCAGAGAAAGCCCAGCAGAGCGCCGAACATGGCAGCCGAGATGGTGGCCACGGCCAGGGGGTCCAACGCCATATAGATGTCGCCGTGGCGGACCTGCCAGAAGGCGATGACCACGTAGGCGCCGAACATGAGCACCGCAGAACCGCCTGCCAGCCCGTCCATGCCGTCTGCGAAGTTGGCGCCGTTGGCGGCGCCGATCAGCATCACCGCCACCACCACCATGAAGAAGGGGCCCAACTCGATGCCCAGCGGGCGGGTGAAGGAGAGTTCGGTGGCCAGTCCGGACGCGAGGGCGCCCCAGACGAAGAGAGCCGCCACCGCCACCTGACCTCCGAACTTTGCGGCCTTTCTCAGTCCCAGGGAGCGGCGACGACGGGTCTTGACCAGATCGTCGAAGAAGCCGATGGCCGCCATTCCCAACAGGGCGACCAGACACAGGAGACCGCCGGTGGGAATCGCCGTGAAGGTCAGCGAGAATCCTCCTGCCCACCCGAGGCGAATGTGAGTCAGGAGATAGGCGATCACCGCCGAAGCCACGAACAGGAGGCCTCCCATGGTGGGAGTGCCCAGTTTGTGGCCGTGCGTTCCCTGAATCTCCTCTTGGATGAAGTCGCCGATGTTCAGCCTGCGCAGAACCCTGATCCCATACAAGGTGGCAACAATGGAGATGACAAAGCCCAGGGACGAGGCCATCAGCAGATTGATCATCCGTCCACCTCGGAGGGCCTTCCCCCACTGCGCACCAGGGCACGGCGAGCGGACAGCCGGTCATCGAAGGGCAGGCGCCGTGCCCCCACCTCCTGGTATCGCTCATGGCCCTTCCCGAGAATCAGCACCGCGTCGCCGGGGCGGGCCCACCCCACGGCGGTGTTGATGGCCCGCTCGCGGTCGGCTTCCATCGAGAATCGGTGTCCCGCCAGTCCGGCGGCCAGATCGGCCAGGATGGCCTCGGGGTCTTCGGAGCGGGGGTTGTCGGAGGTGAGCATCACCATGTCGGCGGCCGCCGCCGCCCTTGCCATCTCGACTCTCTTGGACGGATCCCGGTCACCCCCGGCGCCCAGGAGAGCGATGACCCGACCCGGGGTTGTCTCCCGGGCGGCGCGGATCACCGCCGTTATCGCTCCCGGGGTGTGGGCGTAATCGACGACCACGGCCGCCGGTTCGGTGGCAACCATCTCCAAGCGTCCCTCCACCGGAGTCATGGATGCAATTCCCTCCGCCACCTCCCTCGGGGAGAACCCCAACCTGAGAGCTGCAGCCGCCGCCAGCAGGGCGTTGGCGCCGTTGTGACCTCCCCCCATGGGCGCCGTTATCCGAAACCTCTCCCCTCCGAAGTCACAGTCGACCGCCACTTCGGAGAGACTCCGGAGGGCAATGGTCCCCCGCACCTGAGCCTCCGGTACGGTGCCCACCGTGGTGACGGGAATCCGGGCAGTGTCCGCCAGTCGTCTCCCCCATGGGTCATCCACCCAGATGACGGCCGCACCGGAGAGCGAGGGAGAGAACAGGCGCTCCTTGCTCCGGAAATACTCCTCCCGGGTACCGTGGAAGTCGAGGTGATCGTGCCCGAGATTGGTGAAAACCGCCATCTCGAACCGGAGCCAGTCCACCCTGTGCATGGCCAGTCCGTGTGAGGAGACCTCCATGAGCACGGTCTCGACACCGCGGTCCCGCATCCCGGCGATCTGTCGCTGCAGGTCTGACGCCTCGGGTGTGGTTAGAGAACCGGAGGCGACCATCTCGCCGATACGGGTGCCCAAGGTGCCCATGACCCCGGTCGTCTGCCCGGCGGCGAGGGCCACCGCCTCGATCATGTGCACCACCGTTGTCTTGCCGTTGGTGCCGGTTACTCCCACCAGCCTGAGGTGGTGGGAAGGATTCCCGTACACTTCAGCGGCCGCTCTGGCCAGGGCCGGCCGCCCGTCGGGCACCACGATCTGGGGCACCGGCTGCGGCAGGGGACGCTCGCAGATCACGGCCACGGCGCCACGGGAAACAGCCTCGGTCACGAAGTCGTGACCGTCCTGTGTGTCTCCTCTCAAAGCCACGAATACATCCCCCTCGTTGACCCGGCGGCTGTCGTGGCTCACCCCCTTGAGGGTCACATCGACCTGCCCGGCGCCAGTGCCTCCCAGAAGGGCCGACAGGCTCTCCACCGTCATCTCAGGAGGCATCAACGGGAACCTCTCCCAGCCGCCGCAGGGCGACTTCCATGATCTCGGAGAACACCGGCGCCGCCGCCGAGCCACCGGTCCGGAATTCCGCCCTGGCCGGGCTGTCAACCACCACCATCACCACGACCTTGGGATCATCGATGGGGCCCATCCCGACGAAGGAAGCCATGTTGAGATCGTCGTCGTACCCGCTGTCGGTGAGCTTGGAGGAAGTCCCCGTCTTCCCTCCCACCTCGAATCCGCTGACCGCAGCGGCCTGACCGGTCCCGCCGGCGACCGTTTCCGCCATCAGCAGACGCATCACCCGGGCTGTCTCGGGTTTGATCACCTGCCGCCGGGTGATATCGGTCACCGGTCGCACTTCCCCATCCACCCGGAACGCTCTGACCAGGTGCGGTTGTATCCATACCCCGTCGTTGGCGATCGCTCCGAAAACGGCTGCCATCTGGAGGGGAGTGGCGGCGACCGAGTAGCCGATGGAAGCCGAGGCCAGGCAGGAACTGCAGTTGGGATCGAGGTTGATAAGGCCGGAGGCCTCCCCGGAGAAGTCCACCCCTGTGGGGCTTCCCAGACCGAAGCCGTCTATGTACTTGCCCAGCACCCCCGAGGGTAGACGCTGCTGCACCATGATCGTCCCCACATTGGAAGACTGCACATAGATGTCGGCAACCGTGAGGTCCTCGGGCTCGTGAAAGCTGAAGTCCCGATAGCACCCGAAGATCTGGTCATCGGGATCTTCGCAGGCTCTCGGCGAGATCTCCAACTCATAGGGCACCTGGGGGATCAGATCGGTGGCTCTCCAGGTCCCCGTGTCCAATGCTGCAGCCACGGTGACGGTTTTCTGGGTGGAACCCGGCTCGTACATTCCCCTCACCGCAAAGTTCGTAAACGGAGAGCCGTCCTCGGAGGTCCTCGACTCGGGATCGAAGCTGGGCACACCCCCGATGGCGAGTATCTCCCCGGTCTCGGGGGCCAGGGCCACCGCCCAACACTGCTCGGCGCCGGTGCGGGCCACTCCCGAGCGGCAGGCTTCGATCAGACTGTACTGCAGGAGGAGGTCAACGGTGGTGACGAGGTCCCAGCCTCTCACGGCCTCGGTTATCTCCTTCATGCCGGTGGGTATCTCCCGACCCTGCACGTCCCTCTCGGTCACCACCCGACCCGGTTTGCCGGCCAATTCCTCCTGGTAGGTGTACTCCAACCCCTCAACACCCACCCCGTCGATGTTCACCATTCCCAGAACCTGGGAGGCCGCCGTGGACGGGTAGATGCGTTTGGGCTCAGGTTCGATGTAAACACCGGCAAACGCCATGCTCATGATCTCCTCGGCGGTCTCGATCTCCACTTGGCGCCTCAGATAGACAAAGTTCTCATCGGTGCTGAGAATCTTCAGTATCTGCTCGGGTTCCACTCCCACCCTGGGTCCTATCTGCTGGGCGATCAGCACCGGGTCCTCGACCTCCGACGGTATGGCGTAGAGGCTGGCGCCCAGCACGGTCAGAGCCAGGGCCTCCCCGTTCCGATCGTAGATCTCACCCCGCTCCGGCATGACCTCCCTGGTTGATATCCGCTGCCTCAATCCGCGTTCGGCCAAGGCCTCGTCATCCACCACCTGCACGGTGTACATCTTGAATGCCAGGGCCAGCCATGCCAGGATCAGGACCACTCCCATCACGGCGAGCCGTCCCGACATGGAGCGGCGAGCGGGAGCGGAGGAGTTTCCCACCCTCAACCAGGAAGATCGAAACCCAGATTCGTGGTCGCCACTCCGGGCACCTGAATGTGTATCACCTCATCCGGATAGAAGAGCCCGAGCGGCTCCGCCAGCGAGGCAACCCGGTCGGGATTCTCCAAACGGGCCACCTCCAGGCGCAACAGACGGTTCTCGACGGTCGCCTGCCCTATACGCGCCTCCAATTCGGCCAGTTGGAAGGCGCCCTCGTCCAGGAGAGTGCGACTCCACACCATCACCAGAAACGCGCTCACCGCCAGGAGAATGAAGGCCAGGAGCATGATCACCGACAACGGGCGGGGCCGCGATCCGGTCCCGGTCGAGGCCAGGCGCAGGGGAGTCCTGTTGCCGCCGGTCACCGAGGGTGCTGGACGGATGGTCATGCGACCCTCTTCTCCACCGCGCGCAGCCGGGCGGACCGGGCGCGGCGGTTCTGCTCGACCTCGCGGGAACGGGGTCGGACGGCGCCCCGCACGAGTGCCCGTAGATCACCGATCCGCCCGCACCCGCACACCGGCATTCGCGGTGGGCACACGCAGGGGGCGACACCCCGGGCAAAACGTCTCTTCACCAGCCGGTCTTCCAGCGAGTGATAGGAAATGGCCACGCACCGCCCCCTGTTGTCCAATCGCCCGAGTGCTGCATCCAAACCCGTCTCGACAGCTTGAAGCTCCCCGTTGACGGCAATACGAATGGCCTGGAATGTGCGGCGGGCGGGATGCCCCTTCCGGCGCACGGCGGCCGGCGTGGCCGCGGCGATCACCTCGGAGAGAGCCAGGGTGTGATGGAAAGGACGACCGGTTACGATGGCCCTGGCAATCCGCGCCGCCGACGGGTCCTCCCCGAAGACCCTGATGATGTGAGCCAACCTGGGCTCCTCCCATGTATTGACAACTTCGGCGGCCGTCAAGGTTGAGCGGGGGTTCATCCTCATGTCCAGCGGTCCCCGCCGCCGGTACGAGAAGCCTCGCTCCGGGTCATCCAACTGGTCGGAAGAGAGTCCGAAGTCGAACAGCACGCCGCCCACCTTTCCAATACCCCGTCCATCCAGGAGCAGGTCCAAGTCGGCGAAGTCGCCCGGCATGAAGTCGAATCCCAGGCTGGCGGCTCGTTTGGCGACCGCCGGATCCCGGTCTATTCCCATGATTGTCACCCGGGGTCCGATCACTCGCCGCAGGCGCCGGCTGTGACCTCCCCCTCCAAAGGTGGCATCCACCAGTATTCCTTCTGCTATGGGCTTGAAGATTTCGCACACCATGTCAACCATGACCGGTTCGTGACTGACGCCGTGGTTCATAGCCGGCCCCCCGAAGATTGGCGCCTAATGGAAGCGGGCGGATTGGGGCCTTCTTTAGCTCCAGGGAGCCGGCTATGAATCACGACTGTTCGGTCCTTTGTCCTTGCAGGTTTTGTGTACTGTCACCTCTCTTGCTGTTCGTCGGTGCTGCTCTCTTCTCTTCCCAGGTGTTGATTGAAGGTCGCGGCGCTCCAGATCTCGATCTCGTCGTCCACTCCCACCACGACAACCTCGGCGCCCGGCTCGATGCCGGCGTGCTCCCTGAGTTCAGAGGTCACCATCAGACGACCCTGGGTGTCCATGGACTGCTGGCTGGCAGCGCCGAAGAACATGAGACGACGGAATCTTCGCCCCGCGGCGGTCTCCCGGCTGTAGGTGGAGCGGACTTCTCCTGCTCGCTGGTTCCAGCCATCCTGGGAATAGATCACGAGGTGGCCGTCCTGTCCTTTGGTAATGACGCAGGAGGGCATCAACTCACCACGGAAGGGCTTGGGCAAGAGCAACCGTCCTTTCCCATCGATCGTCCTCTTGGTCGTTCCTAGAAACATCTGCGTCCGGGGTCATGTGGTAGGTGTCTGGTGGTCCTATCTTACAGTGGTTCTCCATTATATACAACTTTCCTCTACTTCTTGTATCTTTTGCTCCATTTTTACCCACCAAAGGTCCCCCACAAAAGCAGAATCGCCCCCTCCCCCCCGGTGGACACCGGCGCCTGGACCGCCCACCCCGGGGCGGCGTCACCCCCGGCAATGGAGGAGTTACGCCGGTCATCTCTCGGAGTGGTTGCGCCGTCTTGGGGATCTCACCAGTTCGGAGGTCCCCTTTACAGGGGGCGCTTCTCATCCCCCTTCACGGTGTCCCTCCGACGACACGTCACGCTAATCCTTGGACTGACCTGGGAAAACTGTACCTACCCCGGGAGTTCACTCTACAGCCTTTCCGTGGGGACCCACATGGGAACCCGGTGACTTCGGCGACTTCCCGGGCACCGGCCGGTCATTGCGCAAACGCTCCCGCGCGCGCCGGGACATATGTCACCCGCACGCCGCCGCCTCCTGCGCCGGGGCGCTACCGAGGATTGGGAGGGACGAGAAGCCGACTCACACATCATCAGGTACTTCCCCCACTCCTCTCCACCGATCGGCCAGTCAACTCGATTGCCGGAAGATGTTTGTGGGAACAGCCCCCACCGGAGCGGGCAACGCAGGGGCGCTCGGTGGGAGACCGCCGGTCCTCGACTCCTGCGTTCACCGAGGTGATACCCGGCGGCCGGATCCAGGCGTCATCGTCTTTCTGGAGGCGCCTGCCGGAGCGAGGTTGGATGACAGAGACCGCCACAACGCCGGACAGTCTTCGCTCTCCCATGGCCCCGCCGGCACGGGGATCGGGTTCTCCTGGCGCGACCTAGGCCGAGTCGGCCAGGAGATAGGGCTGCCAGGAGGGATCCACCCCGAATCCGGCACTGGTGTAGACCCATCCGAAACGAAGCGGCGACCTGGGAGAGCGCCGGAGGGCAAAGCCCACTTCGTTGGGCAGGCGGTTTCCCTTTTTGATGTTGCAGCGTCGGCAGCAAGCCACGACGTTGTCCCATGTGTGTAACCCGCCCCGCGAACGGGGCACGACATGATCGAGACTCTCGGCGGTACCGCCGCAGTATTGACACATGTTGCCGTCGCGCCCGAAAACCGCCCGCCTGGTCAGGGGAACGCTGCGACGGAACGGCGCCTTGACGTAGTAGTTCAGCCGCACCACCGAAGGGACGACATAGCTCTCTTCCGCCGAATGCCACACTTCCTCCCGCTCCTCCACAACCGTGGCCCGATCACGCCAAACCAGGATGAGCGCTCTTCGGGAACTCACCACCGACAGAGGCTCATAGGTTGCGTTCAAGACCAGCGCTTTGGACACAGTTTCCACCACCGACGCCAGACTAGGCCGGCCGCGCTTTCACCGGGCGGCTGTTTCCGCCCCTTGCCAAGCCGATAACCAGTGAGAAGGTGGGGGTTCAGCTCCCCGTCGCCCAGAGCGGATTGTCCGTGAAGTCCTGGTGAACGCGGTCCAGCATGTTACGGAAGACGGCCCGATTGAACTCGAAGTGAGATCGGTCGTCCTTCACCTCCTCGACCACCTTTCCCATGACCTCGATGAAGACGAACTGACCGCTTGCCAACGTGTCAATGATCACGTGACTCTCGGGATGGGGCGCCAGGATGGTGGTCCCGTAGCGGTCGGGGAACAGTCCCGCTTCCGCCAGGTGCTTCTCCAGGTCCCCCTCACGCCGGAGGTACTTCCAGGCCCGCTGGATCCTCTGGAGCGAGAGTCCGTTGTCGATGAGGCTCTTGATCACCCGGAGGGCGACCAAGTCCTGGAGGTTGTAGATCCTGCGTACTCCCGGCCGACCTCCGGTGCCTTTGATCGAAGGTCTCACCAGGTTCACCTTGTCCCAGTACCTCAATTGGTTGTAACTGCAGCCTGTAAACCTCATAGCCTCCGACGAGGTGAAGCCTTCTTCTAACATTCCGTTGTACCTCTCCGGTCAAGTCTGCTCAGCGGGGCCAGAATCCGAAACCGTTGGCCCTTGTGTTGTTGTCCTTGGGAACGTCCCTGGACCGATAGTTGTTGCGGGCACGCAAACCTTGCACCAGAAATGTAGCCGCCCCAACCATTAACGCAAAGCCGCCGAGCGCCACCGGCAAGCGAGAGGTAAAGAACACCAAAACCAACAATGCTCCTGCCGCCAAGACGCCCAAAGGAACTGCCAGGGAGACTTTGCTCGAATACACCGACGGTTCCTCCCGGCTCTGAGCTACTTCCTCCTCATAGAAGTGGCTCTCGATCTCTTCGAGGATCCTCTGCTCTTCTTCGTTCAACGGCATTCCTGACCGTGCCTCCAAGAAACGCTTCCGCCTTCCAGTATATGGGCATCCACCCCCAATGAAGCCGACATCGGCCCTTACTTCTTGTCGGTGGGTTTGCACACCCTTGCGGGGATCACGGCCTCGAATCCGTATCGCCGACGCAGAAGGAACACCTCCCTCTCGATGTCTTCCCAACGCTTGCCATCGTTGAATTCCAAACGCAGGGGCGACTGGCCATAGCTCAAACCGCCCGCTGCAATCCCCAGGAGCCTCACACCCCTCTCCCCCACCTCCGCCCGTTCCAGCAGTCTCTGCACCTGTCGAAAGATATCAATTGCCAATCTGGTGGGCCTGCTTCCGGTCCGAGATCTGGTTATGGTGGCAAAATTGCTAAATCTCACCTTGAGGGTGATAGTAGTTGCGGAAGCCTGTGACTCCTGCAGGCGGACCGCCAGACGCTCCGCCTGCTCTCTGAGCTTCGTCTCCACTTCAAGCCGACCATAGAGGTCCTCTTCAAAGGTGTTCTCCACGGACAACGACACCCCCACCGGATCGGTGACTATCGGACGCTCATCAACACCTGCCGCCAATTTGGCCAGATGCTCGGCCATAGCCTTTCCAAGCACGGGTTTCAGAAGAGTCACGGGGATAGCTGCCAAGTCTCCCACCGTTCTTATTCCCAGGCGATTCAGCCGGATCCCCGTGGCTTCTCCCACTCCCCAGAGTCTCCGCACCGAAAGAGTGTGAAGAAAATCCAGGCTCTCCTCCGAAGGGATCCGCAGCAGGCCGTCCGGCTTGGCGTCCTCGGAAGCTAGTTTCGCCAAGGTCTTGGTGGCGGCGATTCCCACCGAAGCAACCAGCCCGAGCCTGCGGCGAACCTCCTTCCTCAACGCTATCCCCACATCGGTTACCTCCCGAAAGAGGTAGCGGAGTCCGGAGACGTCCAGAAAAGCTTCGTCAACTGACAGCTTCTCCACCATGGGAGTGATGGACAGGAAGACCTCGAACGCCTCCTCCGACACCTCTCCGTAGAGGGCATGGTCGGGAGAGACCATGATCAAATGGGGACACATTGTCCGAGCCTTGCCGACGGGCATCGCCGAACGCACCCCGAACCGCCTCGCCTCATATGAGGCGGAGGCCACCACCCCCCTTCGCCCGGTACCTCCCACCGCGACCGGCTTACCCACCAACTCCGGCCGGCGGCGGCGTTCCACTTCGACAAAGAAGGCGTCCATGTCCACATGAAGGATCGGCTCGCGGAAACGGGGAGCGGACATGGCTATCACAGTAGCCAATAAGCTCAATGGTCATGGCTGACCTCGTCCACCTGATTCGCCACGGCGAAGTCCACAACCCCCGGCACCTGGTGTACGCCTCCCTTCCGGAATTCCATCTGAGCCCGCTGGGCGTTCGGCAGGCAGAGGCGGCCGGGCACCATCTGGCAAGGCGTCCCCTGGTCGCGGTTTGGTCCTCCCCGTTGCGGCGAGCCAGGGAGACCGCACGGAAGGTGGCCGCCGTACACGGACTGGAAGTGCAGGTCCTTCCCGATCTCAGAGAATGGAGACTGCTGGACCGTTGGGCCGGAATCCCATGGGAGCAGGTCCACACTCTCTTCCCCGGAGAGGTGGAGGCATATCTCAGCCACCCCGGAGACCTTCCCTTTACCGGGGAGACGCTGGAGCAGCTAGCCGATCGGATCGCAGTATCGGTCCGACGGGTCGCAGCAGGAACCGTCGGAGGAGAGGTGGCCCTGGTGGGTCACCAGGACCCCCTGCAGGCCGGGCGCCTCCGCCTCACCGAAAAGCCCCTGAACCGTCTCTTCGCCGACCGGCCCGGGCATTGCACCGTGATAACCCTCCGCCCAGGCAGCGCATGGACGGAGGTTGAAAGCTGGAGTCCGTCTATCCGATAAAGGCGTCGGCGAAGATCAGGGAGACGATGGTCATAACCTTGATCACGATATTCATAGCCGGTCCGGAAGTGTCCTTGAACGGGTCACCCACTGTGTCGCCGATCACCGCCGCCTTGTGGGCATCCGAACCCTTGCCGCCCCGGTTACCCGCCTCGATGTGCTTCTTGGCATTGTCCCAGGCTCCCCCGGCGTTGGCCATGTAGATGGCCAGGAGGAACCCGGTCACCAGGGCGCCCGCCAGAAAGCCTCCCAGGGCGGAGGTTGATATGAAACCGATCGCCAGGGGCAGCACCACGGCCAACACGCCGGGAAGCACCATCTCCCTGAGGGCGCCTCCGGTCGCGATGTCCACACAGCGGGCGTACTCGGGCCGAACCCCGGAACGGCCCTCCCTCAACCCGGGTATCTCACGGAACTGGCGACGGACCTCTTCGATCATGGTGAAGGCCGCCCTTCCCACCGCCGCGATGGTGAGCGCCGCGAACAGGAACGGGAACATGCCTCCCAGGAACAGCCCGACGATGACCTCCACGGAAACGATATTGATCACCTCCAGGTCGACTGCCCGGGTGAAGGTGGCGAAGAGCGCCAGGGCGGTCACCGCTGCCGAGCCGATGGCGAATCCCTTGGCCACCGCTGCCGTGGTGTTGCCCAACGAATCAAGGGCATCGGTGGTCTCTCTCACCTCCGGGGGAAGGTGGGCCATCTCGGCAATCCCTCCGGCGTTGTCGGCAATGGGACCGTAGGCGTCCACGGCGATGGTTATTCCCAGAGTGGCCAACACGCCGATGGCAGCCACCGCAACACCATATATGCCTCCGACGTCGGCAATGGCCCACTCTCCGGCGGCATAGGCGCCCCCGATTCCCGCTGCCACCACCAGGACCGAGTAGGCGGCCGACTTCTTACCCACAGCCACCCCTGCCAGCACCACGGTGGCCGGACCGGTTTCAGCCTGCTCGGCGATGTTCTTGACGGCGCCGTAGTGATCGGAGGTGTAGATCTCGGAGATCTTGCCTATCACATACCCGACCGCCAGACCGGTCACCACCGCCAACCACAGCCCCAGTGGCTCCACGTCGGAGTTGTCTCCGAAGATCCAGAACGCCACTCCCAGAATCCCCAGCGCTGCCAGGATCATGGAGATGTTGGTGCCCCGATGCAGCGCCGAGGCGAGGTCGGTTGAGGATCGCGGCTTCACGAAGAAGGAGCCGATGATGGAAGCAAGCATCCCCACCGTTCCCACCGCCAGGGGGAAGACGATGGCGCCCAACTGGTAGGAGGCGCTGGCGAAGGCCAGCGTCGCGAAGGCTATGGGAGCCACCAGGGAACCGACGTAGGACTCGAAGAGATCTGCCCCCATACCGGCGACGTCACCGACATTGTCGCCGACGTTGTCGGCTATGACCGCAGGATTCCGGGGATCATCCTCGGGTATTCCGGCCTCCACCTTTCCAACCAGATCGGCTCCGACATCGGCAGCCTTGGTATATATACCTCCGCCGACCCTGGCAAACAGGGCAATGGAGGATCCCCCCAGGCCGATCGCCGCCACTATCTCCACTCCCCTTGTCAACTCCATCCCCGAGGCCTCCACGAATACCAGATAGCCGAGGGTCACCCCGGCCAGGCCCAAACCGGCAACAGTGAAACCCATCACCGCGCCGCCCCGGAACGCCAGGGGCAGGGCCCGCTGGACACCGCCCAGTCGGGCCGCCTCGGCGGTGCGAGAGTTGGCGGCGGTTGCCACTCTCATCCCCACATAACCGGCAGTGGCGGAGAGGACGGCTCCGAAGAGATAGGCGATCGCCCGGAGCCACCCGTCAGTCAGAACGAACCCTATGAGAAGGAACATCGCCGCCACGAAGACACCGAGCCACCGGTACTCCCGCCGGAGAAACGCCATGGCGCCTTCGCGGATCGCTGCCGCGATCTCTCTCATCCGGTCATTGCCCGTCGGAGCGGCCAGCACCTGACGGGTGAACAGTATCGCCAAAACCAACGCCGCCAGGCCCAGTACCAGGGCGGCGATCAAAAAGAAGGATTGATCCATGGGGGTGTTACCTCTCCTCGGAAGAACAAACGGGTCTCTATGCGTGCCAACGGTCAGTCTAGGAAACCTGATCGCTCCGCAACCACAGTCTCGGCGGCCTGGGAGATCGTACCTGAGATGCCCTGCCTCCGACCTCCCGGGGCGGAGCCCATCACAGCCGCCGGGTCGGCCGTCGGAGGTGTGAAAAGAAGGTCCCGGTCGGGGTTGACTCCGGTCTCGATCCGACACCATATTGAGGAAGCTGACACCTTGCATCCGGTCGTCGACTTCACCCGGGGTCTCGACGGCCAGGGCCCGGCGGCGACGGGGAGACCTCGTAGTCCAAACGCGGCCCGGCGTCGGCCCCACAGCGGCGGGGGTGGCGGGGGAGGGAAGCCCGGAGGGCAGGAGACGTGGGGTTGGTTTTCGCGGTTTAGGCGGTTTTTTCGCGTTTGTGCCGCACCCAGGCCAGGAACTCTTCTCGAGGCAGAGTGTTCAGGACCGATCCGGGAGTCGCCCAGCCGCGGCGGGCGTTGGCCACACCGTGGGCCATCCTCCCCAACTCACTCACATGGTGGGAGTCGGTGGAGACGGCCAGCTTCACGCCCATTGCGGTGGCTCGACGGATCACTTCCGGGGTGGCGTCAAGACGATCCAGGGCTCCGTTCACCTCCAGGGCCACACTCTTTTCGGCCATGGCCTCAAGCACCGGGTCCAGTTCCACTTCGATACCGGGCCGCCGACCCACCATCCTCCCGGTGAGATGGCCGATGGCCGAGACCGATGGGTCGCTTACCGCCCGGATGAGTCTTCGGGTCTGGCGTGAGGGAGACAGATCATAATGGGAATGCACCGAAGCCACGCACCAGTCGAAACCCATGCGGTATTCGAGGTCATAGTCGAGACTGCCGTCAGCCCCGATGTTGAGTTCACAGCCGAACAGCAATTCAATCTCCGGATAGCGTTCTCCCAGTTCGGCAATGTCCCGGCGGTGCGCCTCCATGCGTGGACGCGAGAGCCCGTTGATGGCCAGGTCCTCCCCGTGATCGGTGACTGCCACGTATTGGAACCCGGATCCGATGGCGGCTCGGACCATCTCCAGCGGAGCAGAGCGTCCATCACCTGACCGATCCGTGTGGAAGTGCAAGTCCCCACGGATATCGGCACGCTCGACCAACCTGGGGAGTCGACCCTGCAGGGCGGCCTCGACTTCTCCGGCGTCCTCCCGGATCTCCGGGTGCACCCAACCCATGCCCAGAGCCGAGTACACCTCGTCCTCGGTTGCCGAAGCCACCGGGCGGTCCTCGCCTTGACGGAACAGTCCGTATTCGTTGAGAAGTAAGCCTCCGGCGATGGCAAGCTGGCGCAGCCGTATGTTGTGAGCCTTGGAACCGGTGAAATAGAGTGTCGCCGCCCCCATTTGGGAGGGAGAGACAACGCGCACATCCACACCGAGTCCTCCCCGAGTCAGAATGGAAGTCTTCGTCCTGCCCGAGAGGAGGGTCTCCTCCGTGAGCCGATGGTCGGATACCGCTCTCATGACCCCGGACCACTTCTCCGGGCAAGCAGCCACCACCAGATCAATGTCAGCCACCGACTCCCGGAACCGCCGGGCACTTCCACAGATCTCCACCGCCTCCACCCCCTCAATCCTTCCCAGGTCCCTCTGCAGCGTCTGCGCGAGCGGCAGCGCCCTTACCAGCGGGACTCGCCGGTCCTTCCCCGCCAAGCCGAGCCGGTCCACCGCCCGGGCGATCTTGGCCTCGCTGGTGGGGCCCAACCCGGGCAACTCCCGCAACTGTTGCTTCTCCAAGGCTTCCAGGAGATCGTCCAGCGACTCCACCCCCAACTCCCTGCGGATCATCTTGGCCGTCTTGGGACCCAGCCCGGGGATGCGAGTCAGTTCCCGAAAGGCGGTCGGGTAGTCCGAGCGCAACTTTTCCAACTTGGCTACCCGGCCCGATGAGGAGTACTCGGAGATGGTGGCCGCAATACTCTTCCCGATTCCTCCGATGGCTTGGATTTCCTTGTTACCGAGTCCACCAACATCCTCCTCCAGGTTCTCGATCCCCCGGCGGGCCCGCTCGTAGGCCCGCACCTTGAAGGACTGGGGAGATCCCTCCTGGAGCGTGGTGAGTTCGATCAACTCATCGAGCATCGCCAGGACTTGCCGGTTGGAGACCATGAGGGTGAAACGTAACAGACCCGGTACCCCTCGGATCCGTCCCGGCGCCCCTACCTGGCCGGACTCGGCGAAGACCGACCGCTCCATTGGTCCCGGCTCAGGGACGGCCGGCCGCAGCGTCTACATCCAGATGTTCATCGGGTAGCCCTCGGTGTCGCATTGGTGGCCGCCAAGGCGGATGGCCTCTCCCGAGACCAGGCGGCGGGCGCTCCATGCCGCTGCCGCCGCGTCGAGCATGTCATCGAAACCGGGGAGGGGCCGGGCGCCTGGGGTCATCCGCAGCGCCGCTTCCCAGAAGTTGGGAAAGCGCTCTTCCAAGAGAGCCACGCGCTCGGCCACGCCTGGGCCGAGTTTCTTCCCGAAAACCATCGGCCTCCCCGCCAGGGCGCAGAAGCTCACCTCCGGATGCACCTCGGCGGCCCGGGGCCGTGCTCGCAGATCGAAGTCCTCCGGGGTTGTTGCCGAGCGGACATCCACGATCTTGGGCAAGAGAGCGTGACTCTGTCGGCTCAAGCCCTTCCCGGTGCACCGTGCGGCCCTTGCGTTGGCCCTCGTAGGTGGGAACTTCGAGAGTGCACAGGGGCGGGGCCGGGAACACCGAGGATGCGCGGCTGGGAGGTCCCTTCAGGCACCTGCGAGCTTCGGTGTCGGCACGTCGTGCTCGCTCCGCGGGGAGTCCGACGGGAATGTCCACCGCAACAGCCACGAGTCCCCTATCGCGGGCATGGGACCACAGGTCAGCGAACGACCACCACGTTGAGAACTTCTCCACCCCGGATCCGGGTGCGGCACCGGTGACAGCCAGGACCCAGCCGCCCGTTCTCTGGCCCCTGGCGGGCCCCTCTGGGTGGGCACTCCGTCAACACCCCCTACCAACATCCTCCGGTCTCCTCCCGGATCGATTACCTACCAGACACTCCCCAGGGGTGAGTCAAACCGCACCTACCAGGGCTCCGCAGAAGCTCAACACGATGCCGAGGATGGTGATGACTCCTATCAGCACAACCCAGCGATGCGTCTTGCGGACATACTGGTACAACTCTTCGAAACGCTCATCATCCCACATACTTGACCCTTTCGCCAGGTTCGGTTGACCACACAGAGGTTATCCCCGGGAGATGCCCGCGGTGGCCGCGCCGAGGACCTCGGCCAGCCGGGACGGGTCAATCTCGATCTGCAGACCCCTCTTGCCGGCACTGACCCAGATGGCGGGGTAGTCCAGAGCCGATTCGTCCACTACCACCTTCATCCGACGGCGTTGCCCAAAAGGGCTGATGCCGCCCGGAACGTAGCCGGTCAGCCGCTCGGCTTCCTCGGGCGACGCCAACCTGGCGCGCCGGGCGCCAACCGCCTTGGCCAGCCTTTTCACGTCGAGGCGGGCATCCGCGGGCACCAGTGCCACCACCGGAAGGTTGTCGGCGTAGGCAACCAGGGTCTTGAAGAGCATCGCGGGATCGACCCCAAGGTCTTCGGCCACGGCCACGCCGTAGTCGTTCACCGTGTCGTATTCGACCCGGTAGGAGTGCAGTTGAAAACCTATCCCCGCCCTATTCAGAAAGACTGTCGCCCTGGTACTTCCCATCCGCCTGGGACTCATGCTCTCCAGGGTAGGGGGTGAACTCGGCATGAGCCTCGGCAGAGACCGTCACGCGTCCCAGGACCCACAGCCGGACCGGAATATCAGTCCGGGTCGACACCTTTCTCGGAACCGGGCGCCGGTCGACCCGGCAGAGGCACCGGACCAGCCGGGCGCCGTTGGCCCGGGCCATCCGGGAGGCCGCCGCACGGGGCGAGGACACGGGCGAGAAGGTGGCCGGAGCAGCCGCCAGTGCCGCCGCGTCTGCCGCGACCTGGGCCCGGGTCCGGGCAGAGGCCACCGCCACCACGTCCAACAGTCCGGCGGCCATCGATAGGATCACCCCGATGATCACCGCTCCCATCAGCGCCATGGATCCCCTCTCGTCTCCTCCCGGCACTTCCGGTTCAGCCCTCCCGTTGCATCACGGCCCGGGCCTGCAACCTCAGGACCAGTCGATCCAACAAGGGGGTAGCCGGGCGGTAGCGCATCGAGACCACCACCCGGACTGAACGGCCCGCCACATGGGCGCTCGACACTTCCACCCTTGCCTGACGGGCGACTCCGGGAGGAAGGGAGGCACTGGCGGCTTCCGCCGCCCTGGCGGGATCGGGATGGACGGCCGCCACCCGGGCTCCCTCCCGGGCGGCAGCCACCATCTCAAGACGGGTCACAGCGATCATGAACAACTCGGCCACTGCCACCAGCACGACCAGGATCACAGGAAGAACCAGGGCGGCTTCAACCGCAAGCGACCCGCTTTCCGGCCCGGTCGCCGTCAGAAGCCCAACCCGATCTTGCCCTTCACAAAGTTCAGGGCCGTGCGGAAGATGGACTCCAGAAGGTTGTCGCCGCTGCCTTTCCGCACCCACTGCACCAATACCGTGGCGACCGCCACCACCGCCAGGACCACCAGCACGTACTCCACCGTGCCCTGTCCCCGCTCGTCGCGGTCGAACCACATCATCGCCTTGGTCCACAAAGTCAACATTTCCCGACCTCCTTTGGTCGTCTCTTTCCCGGCGGCCGGCCGGGGCGGGGGAAGGGGGATTCATGTGCCCAGCAGACCTCCGAACATCTCCGCCACCCGGGAGACAAGCGTCGGTCCCACCAGAACCAGCAGAAATCCGGGGACGATCAGAAGCGTCAGGGGTACGGCCAGGGTCACCGGCAGGGATCTGATACGGGACAGCGACTCCATCCGCTGTCGGAAGTGAAGGTTCTCGACGTGGGCCAGGACCGCACGCGCCACTGACGCTCCGGAGGAGTGGGCTCCGGCCATTCAGCCGAACAGGTCGCCAAGTGCCCCTCCGCCGGCAGCCAGAGCCGGAGCCAGACCTTGCCGACGACTGCGGCGCAGCGTCTCGGACACCTCTCGACGCAACTGGGGATGGGCTTGCATGGAAGCCATCGCCAACGCATTGGGCAGCGACATCCCCCCGGAGAGCGGCACCACCAGGAGTCGTCCGAAGGCGATGACCTCTTCGATGCCCGCGGGTCTGCTCCGGAGACGATGCCGATCCAGTGCCCACCATCCGGCGCCCGCCGCAAGAGCCAGCCACCACCACCTGAGGGGTATGGCCGCCGCAACGACTATGAGCAGGTGCTGTCCCGGGAAGAATCCCGCCACGCGCCAACCGAGGGATTTGGTCTTCATGGAGTGGCCTTTCTGATCAGGATCACCATCACCAGCACACCCAGCACCAAAAGGGCCATGCCTACGACGGTCAAAAGGGCGGAAATGGGGTTGGCGGCGAGACTGCGAGACAGTCCTCCACTGAGGATCCGGTAGACAAGCACCAGCACCGGAATCCCGACCACTATCACCGCGGATATCTTTGCCTGCGCGGTCGCCGCCCGCCTCTCCCGGCGGAGTTCATCCTCCTCAAGCGCAAGCGCGGCCGCGGAATCGAACACTTCCGCCACCCGCCCTCCGGTACGGTCGGCCACCCGGAGGGCCGCCGCCGCCAGCGAGCCGTGAACCGGCATTGCCGCCGTCACCGCCTCGGCAATCCGATCGAGAGGGGCACCCGCCACCACCAGACGTCTGACCCTGCGAAAGTCGAGACGGGCCGACCTTCGACCCCCGGCCGCCAACGCCGACCTGACTCCACGGCCCGCCCGGAGTTCGGCCGCCACCCCCAGCATCACCTGCGCCTCCTCGGAGCACCCGCCCCGGCGCCTGCTCGCCCGCCGGGCGTCCACCAAGGCCAGTCCCGCCAGAAAGACCGCCACCAGCCAGGGTTGGAACACGGCCGCAGCCACCAGGGCCGCCAGCCGCCAATCCATACCGGCCGCCAGGGCCCATCCCACCAGGAGCGGTGCGAAGATCCTCACGACCGGCTCTCACAGTGCCGGATGGCCGCCACCCGGCGGAGGCCGCCTACTCTCTCCACCTGGATCACCACATCGATGGCCGACCGTATCTGGGACCTGATGGCCTCGGGAGGCAGGTTCTGCCCGCCCGACAGCGCCAGCGTCTCCAGTCGCCAGAGGGCTTCGGCAGGACTGTTGGCATGCAGGGTGGACATTGATCCCGAATGACCTGTGTTGAGGGCGTTGACCAGGTCAAGGGCCTCGGGGCCCCTGACCTCGCCCACCACGATCCGGTCGGGACGAAGGCGGAGAGCCGAGCGTATCAGCTGTCGGAGGGTTATGGCGCCCGCGCCCTCGGAATTGGCCGGGCGGCCTTCCAGTCGCACAACATGACCCCGCAGGCGCAGTTCAGCGGCATCCTCCACCACCACGACCCGCTCTCGGTCGGCGATGAGGCCCGATAGCACGTTCAACAGGGTCGTCTTGCCGGCTCCGGTCCCTCCGGAGACGACGACGTTTTTTCGCGCCTCGACCACCCCCGAGAGTTCTTCTGCCTGCTGGGGCGATATCGACCCCATCTCGACCAACGAGCCCAGGTCTTCGGCCTGGGGAATGAAACGGCGCACCGCCACTATCGGATGATCGACGGCGGCGGGAGGGATCACGGCGTGGAGACGGCTGCCATCACTCAACCGGGCGTCAACCATCGGCGAGGCCCTGTCTATCCGCAGCCCCAGTGGAGCGATGACTCTCTCCACCGCGGCGGTGATCGCCTCGCCGCTGCCGAAAGATACGCCGGTCCTCTCCAGCCGACCCGCTCGCTCCACCCACACCTCATCGGGCGAGTTGACCAGAACGTCGGTTACGTCGGGGTGACGGAGCAACTCCTCGAGCGGGCCCAATCCTATGAGCGCATCAACCACCTTCTCCACCACTCGGGGGACCGCCAGCGGCGCCTCCGTGGCCACCACCTTCTCGACATGGCGGGTGAGAGCCCGGCGTTCGGTGGGAAAGTCCGAGCCAAGGAGGGTATCCACCAGGCGGTCTATCAGGTCCATGACATCTCCCACACCCGGGTCCAGGCTCTCACCCAGTGCCTGGGCGGGTACCCCATGCCCGAGAGCATGGCCTGGAGGCGGGATCTCCCCAGGGGAGGCAGCACCACTCCCCTGACCTTCGGAGGAGGTCCGGGAAGGACCGCCTGGTAGACGGCGGGGCCGGTGGCGGTCGGTCTCAGAAGACCCGGAAAAAGCGGCAACACCGGCACCACCGGAGTGCCGGAAAGGGGTCCGGGTAGTTCGTGGGAGGCTCCCAGGCGGAACACCACGGCGGGCCATCCCGCCACCAATGCCTCGGTGACATCGCCGGCCTCGCCGGGCTTCACGGAACCATTGGCGAGCACCGCCACGCCCTGGCGATGGGGTCGCAGATGGGAGAGCCTGGGTTGAACGGCCACCAGTCTCGCCAGGGAGGTCGATCCGGGATAGGGCGGCGCTTCGTCATCGAGGTCCACCACCAGCGCCGTACCTCGGGCAGCCGCCAGCCCCAGCGGGGCCACGGCATGCAGGACCGGATCGGTCGCGCATCTGATCGCCAGCACCCGCCGGCGCCGGCTGCCCGTTGGTTTCCCGCGCAATAACATCGTTATAGCGTGCCAACCAACGCCACGGACAGTCAACCGCACCCGCGCCGTTTCTTTCGCGTGTTAGGCGGCTGTCCTCACATCTGACGGGTATTCGTGCAGGCCAGGATCCGAAGACCGTGCTTCAACACGGCCCCGGGGAGGTCGAGTTCGCCGGCTCCATTCCCGGGGGAAAGCAACCGGGCAAGGAAGCGACGCTCCAACAGCACCGGAAGGGAGACCGAGACCAGGGTGGAGCGATCAAGACTGCCCACCACCCGGTGTCCGTCCACCACCTTTACGGCGTCCGAAACATGGTGTCCCCAGACCACCGCGTCGGCCCCCTCCTCCCAGAGCCTCGCCATGGCGCCCAGCTGTTCCCGGGATCCGGGCGAGTCCTCCCGGGCAAAGCCTATCAACCGGACCGTAGGCGCCAGGGCATCCAGTTCCTTCCTGACAGCGTGAGCGCGGACCCTTGCGGATGCGCTCGGTTCCGAGACCCCCCCGACGACAAAGCCGGCGCCTCCGCAGGAGAAGGAAAAGGGGTTCCCGAGACGGGAGAGCGGCGGCATGGTCACCTCACGTGGGCAGTGGCCCCTACCCTACCGGGAGACGATGGATGCAAGCCGAGGTCGCGCAGCGGCGATATTGCTGGCCGGAGGAAAGGGCGCTCGCGCCGGGTTCTCGGGCAACAAGGCGTATGTTCCGATAGGCGGTACTCCGATGGTCGGCCATTCGCTGGAAACCCTGGATCGGTCTTTCCGGGTGGTCCGGTTGGTGATAGTCATCCGGCCCCGAGACCGGGATTTGGCGCGAAGGGTGATTGAAGAGGCGGGTATCAGCACCCCGTGGCTGATGGTTTCCGGTGGTGATTCCCGCCACCAGAGCGAAGACCGGGGGCTGGCGGCCCTCTCACCCGAGATCGCCGACCAGCGAATAGACCTGGTAGCCATACATGACGCCGCCCGGCCCTTCGTCACCCCAACCCTGCTCGATACCCTCTTCCGGGATGCCTTGCGACACGGCGGAGCCGTGCCGACCCTTCCGTTCGACGGTCCGGTCCACCGTGTCTCGGGAGGACGGGAATTGGTCCTGTTGGAGCAGCACCGCCTCCACAGGGCGCAAACCCCCCAGGTATTCAGGGCCGCGCAGTTGGCACTGGCCTACCGGAGAGCCCGCCAGGCGGGATTCGAGGGCGTCGACACCGCCGAGACCGTCGAGCGGTTCTCCGACATCAAGATCTGCGCCACGCCCGGAGATCGCCGGAACACCAAGCTGACCTTTCCCGAAGACTTCGGCGGTGGCCGCTCGATCCTCGCGGACGCGTAGCCACGCGGGCTAACCGGCACGTCGCCGGTCACATCATCCCCGAGTATCAGTGACCGCCCCGTTTCACGCCACCGTACTTCATGCGGGTGTCACTCATTGCGGCAGCCCGGGTGGCATCATTGCGAATCCCCGCGTCCACAACCTCTCCCACGAAGAGGGTGTGGGTGCCCATGTCTATGGCCTTCCGTACTGCACAGTCCATGTAGGCGATGGCGTCCTCAAAGACGGGAGCGCCGGTCCTGCCGATGCGGACCGCCCGA
>CAYWGY010000011.1:21491-24648 GCA_964458055.1 uncultured Acidimicrobiaceae bacterium | reverse complement strand
CAACAGCCCGATTAGCAATCGTGGGGGGTGGCAAAGGGGTGACACGGCAACGGTGAAGAGTCCGTAGCGGGAGAGGGTCCATCGGGGAGGCGATCCCCCCAACCCTCGGGAAACCACAATGTGCGCTGCGGGAAGGGAATCTCGATGCCCGCCGCGTCCAGGGCTTTCTTCATCGCTCTTCCCGCTTCGTCCCTCACCGCCCACAGAGACTTCTGGTCGGAGGCGTGCCAGTAGCGCACGTAGAAGTCGATGGAGGAATTGCCGAACTCGAAGAACTCCACCGTGGCCGGGGGTGGAGTGACCACCCCGGGGGTGTTGTCGATAGCCTCCTTCAGCACCCCTTGGGCATAGTCCAGGTCGGTGCGGTAGGCCACGCCCACCACCACGGTGGTCCTGCGGAGGGCGGTCTCGGTGAAGTTGATGAGAGGACTCTTCCATACCATGGCGTTGGGTATGTAGACACGGTCGCCGTCGAAGGTGTCCAGGGCAACGGCGCGCAGGGTCATGTCCTGGACGACGCCCTGATGTTCGTTGGACAGCATCTCATCACCCACCTTGATCGGACGGCGCATCAGCATCAACAACCCGGCGATGAAGTTCTCCAGGATGTCCTGGAAGGCGAAGGCCACAGCCAGCCCGGCAAGTCCCAATGCTCCCAGCAGCGGACCGACCTCCAGTCGCAGGAGGGTTAGAGCGAAGTACAGCCCCACCACCACTGTCAGGTAGACCAGGGTCTTGCCCAGGACGATGGTGGCGAACGGGGTGACCGGGGTCCTTTGCAGGCCCTTGTTGAGTGCCCGTCTCAGCATCCTGCCCAATATGAGTGCCACCACAACGACCAGGAGCGCAAACAGCCAGTCGGTCCACCCGACGTGGTCGAGCAATTCTGTTACGTCTTCGGGCTGCTCTTCTTGGGCGAGAACGGAAACGGCCATTGCCATCTAGGTTAAGGGCCGGAGGTGTGGGTTTGGCTGGCTTATCTGCTGGTGCGGCCTCTGCCAGCCCTCAGGATTGGCAGGAGACCAGCCCGGACGGGTCCGAGAAGATGCCGTTTGCGAACTGCAGTTCCCGGATATAACAGACGATCTTGTCGATGTCCGCGGTTACTATGCCCGGCCGGGGGTCCATGTTGCCGAATTGCCAGTGATGCTGGCGGACTCCCTGCCGCACCGCCAGGTGGATGCTGAAGTCGGCGTGATGTCCCGGCTCATAGATCTTGTGGACCAGGGGTGGGCCCTGCGATGATCCTGCGGCGTTGGTCCCGTGGCACTCTGAACAGTTGGCGGCGAACAGGTCCTCTCCCAGCCGGGCATTGTCCGAGAGGTCGGGTACGGTTACGAGCCCTGTCTGCGACGCACCGGTACCAGAGGATCGCTCGTCCGAAGGGCTGTCGTCCCCGCAACCAGTGAGCAGCAGGATCACCAAGACCCCGGCCACACCCGATTGCAGTCTTACACTCGGCCGCCGCCTAGCCTGCATCCGGTGTCTCTCGCTCCTGTCTCTTCTGTGCGGATCGCTGTTTGAAGAACTTGAAAAGCCCGTGGATCACCAGGGCAACCCCGATCCCGACGGAGATGAAACTCAGTTGGCTGGCAAGTTCCATGCGGGGACTCCAAGACCTGAAACCGACGGAGCCAATCCTACGGGAATTTGACGGTCATGTCACGGCCCACCGGTAACCACTTCCGAGAACCCCGGTCCGGTCGGTCTCTCGAGTTGGTCCAGGGTGCACTCGAGGGCAGGTTTGTCCGGTCTCCATCGATGGAACCGGGTGGCGTGGCGGAAACGGTTGTTCTGCAACTGGTCGTAGCTGACCTCGATTACCACACCCGGTTGGACGGGTGTCCACTCCTTCGACTTGGCGGTGGACCATCTGCTCTGCGTACCCGGCGCCCTGGCCTCGGCGTCGAAGGAGCCGGGCGAGCGGAGACTCTCGAACATGGCGAGCATCTCCACCCGGTCGGCAGCGGGAAAGCCGGAGCAGTGTCCGATGAAGTGCAGGGACCCCTCGGCGTTGTAGAGACCCAACAGCAGCGAGCCGATCTTGTCCCCGTCCTTGTGAACCCGGTAACCCCCCACCACGCAATCCACATGGCGGCGGTGTTTGATCTTGATCATCCTTCGTTTCCCGCTCACGTATCCCTCGTCCAGGCGCTTGGCGACCACGCCGTCGCAACCTGCGGCCTCGTATTCGTGGAACCAGTGCTGGGCGACAGAGCGGTTGGTAGTGCTCGGTGTGAGGTTCCATGGAGAGGTCAGGGCTGCGGCCACCTCTTCCAACCGCGCCCTTCTGAAAGAGAACGGCTGATCCCGGAGATCCTCCCCGCCGGCCGCCAGCAGGTCGAACGCCACCAGTTGTGCCGGGAACTCTCCGGAGAGGCGGACGATGCGGCTCCTGGCCGGGTGGATACGCATCTGGAGGAAATCGAACTGGGTCACATTGTCGATTACCACCACGACCTCGCCATCCACCACCGTCCCGGGCGGGAGTTGTTCGAGGGCAGGTTCAAGTTCCGGGAAGTAGCGCAGCAGCGGGCGCTGGTTCCGCGAGTCCAGGCGCGAATCGGGGCCGCCCCAGGCCAGGACCCGGAAACCGTCCCACTTGGGCTCGTAGGCGAACGATCCCCTCGGCCACCGCTCGGAGACTCGGGCTTCCATGGTTCGCAGTGGCGGAGAAAAGGGCCAGTCGCTCATCGGTCTCAGGTTAGAACGACGCCCCCCGGGGGGGGTCGGGCCGGTCGTATTCTTGCGGGCTAGGAGAACAGGGAGGCAACGCCCCAGATCACCATCAGGGCGCCGGCCAGGATCAGGAACGAGACGCGGCGCGGTCTGAAGTCTCCTCGTCTGCCGGGCGGGGGTCTGCCCTGGAGATGGCGGATGGTCGCCCAGGCGTTGCCGGCCACCAGGGCAAGCCCGATGGCTAGGATCATCTGTGCAATCAAGATGTCCAGTCCCAGAATCTCGGCCATGACTCTTCTCCGCTCTCCGGCTTCCTCTCCCATGATGCTATGCCTCTCGGAGGTGGACTGAGATGGCGCGACCTGTGCAGGTGCTGAGAGTATTCACCGAGGGCGACCAAGGGGGAAACCACCTGGGGGTGGTGGCCGACACGGTCAAGGTCGACGGTGAGCGGATGCAGAGGATCGCCGCGGAACTG
>CAYWGY010000011.1:18229-21481 GCA_964458055.1 uncultured Acidimicrobiaceae bacterium | reverse complement strand
CTGGGTTACAGCGAGACAGTGTTCCTGGATTGGCGGATGGGAGGGACGCCCCACGTGAGGATTTTCACGCCCACTTCCGAATTGCCGTTTGCCGGACACCCCCTGGTCGGCGCGGCGTGGTTGTTGCTCCGGGCCGGCCCCGGAGGGGTGGATTGCGTGACCTGCGGGGTTGGGGAAGTCAAGATCGCCGCGGACGGTGACAAGATCTGGGTCGAGCCCCCGTTCGAGCAACCGGTGCGCGCCATGGCAGTGTCGGCGATGGAGGGCTGGTGTTCTCCCGTCAGGGCATGGGAAGTCGAGATGCCTCTGCCCTATACCGTCTGGCAGGTGGATACCCCAGAGGATGTCAGCGGCCTGGGCGCACCGCCCCCCGACCTGGGTATGACCCTGGTGTGGGCCTGGGTGTCGTCGCCCGATCGCGTGAAAGCCCGTTTTTTCGCTCCCGGGATGGGGGTGGTGGAGGACCCGGCCACCGGCAGCGCGGCGGTGGCGCTGGCGGCTGTGCTCCGGTCCGAGGGCATGCTGTCGGGCGATCTGCAGATCTCCCAGGGCGTCGAGATGGGTTGGCCGTCGCGTATCGACATGAACTGGGACGGGTCGCGATGCCATTTGGGAGGGAGGGTTGTGAGGGAAGGTGTCCGGGAGTTGGAGTGGTGACGCCCGTCCGGTGACAGCCGGCTGTGGTGTCCGGCTCCTTGCGCCGTAGAATTCCGGTCCGTGGCTAGCGGAGGATCAAGACTGGCGGTGATCGCCGCTCTGGTGGCGAACATGACCGTGGCCGCCGCCAAGCTGTTCGCTTTCCTGGTGACCGGATCGGCAGCCATGCTGGCCGAGTGCATTCACTCGGTGGCCGACTCCTCCAACCAGGGACTGCTGCTGTACGGATCGAGGGCGGCCCGCCATCCTGCCGATGTCAGCCATCCCTTCGGGCGGAGCAGGGAGATCTATTTCTGGAGCTTCCTGGTGGCGGTCATGCTGTTCTTCGGTGGGGGTGTGTGGGCCTTCCTGCACGGATGGGAGGCGGTCTTCCATCCCGAGCCCCTGGGAGAACTGACGGCCAGTTTCATCGTTCTGGGAGTGGCCCTCGTGTTGGAGGGCACCAGCCTCGGGGTGGCTGTCAGGGAATTCAACCGCCATCGCGGTACAACTCCGGTTTGGCGGGCGGTACGGGAATCAAAGGACGCCTCCCTGATTGTGATCCTGCTGGAGGATGCTGCTGCCATGCTGGGACTGGTCTTCGCGTTCGCCGGGGTCACGGCTTCGTGGGCAACCGGCGACTCCAGGTGGGATGGGGCTGCTTCTCTCCTGATAGGTGTCATGCTGGCCGTGGTAGCCGTCCTGTTGGCCGCCGAAATCAAGGCCTTGCTGATTGGCGAGGCGGCCAGCCGACAAGAGCGCGCCATCATCCGGGCGACGCTGGTTGGGATGGATGAGGTTACCGGAGTGGGCCGCCTTCTCACGATGCACCTGGGACCGGATGACGTGCTAGTCAATGTGGAGGCTTCGTTCCGGGACTCGCTCAATGCATCGGAGATCGCTGACGCGGTCACCAGGGTGGAGGAGGCCATCAGGACCAAGATCCCCTCCGCCAACAACATCTTCATAGAACCCCTATGACACCGTTTGAGGCGGAGGCCTCGGCACCGGCGTCCTCGGCGAACCTGGGACCGGCCTTCGACTGCCTGGCGCTGGCGTTGGAGATAAGATGCCGGGTCAAGGCTCGGCGTAGCGGTCAGTGGAGCGTGGAGCATGTCGGACTGCACCGGCCTCCGGTAGGATCAACCGACGCGGTGCTGGCATCCGCCCGGGCTGCGGTCGGTCCCGAGCGCCCTCTCCGCTTGGAGGTGGACAACGAGGTGCCGATCGGGAGCGGGCTGGGATCCTCGGCGGCCGCCTTCACATCAGGGGCGGCGGCAGCGCTGCGGTGCGTGCGCCGGGCAGTGGATCGCCAGGAGCTATTCGAACTGGTGAGCCGTCTCGAGGGTCATCCCGACAACGCCGCCGCAGCCGTCTATGGCGGGCTGGTCCTGGTGGACCCCAACGGCCGGGTCTTGGAACTGACCATGAGTGGCGCCTACGGGGTGCTGGTGCTGGTTCCCTCCATCCGGTTCTGGACGAGGGAATCTCGGGGTGCGGTTCCCGAGAGCTTCGATCGGGAGACGGTCATCAGGAGTCTGGCCAGGACCTCCGCGCTGGTGACGGGCCTCGGTTCGGGCAAGAGCGAATTGTTGAGGTCAGCTTTGGGGGACGAGATACATGAATCCAGTCGCAACCGGCTGCGGCCCCAGGTTGGCGAGTTCATAGGCCGGGCGCTGGACGCCGGCGCGGTCTACGCCTGCTGGTCGGGAAGCGGCCCTTCGGTGGCGGCGTTCACCAGGGCGGAGGAGACATCGCAGGTGGCCAACGCTCTGGCGGGGACTCTCGGCGATGGGGTCGAGGTGATCCAACCTGGCGTGGCTGACCAAGGCATGGTTTGATCCCTGGTTCCTGCGCCCCTTGGGCGGATCTGGCCTGGTTCGGAAGGGACAGGTCGGGGATAACACCAGATGATTCCCCGTCTGGATTGCAAAAGTACCGCGGTGGCACTAGTGTTGGATGGCCCTGTCGGCCAGGGTGGGCTGGCGGGGCGTTCTGTCGATCAACGAGAAAGCCGGATATGGGTTCGCTTGTCAAGAAGCGCCGCAGAAAAATGTCGAAACACAAGTATCGCAAGCGGCGCAAGGCGAATCGTCATAAGAACAAGAAGTAGTCGTTCCACCTTCAGGGACAGTGCTTTGTTAGGCTTGTGGCTTGACTCTTCTTCTTAAGATGACGGCAGGTCATGATGCCTGATCCCCTCGATTTTCTCGATACCGCCGGGATGCTCTCCGATTCCGAGCGATTGGTTGCCAAGACCGTTCGGGATTTCGTCAAGAACAGGGTTCTGGATGGCATAGGGGAGTGGTGGGAAGCAGGCGAGCTACCGATGGAACTCGTTCCGGAGATGGCCGAGTTGGGGATGTTCGGCATGCACCTGGAGGGCTATGGCTGTGCGGGCCTCGGAGCGGTTGAATACGGCATGGCCACCCTGGAGTTGGAAGCCGGTGACTCGGGGCTGCGGAGTTTCGTCTCCGTGCAGGGGTCGCTTTCCATGTTTCCCATCTGGCAATACGGCTCCGAGGAGCAAAAGTCGGAGTGGCTCCCTCTCCTGGCCAGGGGCGAGGTCATCGGGTGCTTCGGCCTGACGGAACCCGACGCCGGGAGTGACCCCGG
>CAYWGY010000011.1:9551-18219 GCA_964458055.1 uncultured Acidimicrobiaceae bacterium | reverse complement strand
CCATGCGCACGTCGGCCAGGCGGGTGGGAGGAGACTGGGTCATCGACGGTACCAAGGCTTGGATCACCAATGGGTGCGTCGCCGATCTGGCGGTCATCTGGGCCAGGACTTCTGAGGGTGTGCGCGGGTTCCTGGTACCCACCGATGCGCCGGGATTTTCGGCTCATCCCATCAAACGGAAGGCCAGCATGAGAGCCTCGGTCACTTCGGCGCTCGTACTGGAAGGCGTGCGGGTTCCCGAGGAGATGAGGCTTCCGGGAGTGTCCTCGATGAGAGGGCCGCTGTCCTGTTTGACCGAGGCTCGCCTGGGGATCGTGTTCGGCGCCATGGGAGCGGCCCGCTCCTGCTACGAAACGGCATTGCGCTATGCCTCCGAGCGCATCCAGTTCGACACGCCGATCTCCTCTTTCCAGTTGACACAGGCCAAGCTGGTGGAGATGATGGTTGCCGTCCAGCGGGGCACCCTCCTGGCCATCCGGATCGGCCGCCTGCGGGAAGAGGGCAAGCTGACCCCCGAGCAGGTCTCGTTGGGCAAGTTCAACAATGTCCGCGACGCTCTGGAGGTGGCGCGAACAGCACGCGGCATCCTGGGCGCCAACGGGATAACTCTGGACTATCCGGTCATGCGACACATGGCAAACCTGGAGACGGTGTACACCTATGAGGGAACTCACGAGATACACACCTTGATCCTCGGCAACGCCATCACCGGCATCCCGGCATTCAAGGCTTCACACAACCCGGGAAGGAGGTAGGAATGGAGAACGGGACGGTCACAATCGCGGAGTTGATGGGGATGGTCGGCGCCGAGGTCGGCGTCTCCGACTGGTTCACGGTCACCCAGGACCGCATCAACGCCTTTGCAGACGCCACCCTTGATCACCAGTTCATCCATGTGGATCCCGAGAGGGCGGCCACAGAGTCACCTTTCGGGGTCACCATCGCCCACGGGTTCCTGACCCTGTCGCTGCTGCCTCACCTCGGTTCGGCGGTGAAGTTGTTGCCGGAGGGCGCCAAGGTGGAGATCAACTACGGAACCGAGAAGGTGCGCTTTCTGGCGCCGGTGCCGGTCGACAGCCGGATCCGGGCACGCGTGGCGTTGGCGGATGTAACCGAGCGACGCCCCGGCCAGTACCTCATCAAGCGTATGGTCACGGTCGAGATCGAAGGCGCCCAACGCCCCGCGCTGGTGGCTGAGACTCTGACCCTGGTCATAACCTGACGCCATTGAGGTCCACGCGCCTGTAAGGACGAAAAGGGGAGACAGCGCCTCTCCTCGGATCTTGAGACCGGATACTCAGGCGCCTGGACGGAAGAGTGCCGGGACGGGGAGCCGCCTTCGCAGAGCGCAAACGTCAGGTAGTTGACCGGCATGCCGGCCCGAGGTGACGATCGTGCCAGGAGAGGATGTGTTGGAAGCGCTCGACGCGGTGGCGAGGAGCGCCGCTTCTGCTGAGTTCGTGGCCTTCATCGGGGAAGCGGACCATCTCCACATCGATGCCGCTGCGCAGTAGAGCCGTGAAGAACTGTTCGGCCTGGCCGATCGGACAGCGCAGGTCGTTCTCGGAGTGGATGATGAGCGTGGGTGTGGTGATCCCGTCTGCCGTAGCCAGGGGACTGGCCCGCCACAGTGCTTGATGGTCTCGGGCCGTCGCCGGGTGGAGGTACATCCCCGAGAAGTCGCGGTTGATGTCGGAGGTTCCCGCGAAGGACTCCCAGTCGATCAGGGCCCGCTCCACCACTGCGGAGCGGTATCGATCATCACGAGAGATTGCCCAGGCTGTGAGGAACCCTCCATAGGAGCCGCCCATGATCCCCACCCGGGAGGCATCCAGTCGCGGGTCCCGCACCAGAGCCTCGTCGATGACCGCGGTGATGTCCTCCATGTCCACCGCGCCCCAGCCGGCGCCGGTCACCGCCCGGAGCCATTCCCGGCCGCGCCCTTCCGACCCGCGGGGGTTGGCCGCCACCACCGCGTACCCTGCCGAGGCGTACACCTGGAACTCGTCGAAGAAGTAGAAGCCGTATTCGGAAGCCGGTCCTCCGTGGATGTTGAGCAGCACCGGGAAGGGCCCCTCGCCCGCCGGCGCGTAGATCCAGGCATCAACTTCCACGCCGGGGGCGCTCTCTACCTGGAAGTGAGCGGGACCGACCACTGCACCCTGTGAGCGGATCTCCGTGTTGAAGTCGGTGAGGCGTCGCTCCTCCCCATGGGCAGTCAACTCGTACAGTTCCCCCGGGCAGGTGGGATCGGTGGCGGTGAAGGCCAACCGTCCGGACGCCGCTCTCGACAACCCGGTGATGTAGCGGTCGCCGCCCAACACGGTTGTCGCGGTCCCCTCCTTGTTGAAGGCGACAATGTGGCCGCGTCCCCGGTCCATCACGCCACAGAGGAAACCGTCGTCCAGCCAGATCGGTCTCTCGATAGTGCTGGGCAGAGCGAGATCGTTGATGCTGCGGTCGACGTGCCCCGTGAGGTCTGTCGGTGGGTCGTCGAGACGCCACAACGAGCAGAGGAATGGGTAGTCGGGGGTGGGATTGCCGATCCCGTACAGGTCGCCTCCAGGGTCGTAGTCTGCCAGGTAGTAGCCGGAACGGCGGGCTCTCAGCGTCTCGGCGCCGCTCTCCAGGCGGACTTCGATGACTTCAACGCCGCTCGCGAGGAACCGCGGGTTGTCGCGATTGGTGATCATGGCCACCTTGGCGCCGTCCGGGGACCAGCACGCACCCCACTCGTTCTCCTGCGAGGCTGCAACCCGGCGGGGCTCCGTCTCTCCCGTGGGATCCACCAGGTATGCGTAGCTCCGGCGGTCATGGAGCCACCCCTGGTCATCCAGCCGGACATCGAACCCCGTTATGCGCCGGGGCCGCCGGGCCCTCTCCTCCTTGTCGAGGCCGGCCCATTCGCCGAACCACTCCGTCGCCAGGACCAGCAGTTGCGAACCGTCCGGGGACCAGGCGGGTTCCCGGACCCCGAGTTCGAAAGACGTGACCGTTCGGGCTTCCCCCCCGTCGGCGGGCATGATGGCCAACTGGGTCGGGTCGGAGGTCTCGGTTCCCTTTCTCAGGAAGGCCAGCAGCCTGCCGTCGGGCGACCAGCGAGGCGCGGAATCGCCATCCCCGAATGTCAGTTGCCTCGGCTCCCCGTCCCACAACCACAGCGACGAACGGTATCGATCATCTTCGAGGTCGATGGTGGTGACAACGAACACGATCCTCCGGCCATCCGGGTGTGTCCGAGGATCGGATACGGAGGTGATCAGCGAAAGGTCTGTCGGTTGCATCAGGTGCGAGCGTAGTGGTGGTCAGAGCGTGACTCTTTGCCCCCCAACACATCCGACACCCGCTTTCGGGCTTTCCCGCACACTGGACTGCATCCGCCTGTGCGACGTTGAGGGCGCCCATTCATCGGGAGCGGTGTGATCCAGGGTTGCTCTCGGATGCTGGTTCAGCCGGACTTGGGGAAGCCCAAATCGACGCCGCGGTGGATCGGGTCGGGCCAGCGGGAGATTACGACCTTCTGGCGGGTGTAGAAGTTGATACCCTCCGGCCCGTAAATGGCATGGCCGCCGAACAGCGAGTTCTTCCAGCCTCCGAATGAATAGAAGCTCAGTGGGACGGGGATGGGCAGGTTGATGCCCACCATTCCCACGGTTATCTCCTTCTGGAACTTACGTGCAGCGCCGCCGTCGTTGGTGAACACCGCTGTCCCGTTCCCGTAGGGGTTGGAGTTGACCAGACCGATCGCCTCGGTGTAGCTGTCTGCCCTTACCATCGAGAGAACCGGACCGAAGATCTCGTCGCGGTAGATGGACATCTCCGGACGGACCTGGTCGAACAGGCAGGGTCCCAGGAAGTAGCCCTCCTCATGGCCGTCCACCGTCAGGTCTCTTCCGTCCGCAACCAGTTCCGCTCCTTCCTCCAGGCCCCTGTCGACGTAGCCGGCTACCCTGTCGCGGTGCTCCGCGGTGACGAGTGGGCCCATCTCGCTCTGATCGTTGGCGCCCGGCCCCACCCGGAGGCGGTCGATCCGTTCGGTGATTCGAGGGATGAGCCGGTCTCCGGCATCACCCACGGCCACCACTACCGAGATGGCCATGCAGCGCTCTCCGGCGGAGCCATAACCGGCCGAGACCGCGGCGTCCGCCGCCAAGTCCATATCGGCGTCAGGCAGCACCACCATGTGGTTCTTGGCGCCACCCAGGGCTTGCACCCGCTTGCCGTTCCGGGCCGCGTTCTCGTAGATGTAGCGGGCGATCGGAGTCGAGCCCACAAAGCTGATCGCAGCCACTTCGGGATGGCCCAGTAGGCCGTCGACTGCCACCTTGTCGCCGTGGAGGACATTGAGCACCCCGTCGGGCAGGCCGGCTTCCGAGAAGAGTTCGGCGGCCAGCATGGAAGGGGAGGGGTCCTTCTCCGACGGCTTGAGGATGAAAGTGTTCCCGCAGGCGATGGCCACCGGATACATCCACATCGGGACCATCACCGGGAAGTTGAACGGGGTGATGCCCGCCACCACTCCCAGGGGCTGGCGGAAGGAGTAGGTGTCCACTCCGGTCGAGACCTGCTCGGAGATCTCCCCTTTGAGGAGTTGAGGGATGCCGCAAACGTACTCGATCACCTCCAGGCCCCTCTGGACTTCACCGAGGGCGTCGTCCATGGTCTTGCCATGCTCGGCGGTGATCAGTTTCGCCAGGTCGTGGCGGCGGTCGTTCACCAATTGCCGGAAGGAGAAGAGTATGCGCTGGCGGCGTACCACCGATGTGTCTCGCCACGCGGGAAAGGCATCGGAGGCGGTCCTGACCGCGAGATCGACCTCGGCCGGGCCGGCCATTGCTACCTCGCCGGTCTGGTGGCCCCGGGCCGGATCGAATACCGGTCCGGTCCTGTCCGGCCGGTCTCCCAGCAACTGCCCGCCTATCCAGTGGCCTATCGGAGACATAGACACATCCCTTCTGACTCCATTCATTCCGTGTGGCTCTTATGATATTCCTTGGTTCGACCGGGAGTATCGGAGATCGACGAGCAGGCACGACTGGAGGCAATTGCCAACGGGCTGTCCATTGGTGGAGTCCGGCGACACATATTCCTGTGTGCCGGCCAGTCGAAGCCGCGCTGTGCCACCCGGGAGGAGTCCGATCTGGTTTGGAAGCATCTGAAACGACGATGCAAGGACGAGGGACTGACTTCTGCGCCACCCCTGTGGTCGCGCAACTCCCGCGTGGAAGCAACCCCCGAGGATCCCGGTGACGGCCTGGTGCTCCGGAACAAGGTGGACTGCTTGCGCATATGCGAACAGGGACCGATCGCGGTGGTCTACCCCGAGGGTGTGTGGTACCGGGACGTCACCCCCGAGGTCCTGGACCGGATCATCGACGAGCATCTCATCGGAGGCCGGATCGTGGGAGAATACGCCTTCGCCCTCGGGCCGCTGGGATTGTAGGGGTTACTTGCGGCGATACCGCCGTTCCTTGTACTCGGCCACCCAGTTGAGCGAACTTCGCCATTGCCCATCGGGTCCACGTGTAGCCTGGAGGCGTCCTCGAGCGGCAGACGCCCGCAGCGCCGCCACGCCCAGTTCTGGAGTGGCGAGGGCAGCGAGTGGAACCAGACGAGCCGGGCCAGCCACAGCGGGCACGATGAAGCGATAGAGGCTGTGGAGAATCCCTCGAGCGATCATCTCTCCGAGTTGTCCGGCTTCGCCGACATCGGCCCGACGGAGGGCCTTCAAATACCGTGTCCTATCACGCTTATAGATTACGACGGGTGGGTAGCCGAGGCGTACCAAGATCAGATTGAGGACTAGCCGGCCGGTTCGCCCGTTCCCGTCGACGAACGGGTGGATCTGCTCGAAGCGGCAGTGCATCTTGGCGAGTTCTTCCGGAAGAGCCAACGGGCCGGTGTCCAAGGCGTTGACAGTGTCGATCCAGTGGTTCGTTTCGGCGTGTACCAACGGGAAGGTGATGGGTGTCATTCCGCCGGGAAAGGGATGTATCTCATGCTCGCGGAAGTTGCCGGGCGTTTCCCGGTCGGTAGCGTCCGGATGTGGAGCTACCACCCAGACCGGGGTCATCGCCTGATAATGGACTTCCCGAAGTTCCGCCAGGGTGAGGAGACTCTCGGGCGTGGTGAACCCGGTGGGATTCATCGCCTGCCGGTAGACCCAGGTGGCGGCGTTGGCGTAGCCCTGCACTTCCATGTATTCGCGCAACTCCTTGTTACCGACTGCCCGACCTTCGCTGAGTAACAACTTCACCTGTTTTAGCACGAGGGTGTTGCCTTCGATGGCGGTGGAGTGGTGGGCTTCCTCATACCAGATATCCTCCCAGATACCGCGAGCTTCGGTAGGACTGGGCAATCCCCCCAAACGCTCATGTAGCTCGGTGACCTGAATGGCCAGGCGCTCGTAGACTTCCAGACGGCTTGGTCTGCCCGGAGGTGGGGGACCAATCACATTTTGTTTAGAAATCGTTACTTCTTATGTTGCTAAACACTCTAGAAAGGACATGGGGCTCTTAGGCACGTGCTGTTTTCTTGCTTGTGGAGGCGTGCGGTTTGCTTTTGTTGAGTTGGCGCGATTCTTATTGCACAAACACTTTCGAAAGGAGATCAGGGCCGTGCTGAGAGTTCAATAGACGCTGGCAAGATGTCCCACTTTTGTTGAGTTGGCGCGATTCTTATTGCACAAAACACTTTCTTGGACCGGGAGGCCGGGAGCTTGGTGCTATACCGCCCCATCGTGGTCGTCGGGTAGGCGCACTGTCCAGTTTCCTTCTGTGGGGCCGAACAGGGTCTCGGCTTCCGGGGGACCCCATGAACCGGCGGGGTAGGGGGCGGGCGCGATCCCGGCCTCAAGGATGGGGGTGTAGAGCCGCCATGCCTCCTCCACCTCATCTGATCGGACGAAGAGGGTCCGGTCGCCGATCATCACGTCGTACAAGAGCGTTTCGTAGGCATCGGGAAGATCCCCGAAGGCTTCCTCGTAGCCGAATGCCAGGGAATGGGTGGCCAGGCGGGGGTGGTCGGAGGGCGCCTGCACATCGAACAGCAGGTCGAAGCCCTCGTGCGGCTGCAGGCGGAAGTAGAGGACATTGCCCTTGTGTCCGCTTCGCTCGAAGGACTTGAAGAGAGGCACCGGCGGCTCCCGAAAGGTGACGGCCACCTGGGTGAGGCGGTTCGCCAGCCGCTTGCCGGTCCGCAGGTAGAAGGGAACCCCCTGCCAGCGCCAGCTGTCGATGAACACCCGCAGCGCCGCGTAGGTGGCGGTGTCGGAGTCTTGAGCTGTCCCCCCTTCCTCCCGGTAACCCCGCATGACTGCGCCGTCGAGGCCGCCGGCGGTGTATTGGCCCAAGACCACGTCATCGCGACCCAGGGGCCGGATCGACTGGAGCACCTTCACCTTCTCGTCCCGGATGGTCTCGGCATCCAGGAAGACCGGAGGTTCCATGGCCACCAGGCTCAGCAGTTGGGTCATGTGGTTCTGGACCATGTCCCGCAACGCTCCCGAGCGGTCGTAGTATCCGGCCCTGCTGCCGATGCCGACCTCTTCGGCCACGGTGATCTGGACGCTCTCGATGCGGTCCCGGTTCCACGCCGATTCGAACAGGGGATTGGCGAAGCGGAAGACCAGCAGATTCTGGACCGTGGCCTTGCCGAGATAGTGGTCGATCCGGTAGATCTGGTGCTCGTCGAAGCTCTCATGGAGGATGGCGTTGAGTTGAGAGGCCGAGTCGAGGTCGTACCCGAACGGCTTCTCGACCACCAGACGGGTCCATCCCGGGCCGTGGGCGAGACCGCAGGCTCCCAGGCCTCTCACCGAGGGAACGAAGGCCGCGGGGGGAAGGGCGAGATAGAACACCCGGTTGCCGGAGAGATCATGCTCGGATTCCACCTGTTCGATCCGGCGCCGGAGCCCTTCATAAGACGAGGGTCCACCGTTGCCGATCGACTGGTAGTGCACGACCTGTTGGCACCACTCGGCCGGATCCGCGCAGGGGTCTCCCAGTCGGGTCTGGCCGCGGGAGATGCCCTCGACGTACCCGCGCGTGAGATCCCTGAAACTCTCGTCATCCAGTGGTGAACGGCCTACTCCCAGGATCACGAAGCGGTCCGAGAGGCCGTACTGGCGGACCAGGTGATAGAGGGCAGGGGCCAGCTTCTTCTCGTACAGATCACCGGTGGCGCCGAACACCACCAGCAGGTGGCGGTCCACCACCCTGGCGCCGTCGAGGGTCAGCGATTCCAAGCGCTGTCGCTCCCATGTGTAGCCCGGAGGACTGTATGGAGTCGCAACGGGTCAGTGCGGATGGCAAGAACACTTGACACGGGCAAAGAGAAGACCATTCCTGTTCATGGTAGGACCGGTCGGCAGCGGACAGTGGGTCTGGTACGAAAACGGGCGGAGTTGCCCGGAGGGCCGCGCCGGAAAACGCCGGGACCTCATGAGAGGTGTGCACGGCCCCGCAATCTCGACGGGACCTGCAATGCTGCGCTACCTTTGTGGGGGTGCGTTCCGGTCGTCTGCTTCTGGGCACGGTGCTGGCCGTTGCCATGGCAGCCGCCACCCTTGCGCCGATCGTCTTTGGCGTTCTCGCCTCCGAACTGATCTCCTCTCTGAACATAGATCGGTGGCAGATAGGGATGTTGGTGACCGCCTCTACCCTGGGAG
>CAYWGY010000011.1:0-9451 GCA_964458055.1 uncultured Acidimicrobiaceae bacterium | reverse complement strand
ATTTGCCGTGATACCCCTGGCGTTGGCGGGCATCTACACGTTGATGACCACCCACGGGGCCGTCTCGGGAGGCATGACAGCCGGAGCGGGGGCGTCGGGGCCCATGCCCAGGTTGATCTACCGCCTGTCGATCTACGGGTTCATGATGGGGATCGGGATGTCGGTGTTGCTCACCTACCTGCCGCTCTTTTCCGAGGAGGTGCTGGGGATGACCGCGGAGGCGGGCGGTCTGGCGGTGGCGGTCACCGGCCTGGTGGGGATCGGAGCCCGGCTGGCGTGGGCGCGCCTGGCGGAAGGGAGGCTCGGGTCGGTTCCGAGCCTGAGGATCTTGGCGATCCTGGCCGTCGCCACCGGGTTGGTGATGGTTTTCGCCGAACAGCTGGGACCCTGGTCGGTCTGGGTGGCGGCCGCCCTGACTGGCCTGAGCGGCAGTGCCTGGAATGCGGTGGGCATGCTGGCGATCATCCAGGTGGTTCCAACATCGCAGGCGGGAAGGGGATCGGGGGTGGTCCTGTTCGGGTTCCTGGGCGGCCTGGCCGCGGGAGCGCCCCTGGTGGGATGGTCGGTGGATACGCTGGGGACCTACACCCCTGGTTGGGTGGCCATCACCGTGCTCTTTGCCGTTGGTTTCTGGGTTATGCGAAGGATGTAGGGAACACCCTCTTGTCAACTTTGACCGGCGCCACCGTGGCGCAGTCGGTGTGGACTAACGCGGCGTCCGGATATGGGTATTGGAGCGGACCCGCTACATACCAATCCAGGCGTGATCGATCTGGACTCCCCAGGGCCCCGACCGGTAGACGGCTGTTACCGTCTCTGAAGTGATTTCTCCTCGTGTGGCTCTCGGCGGGGTGCTGGTTGTCACCATGGCGTCGGCCACTTTCGGGTTCGCGGTTTTCGGTGTGCTGGCCTCCGAGTTGATTTCTGCCCTGGCGATCGAGAGATGGCAACTGGGAATGCTGGTGAGCGTCGCCACTCTCGGCGGGGGCGCCCTGTCGCCTGTGCTGGGCAGGTGGGTCGATGAGGTGGGGGCGCATCGCGCCGTCAACACAACCCTGGTGCTCTCGGCGGTTGTCCTTGTCACCCTGGCAGTGGCGCCGGAATTCTCGCTGATCGTGGGCGCCGCCTTCGTGACCGGGCTGGCGACAGCTATCTCCAATCCTGCCACCAACAAGCTGATCTCGGTGGCTACCGACCCGGGTCACCGCGGGTTCATCGTGGGAGTCAAGCAGACAGGCTCGCTGGTCAGCGCCGCGGTCGGGGGACTGTTCCTGCCGTTGTTCACGGACTGGTGGGGCTGGCGGGGAGCGGTTGCGGCGTTTGCCGCCATACCACTTGTCATAGCAGTGCCGGCCATGGTCGGCGCCGCGGTGAAGGATGCGGCAGCACAGTCAGCGGAACCTGGGATTGAGAGAAGCCAGGATGGACCGACAGTGGGTCGGCTACCGGGTTGGGTCTACCGGTTGGCCATCTACTCCTTCCTGATGGGTGCAGCCATCACCGCTGTGCTCACCTATCTTCCCCTCTACGCCCAGGAGGTGCTGGGCCTGAGCCAGGGAGAGGCCGGCCGCGCCCTGTCGATCTCCGGATGGGTGGGGATCCTCGGCCTGGTGGGGTGGACCCGCCTGGCTGAAAGCCGGTTCGGGGCGGTGCGGAGCCTGGTGCTGATCGCCACAT
Organism: uncultured Acidimicrobiaceae bacterium; assembly: GCA_964458055.1. Classification (GTDB taxonomy): domain Bacteria; phylum Actinomycetota; class Acidimicrobiia; order Spongiisociales; family ZC4RG35; genus Bin76. The sequence continues at coordinate 7,774 of CAYWGY010000011.1, read as the reverse complement.
TGGGCGCCGGTCTGGGGCTCGTGCTGGCATACGCCCAGGACCTGGGGAGCTGGTCGATCTGGCTGGCGGGACTCCTTACCGGTCTCAGCGGCAGTGCCTGGAACGCGGTGTGCATGCTGGTGGCGATCCAGGGACTCTCGGGGTCGCTCACCGGCAAGGGTTCGGGGGTGATGCTGGCCGGCGCCCTGGGCGGTGGGGGAGTGGGCGCGCCCCTGCTGGGTTGGTCGGTGGACCAACTGGGTTCCTACCGTCCCGGGTGGCTGGCGGCGGCGGGTTTCTTCGTTGCCGCCCTGGCAGTGGTGGTGACGGTGCGGGGCGCCAACGCCATCCCCGGATCCGTCAGGAGGGAATAACTCAGTGGCGCAGCATGACCGTCACCCCGTCCGCGAATGGGAGGAGGACGGCTTCAAGGTCGGGCGAGTCCGTGACCATCTTGTTCAGCCGGCGAATGCCCCTGGTGGCGTCGGTCTGATCCTCGGGGTCGACCACCCGCCCTGACCAGAGGGTGTTGTCGGCAACGATCACCCCGCCGGGTCTCACCAGTTCTTGCAACCTCTCGATGTACCGGGGATAGGTCGGCTTGTCTGAGTCCAGGAACGCCAGGTCTAAAGGACCTTCCAGGTCGGCCAAAGTCTCGAGAGCCGGACCCAGCACCAGGGTGACCCGCTCGGCCACCCCGGCGTCGACCCAGGCCTGACGGGCCAGAGCAGTGTACTCCTCGGAAATGTCGCAGCAGACGATCTCCCCGCCTTCGGGCAGGGCTTCAGCCATGCAGAGAGACGACAGTCCCGTGAAAGTGCCGATCTCCAGGACTCTCTGGGCGCCGGTCAGCTTCACCAGCCACGCCAGGAACGCCCCCTGCGCCGGATCGACCTGCATCTGGGACACCTCCGGGAAGAGAGTGGCGGTGTCTTCCATCACCCGCCGCCCAACTCGGCCGACCGGCGTGGAATGCGAAGCCACGTACTCGGCCAAGCCTTCTGTCATGGTCAAGTATCTCGGCATAGGAAGCGAAGGTTAGGCGTGCTTCTCAGTGAATTGTCGCGGGTGATGTGAAGGGATCGGGCATCAGGAGACGTTTCCCGTTGCTCCGATCTTGTTTGTCGGGAGATGGGAGTCTGTCGGACGTCCGGTTTCAGGAACCGTGAGCTTCTTCCCAGGAGACGATTGGGTTCCGGAGCACGCCGATACGTTCGATCTCGGCCTCCATGACATCGCCAGGCTGCAGGTACAGAGACTCGGCGTCCAAGCTGAAGCCGGCCACCCCGGACACTGTGCCGGTGGAGAGGACGTCGCCGGCGCTGTATCCCATCGGGGAATAGTGGGAAACGATCTCCTGAATCGTCACCGACATGTTTCCCGTGTTGGAAGTCTGGCGCATCTCACCGTTGACACGAAGTTCCACATCGAGAGAATGCGGATCTCCGATCTCGTCGGGGGTAACGATCCATGGTCCAATCGGACAGAATGTGTCAATGCCCTTGCAAAGGGAGAACACCCCCGACTTCATCTCCTGTCGCTGGATGTCCCGGGCCGTGATGTCATTGAAGATCAGATACCCGGCGATGTACTCGTCTGCCTCTTCAGGAGAGAAGAACTTTCCAGACTTGCCGATGACTACCGCAAGTTCCAGTTCGTAGTCGAGTTCGCTGGTGAGTTGATGGGGATACACAATGGGGTCGTCAGGTCCGATGATGGCGTCGATGTTTTGGAAGAAGACGATCCAGGGAAGGACCGGATGTGACCAGTTGACCTGCAACGACTCCTCGTGATGTTCCTTATAGTTGCCGGCGGTGTGGAAGAATTTCTTGGGTATGATCGGCGCCTCGATCTTGACAGTGGAGAGTCTGTGAACCGTCCCGGTCTCATCTACGTCGCCGCCCCTCTCGAAATACTCCCTCATGTTGTTGGCATCGAGTTCGATGACATGGTCATCCTCAATGCGCCCGACCTTCCCACCACTGAATGTGGCCAACTTCATCTAAGACCTCTGTTTGGTTGATTGCATCGCTTGACCCATCCTAGTGATCGTCAGGAACGACCGGCTGTACCCCGTGTGCAGAGGTCACGGCATCGACCATCTCCACGAAGTCCTCGTTTGAGACCAGCCCTCCGCCCTGGATTGCCCGCTGCTTGACCCCCTCCAACAGGATGGCGTGGAACTCTCTGGGAATGTCAAGGTGAAGTTCCTCCGCCTTGATCTGGATGCTGGCCAGTCCGCTCTTCTTACCCAGGACCAGTCCTCGCTCGGCGCCCACCAGGGTCGAGGAATAGGGCTCGATGGCGGTGGGGTCGTGGAATTGGGATGCCACCGCTCCGCTTTCCCTGATGAAGAGGTTCCGGCCGGTGACAGGCTTCCAGGGTGCCAACTGGTACCCCGACAATCGCTGGACTGTCTCGGCCACGTCGACGATGTGCTCGAGTCTCATGGCCGTCCGGCCTCCGTAGACGGCCTCCAGGGCGATGGCGAACTCGGCGATGTCCATGTTCCCGGCTCGCTCTCCCATCCCGTTGATGGTGCCCTGAACCCAGTCCGCCCCTGCCCTGACCGCCTCTATTGCGCCGGCCGTGGCCAGACCGAAGTCGTCATGGCCATGCCAGTGGATGGGAATGTCATCCCCGACCCACGAGCGGGCCTGGGTCACCATGTCGGCGGCCGCCTCGGGGGCGGCGATTCCCAGGGTGTCCACCAGTGCGATCTCGGCGGCCCCGGCCGCGATCGACCTGGTGTATATCTCGTCCAGAAACCCGAAGTCGGCTCTGCTGCCGTCCACCCCGAAGAAGCAGACGTGGATCCCGTTGTCCACGGCGAAACGCACCGAATCGACCACCCGCCGGCTTACCACCTCGCGGGTCAGCCCGTAGGCCGACAACTTGCCATCACTCACCGGTGTCTCGATGACCGCAGCTTGCACTCCCAGTTCCACCAGTTGTTCCACATCGGCCCTGACGGCCCGAGAGAATCCCCATATCTCGGCCTTGAGTCCGGCGTCGATTATCAGGCGAAAAGCCTCCACGTCGTCCTGGGAGACGCGGGGGAAACCCGCCTCGATGCGGTCCACACCCAGACGATCCAGGGCAAGAGCTATCTCCAGCTTCGAATGCGGACCCAGCGCGACGCCCACTGTCTGCTCGCCGTCGCGAAGCGTGGTGTCATAGATGCCGACGCCTCTCTCCAGAGCCTTGTCGGAAGCGACTTCGTTGAACGATCCCGTCCAAACCAAATGACGATCAAGCATGGGTCCTCACAGTTATGGGTGCCGGGCGGATTATATTTCCAATCATCAGGCCGGGTGGGGTGGAGAATCATAAAGGTGGCAGCTCACCAAGTGGTTCCCCTCCATCTGCACCCTTCCGGGTGTGGTGGTGCAGATGTCCATGACATGGGGACACCGTGTCCGGAACCGGCAACCCGAGGGGGGATCGAGCGGGCTCGGCAACTCGCCGGCGATTTCCAACCGGGGGCCACGGTCCCGGGGATGGCCGGGCAGGTCGGCTGCCAGCAGTCCCTGGGTGTACGGATGTTGGGGCGATTCGAATATCCGGTCGGTGGACCCCTGTTCCACGATGCGACCCATGTACATGACCGCCACCTGGTCGGCCACGTACTGCACGGTGGCCAGATCATGGGAGATCATCAGATAAGTCGTGTTGAAGTCCTGCTGGATGTCCTTCAGGAGGTTCAGTACCTGGGCTTGGACCGAGACGTCGAGTGCTGAGACCGGTTCATCGAGCACCAGCAGTCTGGGATCGGTGACCAGGGCGCCTGCCAGGGCAATCCTTTGGCGCTGGCCTCCGCTGAACTCGTGGGGAAAGAGATCGCCGTGCCAGCGTTCCATGCCGACTTTCTCCAGAGTGTGCCCCACCCGTTCTCTCGCCTCGTCCCTGGAGACTCTTCGATTGACGACCAGAGCTTCGCCTACGATGTTCCGCACTCGCATGCGCGGGCTCAGCGAGGCCCAGGGGTCCTGGAAAACAGCTTGAACGTGGGTGCGGAACCACCGCCTCTCGCTGCGTCTCAGACGGTGAATGTCCCTCCCGTCCAGAATCACCGTCCCGCTTGTGGGCCGGGTCAGTCTCAGGAGAAGCCGGGCCGTGGTTGTCTTGCCGCATCCGGATTCGCCCACCAGCGCCAGGGTCTTTCCCTCCTCGATGGAGAAGCTGACCCCGTCTACGGCGCGGACGTGGCCGATGATCCGGCCTCCGTACTGGCCTGAGGAAACCGGGAAGTGCTTCACCAGGTCTTCGACGACCATCACCGGGCTCTTCATGACGTCTCCTCTGCCAGCCAGCATGCCGCCAAGTGGTGGTCCCCGACTTCAATCGAGGGGGGGTACTGTTCTTCACAATCTCTGAAGGCATGAGGGCATCTCGGTGCGAAGGCGCAACCTGGGGGCAGGTCGATGAGCGAGGGAGGCTGTCCCTCGATGGACGGCAGTCTCGTGGCTTTGCGTCCCCGCCGGGGGCGGGCGGCCAGCAGCGCCCGGGTGTAGGGGTGGCGGGGATTGTCGAATATCCGGGACACCGGTCCATGTTCGACGATGCGGCCGGCGTACATCACTGCCACCCGATCACAGGACTCGGCGATCACGCCGAAGTCGTGGGTGATCAGGACAATGCCGATCGACGTCTCCCTCCTGATCTCGTCGAGAAGTCTCAGGTACTGGGCCTGGATCGTGACGTCGAGAGCGGTTGTCGGTTCGTCCGCTATGAGCACCGACGGCTGGCAGGCTATAGCCATCGCGCCCACCACCCGTTGCTTCATCCCTCCGCTCATCTGGTGGGGAAAGCTACGCAGGCGCCGCTCGGGAGCGGGGACCCGCACGCTCCGTAGAGCGGCCACCGACCGCTCGACCAGCTCTGCCGGAGAGGCGGCCATGCCATGGAGGCGGATCGCCTCGGCGATCTGGTTGCCCACCGAATACACCGGATTCAGCGATTGCTGTGGGTCTTGGAGGATCATGGAGATCTCCCGCCCCCTGATCTTTCGCATCTGCTTGTCGCTGAGGGCCAGGAGGTCACGCCCGTTGAGCAGGACTTGGCCGCTGAGAATCCGGCCTGCCGGCTCGGGCGTCAGCCTGACCAGCGACAGGGCCAGCATGCTCTTACCGCTACCGGATTCGCCCACGATGCCAAGCATTTCGCCGGGGTACAGTCGTAGGGAGACCCCGTCAACCGCCTTGGTCACGCCCCAACGGGTGTACAGATGGGTGACCAGGTCCCTCACCTCCAGAACCGGATCGGTGGCCGATGCTATGTCCCTTCCGGGCGGCATGGCGGTCATCGGCGCTGGCGCATCTTCGGATCCAGGAAGTCTCGGAGCCAGTCTCCCAGCAGGTTCAGCGAGAGCACCACCAAGAGGATGGCCAGTCCGGGAAAGAGTGATATCCACCAGGCGATGAGCACCTGGTCCCTTCCGTCGGCCACCATCACGCCCCAACTGGGATTGGGCCTGGGGATGCCGGCGCCGATGAAGCTCAAAGAGGACTCCTCCAGGATCACCACTCCGACCTGCAGGGTGGCGAGAACGATCAGGGTGTTGGCGACGTTCGGCAACACGTGTCTGAAGAGGATCCTCCCCGCTCGGGAACCGGCAACCTTCGACCTGGCGACATATTCGGTCTCCCTCACCGCGAGGGTGTCACCTCTCACCTGCCTGGCGAAGTATGCCCACATCGTGATGGCGATGATCGTCACGATGGTTATGAACGAAGGTCCGATCACCGCCACGATCACCAGGGCCAGGAGCACGATGGGAAGGCTCAGGAATGTGTCGATGAGCCAACTGACCACCCGATCGATCCATCCCCCGAAGTAGCCGGCCACCAGTCCCAGGGTGGTGCCTATCGAGGCACCAACGAGAATTGTCAGCGAGGCGACCGTGAGGGAGATCCTGGCTCCGTAGATGATCCGGGTCAGCATGTCTCGCCCCTGCTTGTCGGTGCCCAGTGGGTAGGTCCAGGACCCACCATCCAGCCATGCCGGTGGGGTCAGGCGGTCGGCCAGGACGCCTCTGAGGGGATCGTGAACGGTGATCACGTCCGCCAGCAGCGCCGGGAGCACCAGCAGTAGGACGATAATGCAGATGGGAATCCAAGGGACCTTGTCGGCGCGGGTCCTCATCCAAGGAAACCGGCGACGTCGACCTCCCGACGTAACGGTGCCCGGGTCGGCGGAAGGAGGTGCTGAATCCCGCCCGGACCCCGAGAACAACCTGCCAAACGGCATCAGGCGAGCGACCTCTGTCCGAGCCTCACCCTTGGATCAAGATAGGCGTATGTGATGTCGACCAGAAGGTTCATGACGACGATCACCGTGGCGGTGAAGAGAGCCAGCGCTTGGACGACCGGGAAGTCGCGGGCATTGGCTGCCTCGAAGGCCAGCAACCCCACGCCCGGCCACGAGAAGACGATCTCCACAACCGTAGCCCCGGTGAGCATCCGGACGGCAACGCCCCCGAAGAAGGTCAGCGGCCCGATCGACGCCGGCTTGAGGGCATGCTTCATGATCACCCAGAACTCTGACACTCCTTTGAGCCGCGCCAGCTTGATGTACTCGCTTCCCATGGTCTCCAGCATGGCTGATCTGAAAAGTCGTAGCAGGGCGGCGATGCCGAAGATCGATATGACGAAGCTCGGCAGGATGTAGCTGGACCAACTGCCGATACCCGAGGTGGGGATGAAGTTCCACGGCACCGCGATCAGCCAGATGAGCATAATCGCCAGCCAGAACTCGGGTACCGACTGACCGAACAGCGCCAGGCCCTTGGCGACCCTGTCCGCCAGAGAGCCGCGTTTGACCGCCGAGAGGATCCCCAGGGGTATGCCGATGGTCACCACTAGCACTGTGGCCACCATGCCCAGCCTGATCGAGGCGGGAAGCCTGCCGGCGATGATCCCCCCGGCAGTCTCGGTCGGATACAGGAACGAGGGGCCGAAGTCGCCCTGCAGGGCGTTGACTATGAAAGACCGGTATTGCTCGGGCAGGGACTTGTCGAGTCCCCACTGCTCCCGCAGAGCCTGCTCGTCCTCGCGGCTCATGTCCACCGGAGCCAGGACGTCCAAGGGGTCTCCGGTGAGTCGCGCCAGGTAGAAGACGATGAAAGAGACTGCCAAAATCGTGAGGATCCCGCGGACGCTGTTGATCAGGATGTACCTGGCCATCAGACCAGGCCCTGGCGACCGGTCGGGCGCTTCACAGACCCGGATCGACTATGTAGAGGCCGTCGCCGAACCGGTCGCTGACATAGACCATCCCGTCCTCGGCAGCATAGACGTCGTTGAACTGGATCGAGTCTCGACCTGGTGGCGCCGGGGGCACCAGGTGGGCGACTTCGACTGGATTGGCGGCGTCGGACACGTCGTAGGCCCGCAGTCCGCCGGCGAAATAGGTGAGGTAGACCAGGTTGGGGTCCTTGAAAGAGCCCGGGCGCATTTCGTGGAGATTGTGGGGTCCCCATCGGATGTTGTCCTCATGCCGGGAACCCGGGGGAACGGGGAATCGTGTAATCACCTTGGGATCGGTTTCGTCGGCGATGTCAACAACCCAGACATGGCGCTGGACTCCGATCCACCGTTGGATCAACTCATCGGTGACGATGAGGATGTCCCGTCCGGGTAGTCGGAGAGGAGTGTGGGTGTTGCGACTCTCGGGGCCGAACTCGAGTTGACTGATCAGTGTCGGGTTGGTGGGGTCGGAGATGTCGATGATCATGAGACCTCCGTCCCAGTAGCCGCCGTAAGCGCGGTCTCCGTAGGGGAGGGCATGGTGTAAG
>CAYWGY010000010.1:1822-25159 GCA_964458055.1 uncultured Acidimicrobiaceae bacterium | reverse complement strand
AACGTCTTCCGGCGGCCGGTGATGATCCACAGCGCCAAGGCGGGATCAGTGGAACGCTTCTTCGGGGTGCTGGTGGAACACTACGCCGGCGCCTTTCCGCTGTGGCTGGCGCCCGTCCAGGTGGTGGTGATCCCCGTGGCAGACCGGCACCTTGACTATGCCGGCGGGGTCGGGGAGCGTCTGCGTTCGGCGGGTCTGCGTGTGCAAGTGGACGGCTCGTCGGACCGGGTCGGGGAGAAGATTCGCAAGGCCATGACCTCAAAGAACCCGGTGGTGATGGTGGTGGGCGACCAGGATGTCGCCAACGAGACGGTGGGGGTGCGCCGCTACGGGGAGAAGACGGAGCGAAGAGGAGTTCCATTGGCCGAGGCTGTCCTCGCCCTGGAGGAGGAGGCTCTCCCTCCCGAGAGTTCCCGGGGGGTGATCCCATGAGCCAGAGCGCCCGTGAGGGCATACTGATCCCCGACGACCTGGCCCGGGCCGAGGCGGTCCCCGACGACCTCGACTCCGGTGCGACGGGGCCCTACCGGTTCCCCGATCCGCGGCGGCGCCGCTGGGCGGGATGGGTGTATCTGGGGATGGGAGCCATCCTGGCGGCGTTGGCCCTCTCGACGCCCGGATTGTGGTTGACCGTGGTCCTGTTGATGGTGATGTTCGCCTACCACCGCTGGGCGGCCTGGCCCCTGGCCCTCGACCAGGCCGCTGCCCTGAAGATGGCGGCCGCCGAGGTGCCGTTTGCCGTGGGCCATGCATCGGTGGCGGTGAGTTTTGTGGGGATAAGATCCCGCCCCCGCTGGCAGGTGATCGCCTACTCCTCTGAGAACCCACCCCGCCGCCGGGCCCTGGTGGAGATTGACGGGGTCACAGCCCAGGTGTGCGCGGAGGCCTTCATCGAGGAACTGGACACTCCCCGAGTTTGACGGCCCCGGCTGTCAGGACCGACTCTTGATCTTTCGGTCGGTCTCTCCCACGTACACCTGGCGCGGACGGAAGATACGGGTCCCGGGATCGGACGCCATCTCCCGGTAGTGCGCCAGCCATCCCGGCAGACGGCCCAGGGCGAATAGCACCGTGAACATCTCGGTGGGAAACCCGAGCGCCCGGTACAGGAACCCCGAATAGAAGTCGACGTTGGGATAGAGCTTCCTCTTGACGAAATAGTCGTCCTGGAGCGCTGCTGTCTCCAAGGCCTTTGCCAACTGCAGGAGGGGATCGTCTTGTCCCAGGCTGGAGAGCACCCCGGAGGCGGCTTGCTTGATGATCCTCGCCCTGGGGTCATAGTTGCGATAGACGCGGTGGCCGAAACCCATGAGCCTGAACGGGTCGGAGCGGTCCTTGGCCCTTTCCAGGGCCTTTCCCACGTCTCCTCCCACGTCGGCGAGTCCTTCCAGCATCCTCAGGACGGCCTCGTTGGCGCCCCCGTGAAGGGGCCCGGAAAGGGCGTTGATGCCGGCCGAGACCGATCCGAAAATGTCAGCCTGTCCCGAGCCCACCAACTGCACCGCCGAAGACGAGCAGTTCTGACCGTGGTCGGCGTGGAGGATCTGCAGCATGGCCATCACCGCCAGTTTCTCGGGATCGGGAGGGGGCGAGTTGTCGGAGGGGGCCAGGGCGGTGTGATAGAAACGGGCGGTGTAGGGCAGGTCCGTCCTGATGCGGATGGGCCCCAATCCCAGTAGCCGGCGGTTGATGAGAGCAGCCAGCATGGGAACCTGGGCCATCAGGATGCGTATCGCCTCTTCCCGTGCCGGGACCTCCCGGGAGCGGGCCACCTCTGGGTGGTAGCCGGCCATGGCGAGCACCCCGCCCGCCAGGGTGGTCATGGAGGCACTGGCGGCAGGAAAGGCCTCAAGGAAGTCGTCCAACCGGGGCTGCACGTCGGCATGGACGCGGATCTCTTCCTCGAATGTCTGTAACTGTCCCGGTGTGGGAAGGTCTCCGTAGAGAAGCAGCCATGCAACCTCGAGGAAGGTCACCTGTCCGGCCAGTTCTTCGATCGGGTAGCCGCGGTAGCTCAGGGTGCCCGCCTCGCCGTTGACGTAGCTGACAGAGCTGGGAGTCTGGGCCGTGTTGCCAAGACCACGATCAACGGTGACCAGCCCCAGGTCGAGCCGGAGCCGGGAGATGTCCATGCCCCGGTCTCCCACCGTCGACTTCACCAGGGGGAGTTCCATCTCACGACCCTCGAACAGTACGCGGGGGCTCTCTCCCATCGCTCAACCGTCCTCTTTACGGGCGGCGCTGATGACCTTCTGGGCCTCCTGGTGGGGTATCTCGGAGTAATGATCGAAGACGACCTCGAAGGTTCCCCGCCCGCTGGTCATCGAGCGCAGGTCGACGGCGTAGCGCTGGATTTCCGCCATGGGGACCTCCGCTGAGATGACTCTCCGCGAGCCGTCCGTGTCCATGGCGTACACCCGGCCTCGCTTGGAGTTGATGTCTCCGATCACATCACCGGTGTACTCTTCCGGGACCTTCACGGTGAGCCGTGTAATGGGTTCCAGAAGCACCGGCTTGAGGTCGGGGCCGGCGGCGCGTACCGCCGCGATCCCGGCCATTCGAAACGACAATTCATCCGAGTCCACCGAGTGGTACTTTCCGTCGTAGACCTCTGCTGACACGTCGATGACCGGGAACCCGGCCAGCACCCCTCTGGCAAAGGCTTCCTGTATTCCCTTGTCGACGGCCGGGATGTACTGGCGGGGGATGGAGCCTCCCTTGATGGAATCGACGAACTCGTATCCCTCGCCCTGGGGTTTGGGGGAGAACCGTACGAAGGCCACTCCGAACTGCCCCCGCCCACCGGTTTGCTTCTTGTGCTTGCCCTCTGCTGCGGCTCGGCCACGGATGGTCTCACGGTAGGCGATCTTGGGAAGGGCGGTCTCCACCTCCACGCCGTACTTCCTCTTGATCCGAGCCAAGGTGACGTCAAGGTGGACATCTCCCAGTCCGGCCAGGATGGTCTGGCCGGTCTCCAGGCGCCTCTCCACCGCCAACGTCGGATCCTCCTCCACCGCCCTTTGCAGGGCCGTGGAGAGCTTTTCCTCGTCCTGGGTGGAACGGGGGAAGATAGCCAGTTCCATCACCGGCTTGGGATAGACGGCCGGCAGGACCGAGGCGTCCTCCCCAACCGAACGCAGGGTGGACCCGGTGGTGGCTCTTTCCAGCTTGGCCACCGCTGCCACATCGCCGCAGACCACCCGGTCGGCGGGAATGGCATTCCGGCCCTGGAGAAAGAAGAGATTGCTCACCTTGACGGTCGATCCTCCCGCCAACTCCAAGATGTCATCGGAGTTGAACGATCCCGTGAACACCCGGAGGATGGAGATCCGTCCCACATAGGGATCGCCGATGGTCTTGAACACATAGGCCACCGCTCCACCGTCGGCGGCAATCTCCATCGATCCCTCCGACAGGGGAGGGACGGCCCGCTCCAGCGGAGTGGGTGCGAACGTTTTCAAGAAGTCGGCTAGGACGTCGATACCGACCAGGCGACCGGATGAACCGGCGAGCACGGGGAATATCTCGCCGTCCAACAAGCTCTCCCTGATCACCGACACGATCACTTCCTGGTCCGGTTCCTCGCCCTCGAAGTAGGCGTCCATGAGGTCGTCATCGGTTTCCACCACCGACTCGACCAGTTCGATGTGAGCCTCTTCGAGGACCGAAGCCACCTCGGAGGGTGCCTCGGGGACTGCCGAACCCCTGGGATTGTCATCTTCATACAGCACTGCCCGGCCGGAACTGACACGAGCCACGCCTCTCAGGTCGGACTCTGCCCCTATGTTGATGACGAGAGGGGCGATACCATTTCCGAACGAGTCCTTCAACTCGGCCAATGTCCGGTCGAAAGAGGAGCGGTCCCGGTCGAGTTTGGTGACGAAGACCGCCCGGGGGGTGCCCTCCTCGGCAGCCACCTTCCACATCAACTCGGTCTGCACCTCCACCCCGTCCACTCCGGAGACGACGAAGAGGGCGAGGTCGGCCACTCTGATGGCGGAGCGGGCATCGCCCGAAAAGTCGGCGTATCCGGGGGTGTCGATGAGGTTTATCTTGCATCCCTCCCACTCGAACGAGGCAACCGCCAGGTTGAGCGAGAGCTTTCTTTCCTCCTCCTCGGGTTCATGATCCAAGAGAGTCGTGCCCTGGTCCACCGAACCCTGCCGGGTCGTTACTCCTGCCGTGTAGAGAAGGGCTTCGGCCAGGGAGGTCTTACCACTCCCGCCGTGGCCGATCAGGGCTATTGTGCGAATCGAATCGGGTGACAAAACGAGTTCCTCCGGAGTTTAACAAGTGAACTCAGGATAGCGGGACTCCCTGATCTCCCTTTCTGTCGTGCCCGGTCCGGGCGAACATGGGGGTGGGTTCGCCGGTGCCGGATCGGCTCGTCCCTAGACGCCGGGATCATGGCGCCGTGGGGCGATGGCCGGGTGATGAGACACCCATCCCGGGAGGGCGTCCGTGGGATCCCGGGGGTGGGAAACGGGATGATGGCCGGTCGGAAACTGCTAGCGTGAGATAACCGTGATCGATATCTGGGTGCGTCCTCATCTGAGAAGAGTGCTGGATCCCATCGGCCGTTTCTTGAACCGCTGCGGGATCAGCCCTGCCGGTCTTACCCTCTTCGGCCTGGGGGTCACCATCCTGGGCGCGGTGATCATCTCGTTGGAATACCTGGTGGTGGGAGCCATCATCGCCCTGGGCGGCTCGGCTCTGGACGGTCTTGACGGAACGCTCGCAAGGGCTGCCGACAAGGTGACCAAACGGGGGGCTTTCCTTGATGCCTCGGTGGATCGCCTGGGTGAGGTGGCCTGCTTCTCGGGGTTGGCAGTGGCCCGCGCCGGGGAACCCAGGGTACTGATGCTGATCGTTCTCTCGGTGAGCGGAGCCTTGATGATCCCCTACCTGCGGGCCCGCGCCGAGGCCGAGGGTCTGAAGGGGACCGGCGGATTCATCGGCCGGGCGGAGAGAGTGATCCTCTTTGCCCTTGGGCTTTTCACAGGGTGGGTGGAGCCGATGCTGTGGTTGATGACCGCCCTGTGCTGGACGTCCGCCCTGCACCGTTTCCTGGTCGCCTATCGACAACTCGACAGGTGAAGGACCGTCTCCTCTACTTGGGGGTGAGGGCGGCTTCGGGTTTCATGCATGTCTGGCCCCTGGCCGCGGCCAAGAAGCTGGGGTCGGCGGCGGGGCTGTTGGCCTACCTGCTGCTTCCCGCCCGGCGCCGGATGGCTGGCCGTCATGCTCGGCGGACCGGATTGGAAGCCTCGGTCGGCAGCCGGTCGGCAGCTGTGAGGAAGATGTTCGCCAGCTACGGCCAGTACTGGGGGGAGTCCCTCTGGGCAGGACCCCGGAACGTGAGGAAGGTGGCCGACCGATTCCAGATCGAAGGGCTGGACCGGATCCTTGACGCTGTGGAGGATGGGCGGGGTGTGGTGGTGGTCCTACCGCATGTAGGGAACTGGGAGATGGCGGGGGTGGCGGTCTGGGGCCTTGATCTGGAGGTGGTGGCGGTGGCGGAGAACCTGGCCAACTCTCACATCCGGGACTGGTTTTCCCGTGTCAGGGCACTATCCCGGATAAACGTGGTGTTCGCCCGCAAGGGTCTCATCACCGACCTGCAGAAGATGCTGAACAGTCGCACCGCCGTCTGCCTGCCGGCTGACCGTGACCTGAGCGGGAGGGGCGTGCCGGTTCGGTTCTTCGGTGAGGAGACCACCCTACCCGCAGGCCCCCTGTTGCTGGGCATTCGATCGGGCCGTCCGGTGATTCCCGTAACCGTCTATTCCCGGAGGAAGAGCGGCTATCGAGTGGTGGTGAAACCGGCTCTCGAGATACCCACGCGAGGATCTTTAACGCAACGACTGCGGCGGGGAGCGCAGCGGATGGCCGAGGCCTTCGAGGAGTTGATCCTTGCCGCTCCCGAACAGTGGCATCTCCTCCAGCCCAACTGGCCGTCAGATCGAGCATGAACGGGGGCGGATGAGAGTCTGTCTCGTCTGTCCCTACGATCTCACCCGGGACGGTGGGGTGCAGGCACAGGTCCGCGGGCTGGCCGGTTGGCTGAGATCTCGGGGGGACGACGTGAGGGTGATCGCCCCCCTGTTGCCGGAGTCAGAGCCTGGGACGGCAGTGGGTCGGGTGCGGCTCATCAGGGGGAATCGGTCGGTGGCGCCCATCTCGGTGTCACCGGGGATTGCCGCCCGGATGGCAGACACGATGCGGTGGGCGGAGGTTGCTCACATACACGCGCCGCTCATGCCGAGAGTGGGGCTGGCGGCCTTGAGGTTTCCGGTCCCCAAGGTAGTCACCTTCCACGCCGACCCTCCGGGGTGGGTGAGGAGCCTGTACCGGGCGCTCGCTCCCTCTGTGAGGTCGTTCTCGAGGCGAGACACCCTGGTGACTGCGGTCAGCGGTCAGGCGGCGGAGGCTCTTCCTCGCCGGTGGGTCCCCGACAGAGTCATCCCCAACGGTGTCGATCCGCCAAGGGTGGCCGGGGAGGTGGATCGTCGCCGGGGAAGGGTGGTGTTTCTGGGCAGGGACGAGCCCCGGAAGGGCCTCGACATCCTCTTGCAGGCCTGGCCGGAGATCACCGAACGCAGTCCCCACGCCAGTCTGGTGGTAATGGGATGCGAACGTCCGGATCCTCCCGAAGGGGTGGTGTTCCTGGGAAGGGTCAGTTCGGAGGTGAAGGAGAGGACCCTACGGTCGGCTGAGGTGTACGTCGCTCCCAACCTGGGCGGGGAGAGTTTCGGGATCGTCCTGGTGGAGGCCATGAGTGCCGGTTGTGCGGTGGTGGCCTCCGACCTGCGTTCCTTTCGAGATGTGGCCGGACCGGCGGCAAGGTTCTTTCCCATCGCCAGCGTTAGGAGACTGGCGGATCGGGTCGACGAGGTGCTGTCGGATCCCTCCCTGCAGGCACGGTTGTCGGTGGAGGGAAAAGCCCGCGGAGAGACCTTCTTGTGGAACAGGGTGGGTCCGGCCTATCGCCGTTGCTACCAACAGGTGATAAGCGCATGACCGGCCTGCTCTCTTAATCCGACCAGCGCCGCTATTCGAGGCGCCAGCGGGGACAGGAGGTGGTACGATAAGGCGGATGGATCAGAGCAACGGTATGAAAACCGGCACCGAGTTGGTCAAACGGGGTCTCGCCGACATGCTGAAGGGTGGCGTGATCATGGATGTGGTCACGGCCGAGCAGGCTCGTATCGCCGAAGACGCAGGAGCGGTGGCGGTGATGGCTCTGGAGCGGGTTCCGTCCGATATCCGCAAGGACGGTGGGGTTGCCCGGATGGCCAACCCCGGCAAGGTAACCGAGATCATGGGTTGCGTGACCATTCCCGTCATGGCGAAGTGCCGCATCGGCCACTTCCTCGAGGCCAGGGTCCTCGAATCCCTGGGAGTCGACTACATCGACGAATCGGAGGTGCTGACTCCCGCCGATGAGCAGCATCATGTCGACAAGTGGCCGTTCACCACTCCGTTCGTTTGCGGGGCCCGCGACTTGGGAGAAGGATTGCGCCGGTTGGCGGAGGGTGCGGCCATGATCCGCACCAAGGGAGAGGCCGGTACCGGCAATGTGGTGGAAGCGGTCCGTCACATCCGGGCCATCACCAGCCAGATCGAAGCTCTGCCGCGGATGTCCGACGCAGAGATCGCCGAACAGTCCGAAGCCATGAGGGTGCCCGTGGCGCTTGTGAAAGAGGTGGCCGAACTGGGCCGCCTGCCCGTGGTCAACTTTGCGGCCGGAGGAATCGCCACGCCCGCCGACGCCGCCCTGATGATGGCGCTGGGATGCGACGGCGTTTTCGTGGGAAGCGGCATCTTCAAGAGTTCCGATCCGTCGGGATACGCGGCCGCCATTGTGGAGGCAACCACGTTCTGGGACCGTCCCGAGGTGGTGGCCGAGGCTTCCCGCGGGTTGGGAGCGCCCATGGCGGGTATCGAGATGGAAACCCTGGAACCAGCGGAGCGTCTGGCCGCCCGAGGTTGGTGACCGTGGCGCCCACCGTAGGGGTGTTGGCTCTCCAAGGGGACGTCCGCGAGCACCGTTGGGCACTTGACCGGCTGGGGGTTTGCTGCCGGAGTGTCAGGTTGCCCGCTGATCTCGCGGGACTCGACGCGTTGGTGATGCCGGGCGGGGAGTCGACGACCATGGGCCGTCTCGCCGAGCGCTTCGGTCTGCTGCGTCCTCTACGAACCGCCTTGATGGAGGGCTTGCCCACTCTGGCCACCTGCGCGGGAATGATCCTGGCTTCCTCCTCGATAGTTGAGGGCGACCAGCCCCTCCTGGGGGTGCTTGACGTGGTGGTGCGCCGCAACGCCTTCGGTAGGCAGAACGAGTCTTTCGAAATGGACCTGGACATCGACGGTTTGGGTCGACCGTTCCCGGGGGTGTTCATACGGGCGCCCTGGGTTGAGAAGGTCGGCGCCGATGTGAAGGTGCTGGCGCGGGTGCGCAGGCATCCGGTGATGGTGCGCTCGGGGAACGTCATGGCGGCTTCCTTTCACCCCGAGCTGACGGGAGACTCACGCGTTCACGGACTGTGGCTGGAGACCTGGAAGGAATAGAGCGGTATGGCTGGACACTCGAAGTGGGCGAACATCAAGCACCGCAAGGGTCGCCAGGATGCTGCCCGCGGGAAGCTCTTCGCCAAGTTGGCGCGGGCCATCGAGTCGGAGGCCCGCAAGGGGGGAGGAGATCTGGCCGCCAACTACTCGCTGGCGGCGGCGGTCGCCAAGGCCAAGGCTTCCTCGATGCCCAACGACAACATCGAGAGGGCCATCAAGCGAGGAACCGGAGAAACCGGCGGCGTTTCCTATGACGAATTGTGGTACGAGGGTTATGCGCCCGGGGGAGTTGCTGTCTACGTCCAGGTTCTCACCGACAACCGCCGGCGAGCGGCCTCCGACGTGCGAGCGGTCTTCACTCGCAACGGCGGGAGCCTGGGGGAGCCCGGCTCGGTGGGCTATCTATTCCAGCCCAGGGGGCTGATCGCCACCGCCGGGGAGGAGGATGATGTGTTGCTGGCGGCCCTGGAGGCAGGGGCCGAGGACGTGCGGGAGACGGGCGACAGCTGGGAGGTCATCACCCAACCCCGCGCCATGGCAGGGGTGCGGAGTGCGCTGGAGGAGTCGGGGTTGGCGGTGGAGTCGGCGGAGATGACGCAACTGCCCATCTCGGAAGTGGCCGTGGACGAGCGCATAGCTCCCCGGGTGTTGCGATTGGTTGACGCGCTGGAGGACCTGGATGACGTGCAGAGCGTGTTTGCCAACTTCGAGATCAGCGATGAGCTACTGGAGGCCCTCGCCAGCCGGTAGGCCCATCTCACAGAGCGGACGCGGGAGGGAAAGGCCGAGATTGCGCCGCCATGTTCCTTACACTTTCTGTAGGTGTTGGTATTGGGAGTAGACCCCGGGTTGGCCCGCACCGGTTACGCGGTGGTGAGCCGGGGCAGTCCTCATAGGGTGATAGCGATGGGGCTCATCAGCACACCGGTGAAATGGCGCATCGAGAGCCGACTGCGGGAACTGTCCACGGACCTCTCCGACGTCATCAAGAGACACGGCCCGGCGGCCCTGGCCCTGGAGAAGGTCTACATCAAGGGCAACCGATCGGCGGCCTCGGCGGTGGAGAGGGCAACCGGGGTGGTGATGCTGGCCGCGGCTGAAGCGGGCATACCCGTGCGGGAATACACCCCGAGCACCATCAAGAAGATCGTCACCGGCAATGGAGCGGCCACCAAGGACGAGGTGCAGCGCACGTTGCGCAAGACGCTCCATCTCGTCGAGGAGGGTTTGCCTCACGACTCCTTCGATGCCGTGGCGGCCGCCATCTGCCATCTCCAGCACCTGCACCTCGAACTGGTGTCGTGATGTGATAGGATCATTGAGGGGAACGCTTCTGGAAAGGAAACCGGAGGGGGTAGTCATCGATGTGGGGGGTGTGGGCTATGAGGTGGCCATGTCTCCATCCGCCGTTGAGCAACTGGCGATGGACGGGAAGGAGATGGTGATCAGCACACACATGCAGGTGTGGAGCGAGGGCATGAGACTCTTCGGCTTCGCCCATTCCGAAGAGCGTGACCTCTTCCGCCTGCTGATCTCGGCACAGGGCGTGGGGCCCAAGGTGGGAATGGCCATCCTGTCCACCCTGGGCGCTGCGACGGTGAGAGAATCCGTGCGCCTCGAGGATGTGGACTCCCTCACCAGGGTGAGCGGTGTGGGGAAGAAGACCGCCCAGAGACTGATTCTGGATCTCAAGGGAAAACTGGAGCACGCCGAGGCGAATGTCATCAAGGGCGCATCCCGGTCTTCGGACCTGTGGGCGGCCCTCGCGGGACTGGGATACAGCACCCAGGAGATCCGTCGGGCCACCACGGCCATCGACGCGGGGGCACCCTTTGACCAGCAGTTGCGGGCAGCCCTCCGGGAGTTGGCGCGATGAAAGAGGAGAGGGTGGTCGCCCAGCAGCCGGCCACGGGCGAATCCGACCTCGAGGTATCCCTGCGTCCGCAGTTTCTTGGTGACTTCGTGGGCCAGGAACTGCTTCAGGAGCGGCTTCGCATATCTATAGAAGCGTCTGCGAAGATGAGGATTCCCATGGGGCATGTGCTGTTCTCGGGTCCCCCCGGGTTGGGCAAGACCTCGATGGCGGGCGTGATCGCCAACGAGTTGGGCGTCAGGATGAGGAGGACATCCGGTCCCGCGCTGGACAGACCCGGCGACCTGGCCTCGATACTGTCGGGATTGGAGGGAGGCGAGATCTTCTTCATCGATGAGCTTCATCGGCTGTCGAGAATGGTGGAGGAGGTGCTGTATCCGGCGATGGAGGACTTCGAACTTGACATCGTGGTGGGCAAGGGAGTGGGCGCCACCACCTACCGCCTGAACCTGGAGCCCTTTACCCTGGTGGGCGCCACCACCCGGCTGGGCATGATCTCCTCACCGCTGCGTGACCGGTTCCAGATAATCGAGCGCTTCGACTACTACAGGGTGGAGGATCTGAGAAGGATCGTGGTGCGTTCGGCGGGAATCCTGGGGGTTGAAATAACCGGTGGCGGCGCCGAAACCATCGCCTCCCGCAGCCGGGGAACCGCCCGCGTCGCCAACCGATTGCTGGCGAGGGTGAGAGACTACGCCATCGCCCGCTCCGACGGATCGGTGACCTCGCTTCTCGCGGACCAGGCCCTGGCGCTGCTGGAGGTCGACGAACTGGGCCTCGACAAGGTGGACCGCGCCATTCTCGAATCAGTGGTGCACAAGTTCGGAGGTGGCCCGGTGGGCCTGGGAACCCTGGCCATTTCCGTGGGTGAGGAGCCGGAGACGGTGGAGGAGGCCTACGAGCCCTACCTGCTCCAGGCAGGCCTCCTCCAGAGGACCCCGCGGGGGCGGGTGGCGACCGAGGGCACCTATCTCCATCTGGGGCTCACCCCGCCGAGCGATCCCCAACTCAGGTTGGTCTGATCCCCCGGGCCATGCTCACATCCGAGCTTGACTACACCCTTCCACCGGAGTCGGTGGCCCAGACTCCCGCCGAACCCCGCCACGCCTCCCGGCTGCTGGACACGAGGACACTCTCGGATGGGGTCTTCATGGATCTGGCGGACCTGCTGGAGGAGGGCGATCTCCTGGTGGTCAACCGGACCAGGGTCAGGTCGGCGCGGTTGGCGGGCCGGAAGGCAGGGACGGGAGGCAGGGTGGAGGCGCTTTTGGCCCGGAGGCTCTCGCCGGACCGCTGGGAGGCGCTGGTACGCCCGGCGCGGCGGCTTCGCTCGGGAGTCGTCTTGGAGTTCGGTCCACTGACCGGCGAGTTGGCCACGGATCCCATTGACGGAGTGGCCGAGTTGGTGCTGGCCGGCGAGGGGGACGTTGAGCATCTTGTGGAGGAGGCGGGGGAGGTTCCCCTTCCTCCCTATATCCGCGGTTCCCTGGCGGACCCGGAGAGGTACCAGACGGTCTTTGCTTCCCGGCTGGGTTCGGCGGCGGCGCCCACGGCGGGGCTTCATTTCACGCCTCCGCTTCTGGAGGCCCTTGGCCGCAGGGGGGTCGAGCGGGCCGAGGTCGATCTGGAGGTGAGTTGGGCCACGTTCCGTCCGATCGGCGTCGAGCGCCTCGAGGAGCACCCCATGGGTATCGAACGCTTCCGTCTCCCCCCGGAGACGGCGGAGGCGGTCCGCCGCTGCCGGACCCGGGGAGGACGGGTGGTGGCGGTGGGGACCACCGTGGTGAGAACCCTGGAGACCTGCGCCGCTTCCGACGGCCTGGTGTCCCCCCGGGAGGGGGAGACCGACCTGTATCTCACCCCAGGGTGCCCCATCCGGGTGGTGGACCTGTTGGTCACCAACTTCCACGCTCCCCGGTCGAGTCTGGTGGCCCTGGTGTGGGCGTTCATGGGACCCCGTTGGCGGGAGGCCTACCGGGTGGCCCTGGCGAGAGGTTATCGCTTTCTATCGTTCGGAGATGCCATGCTGGCCCAACGTGATTCCGGCGGTTTGAGCCCGTGACCCCTGTTAGCTGGACGTTACGTGCCACCGAGGGTGCCGCCCGGGCGGGCGTTCTGCATACTCCCCACGGCGATGTGCCGACGCCGGTGTTCATGCCGGTGGGCACCCGCGCATCGGTGAAGGGAGGGTTGGATGCGGTTGACCTCGAGGTGATCGGCGCTCCCATCATGCTTGCCAACACCTATCACCTGATGCTGCGTCCGGGATCGGAGTTGATAGAGCGGATGGGAGGACTCCACGGGTTCATGTCATGGGAGGGGGCGTTGCTCACCGATTCGGGGGGATACCAGGTTTTCTCTCTCAACCCTCGGATCAGCGAGGAGGGGGCGGTCTTCCGGTCGATCTACGACGGGTCCGAGGTGAGCCTCACGCCGGAGGAGGCCGTCCGCCATCAGGAGCGCCTCGGCGCTGATATCGCGATGGTGCTGGACATCTGCCTGCCTCTGCCTTCACCGGTCTCCGAAGTGGAGGAGGCCATGGAGCGGACCCTGAGGTGGTCCGAGAGAGCGCTGTCCGCGCACCGGCGCTCCGACCAGGCGTTGTTCGGGATCGTGCAGGGAGGAGTGTCGCCGGAGCTTCGCCGCCAGAGCGCGGCCGCCACGGTTCGGCTGGGGTTTCCCGGCTTCGGCATCGGAGGCCTGTCGGTGGGCGAGTCTGCCGCCGAGCGCAATCTGGCGGTGGAGGCCAGTGTGGAGGAGCTTCCGCAGGACCGCCCCCGTTATCTGATGGGCGTGGGGGATTCGATGGGAATGCTCGACTCCATCGCTCGGGGCGTGGACATGTTCGACTGTGTCTGGCCGACCCGCCTGGCCCGGCACGGGAAGGTGCTCGGGTGGAACGGGGACTACAACCTGCGAGCCCTGGCTCATGCCTTCGACGAGGGACCCCTGGACCGGGACTGCGGGTGCTCGGCGTGTATTCGCTATACCCGTTCTTATCTCCGCCACCTGATGCGGATCGGGGAAATGACGGCGCAGCGACTGGTGTCCATACACAACCTGACCTTCGCCACCGAACTGATGGAGGCTGCTCGCGCCGCCATCCTGCAGGGTGAGTATGGCCGGTTTTACCGGCGGTTTGCGCAGAGAGCAGTTTCCACGGCCGGCGCCAAGCCGCTAGTCTGATAGTTTCGGCGAACCGAAAACAGGAGTACTCAACGCATGATTTTCGCTCAGGAGTCCGCGGGAAGCCCACTGTTCACGTGGCTGATTCTCGGCGGTTTTCTCTTATTCTTTTATTTTCTCCTAATCAGGCCCCAGCGGAAACGCCAGCGCGCCCAGCAGGAACTGGTTGCAAATCTGATGATGGGAGACAGGGTCCAGACCATCGGGGGGATCATGGGGCAGGTGCGCAGCGTGGATGAAGACTCAGTGGTGATAGAACTGGAGTACGGGTCGCTGCGGATCGCCAAGAAGGCCATCGCCTCCAGGCAAGCTTCGGAAGGCTGATCGGTGCTTCGGCGGGTCATCGGCCTGCTGATTGTCGCCGGGATCGCCTGGGGAGGGTTGGCCGCCGTTTACTTTCTGGGGGTCGAGCCCAAGCTCGGTTTGGATCTCCAGGGCGGCACCTCGGTGGTGCTCACCGCTCCCGATGACACCGATCCGGATGTGATGGACTACGCGGTGGACATCATGAGGCAGCGGATCGAGGACGTGGGAGGGGTCCAGGAGCCGGAGATTTCGATCACGGGCGGCACTACAGTCCTGGTCCAACTCCCCGGCGTGCAGAACGAGCAGCAAGCTCTCGATGCCATCGGGCGCACGGGTCGTCTCTCCTTCCGCCCGGTGCTGGAGTCCACCCCGGGACTGCAGGGTCCACTGGTCACAACCACCACCACCGCCGGGCAGGAACCGGCTGCCGACTCCGACGAGACGGTGGTGGTCACGACTACAACCACCACCCTTCCCGATGTGCCCGAGGGGGTTGACCCGGTAACGGGGTACACGATCGAGGACGACCCCGAAGAGATCGCCTACCTGCCCAATCTGACCCTTTTCGGAGCAGAGGTGCTCACTCTGGGACCGGCCAGGATGTCCGGGTCCCATGTCTCCGAGGCCCTTCCCGGCTTCAACAGCACCTCGGCGCAGTGGGTGGTGAGCCTCTCACTGACGTCGGAGGGGTCGGATCGCTTCGCCGCTCTCACCGGGGAGGCCGCCGGATTTTTCACCGGAGACCCCCGCCGACAGATTGCCATCGTGCTGGATGGGCGTATCATCGCCTCGCCGCAGGTGGCCGAGGATGTCCAGGCCGGGGTGGGAATCACCGGAGGGGACGCGGTGATCACCCTGGGCGCCGATCCCACGGCCGAGGAGCAGGCTCAGAACCTTGCCGTGATCCTGCGGTACGGCTCGCTCCCGGTTGCCTTCGAGAGGAGCCAGGTCCAGAAAGTCTCCGCCACCCTGGGATCCGACTCCCTCCAGATCGGTCTGATCTCGGGCATCTCGGGACTGGTCCTGGTTGCGGTGGTGCTGTTGCTCTACTACCGGGCTCTGGGTCTGATAGCGGTGCTGGGAGTTACGGTGTTCGGCTCGCTGTTGCTGGCGATCTACGCCCTGCTGGGCCACTTCCAGGGGGTGACTTTGACGCTGGCCGGCGTCACCGGAATCATCGTGGCGGTCGGGATCACCGCGGACTCCTACATCGTCTATTTCGAACGGATCAAGGACGAGCTACGGACCGGCAGGACCGTGCCGTCGGCAGTCTCCCAGGGTTTCCGGACAGCCTTCCGCACCATCCTCACCGCTGACACCGTCTCCATCCTGGGCGCCATCCTGTTGTGGCTGCTGACGGTGGGAGCCGTGAGGGGCTTTGCGCTCTCTCTGGGTATCGCCACCGTGCTCGACATCGTGGTGGCCCGCACCTTCACCCGCCGGGCCGCATGGGTCCTGGCCCACACCCCCCTGGGCCGGTCGGGGTGGTTCTCGCTTCCGGCAGCCGCAGGAGAGAGACAATGAGCGCCTGGCAGAAGATATCCCGGGGTGAGACCCGCATCGACTTCGTGGGATTACGCCGACGCTGGATGTACATCTCGGTCACCTTGCTGGCGATCTCCGTGGTGGCGGCCGCGGTGTTCGGCCTCAACCTCGGCCTTGAGTTCACCGGGGGTGTACAGGTGCAGACCGACAACCGCAGCGGGGTGAGCGTGGGAGCGCTGGAGTCCACCCTCACCGACCTGGGGGTGGTCGATTTCCGAATCCAGGAGATAGACGACGGCCAGTCCATTCGCATCCAGACCGGCCCGATCTCCCCGGAGATCGAGGACGAGATGGTGGCTCAGGTGGCGGCTCTGACTGGTACGCCCCCCAGCGATGTCAACCGCGAGGCGGTGGGTCCGACCTTCGGCGCCCTGGTGGCCCGGCGGGCCCTGCTGGCTCTGGGGGTGTTCCTGGGAGCGGTGGTGATCTTCATCTCCATCCGGCTGCAGTGGAAGATGGCCCTCTCGGGTATAGTGGCGCTCCTCCACGATCTCATGATCACCGTAGGCATCTATGCCATCACCCGCTTCGAAGTGACTCCCGCCACCGTGGTGGCCGCACTCACGGTCCTGGGGTACTCGCTGTACGACACTGTCGTGGTCTTCGACCGGGTCAGGGAACTGGAAGGCGACTACTCGGACGTGCTGAACTACTCCGAGATAGTCAACCGGGCCATGAACATGGTGCTGGCCCGCTCGATCAACACCTCCCTGACATCTTTGATCCCGGTGGGGAGCATCCTTTTCGTGGGATCGCTGATCCTGGGCGCCGCCGCTCTCCGCGATTTCTCACTGGCGCTGTTCGTGGGCATCGCGGTGGGAACGTACTCGTCGATTTTCGTCGCGTCTCCCTTGCTGGCAATCTGGCGGGAACGGGAGGTCGACTGGAGCAACCAGAGACGGAAGCTGGCAAAAAAGCGCGGGGAGGCCGAAATAGAGGACGCCGAGGAGGCGGAAGAACCTTCTCCGGAGACGCCGATCGAGCCAGAGATCTTCTACATGGACGGTGCCCGGGCGCCCCGTCCGCCCAAGCGTCGAAGGGGTCGCAGAAAGGGCCGATAACGTCCATTGGAGGCGAGAGGCGTCGCCCGCGGCGTCAGGCGCCAACCCGTGGGCTAAGGCTTGGACGGCCGGTGTGGGGAGGTGCTCCCCGGAGCCGTCACGGTTCTGGTTCTGGTGCCGGCCTCGGCTGTTGTCGCCTGGGCGGTAATTCGGTTTCTTGGGGGGATCGCAAGCCGGACGATCGGATCCCCCGAAGCGGCATCACGGGAATGGGACGGCGCTAATGAGGCCCACGAACGAAAGTAGGCGAACGGCTCAGTTAGACTTCCGCGCGTGCCCGACAGATCGGCGCCGCAACCGTCTTCTTCCCACCGTTCCGGCTCGGAAGACCCTTTGGTGGGCGTGACAACGCGTTTCATACGCGAGCATCCCCAAGGGGATGTCGATCTTTTGCGCAGGGCCTACCGGGTGGCGGAGAAAGCCCATCGCGGACAGTTCCGCAAGTCGGGCGATCCCTACATCGTTCACCCCGTCACCGTTACCCGCATCCTGGCCGACCTGGGGATGGATGCGGCCACCTTGGCAGCGGGACTGCTGCACGACACCCTGGAGGACACCGATCTCAGCTACAAGGACGTCAAGAAGGGGTTCGGGACCCAGATTGCCGACCTGATCGACGGTGTGACCAAACTGGACCGAATCTCCTATCCCAACCGGGAGGAGGCCCAGGCGGCCACCATTCGCAAGATGGTGGTGGCGATGGCCCGAGATTTGCGGGTGCTCGTGATCAAGCTGTGCGACCGGCTGCACAACATGCGCACCGTCAGCGCTCTCCGACCGGCCAAGCAGAGGGCCGTTGCCACCGAGACCCTGGACATATACGCCCCGTTGGCCCACCGCCTCGGCATCCAGGAGATCAAGCACGAACTGGAGGATCGTTGCCTGGCCATCCTCTATCCCGGTCCCTATGCGGAGATCGACGACAAGCTGTTGGAACTCGCCCCCGAGAGGCAGGTAGTGATCGACAAGATGATCGAGGAGGTCTCCGGGATACTGGCAGATGTGGGGATGTCGGCCGAGGTGAGCGGACGGCCCAAGCACCATTACTCCATCTTTCGCAAGATGATGGAGACCGGCAAGCAATTCGAGGACATCTACGACCTGATCGGCATCAGGGTGGTGGTCCCCCGGATACGGGACTGTTACGCCGCCCTGGGAGAGATTCACTCCCACTGGCCGCCTCTCAGCGGGAGGTTCAAGGACTTCATCGCCATGCCCAAGAGCAACCTGTACCAGAGTCTCCACACCACCGTGGTGGGGACCGACGGGAAAGCGATCGAGATCCAGATCCGGACCGGGGAAATGCACCAACTGGCGGAGCGGGGGATCGCCGCTCACTGGAGGTACAAGGAGGGTCCGGAGGCGTTCGACCTCCAATGGGTGGGCGATTTGGGAGGATTGCGGGAGGAGTTCGAGGATCCCCGCGAGTTCCTGGATCACCTCAAGTTGGATCTCTACCGGGACGAGGTGTTCGTGATCACCCCCCGCGGAGAGGTGAAGTCCTTCCCCGCCGGCTCGACCCCGGTGGACTTTGCCTATTCCATTCACACCGAGGTGGGGAACCGGTGCGTGGGCGCCCGGGTGAACGGCCGCCTGCTGCCCCTGTCGACTCCCCTGTCCTCTGGTGACGTTGTCGAGATCATCACTTCCCGTTCCCAGGGGGTGGGTCCCAGCCGAGACTGGCTGAAGACCGTGAAGACGTCACGGGCCCGGAGCAAGATCAAGCAGTGGTTCTCGAAGGAGCGGCGCGCGCTTTCCATCGCGGAGGGGCGGGAGATTCTGGCGGTCGCGTTGCGCAAGGCCAAGCTGGGACTGGGCGCCGCCCGGCGGGACCGGCTACTGGCCTCCATCGCCGAGGACCTGGGGAAGTCGGAGGTCGAACACCTGCTGCTGGCCCTGGGAGAGGGGGAGATGGCAGCTTCCACTGTTGTGCACCGGATGGAAAAGGCGGTGAGACCCCCGGTTGACGAGGACCGTGAGCAGGTGGGGTTGCCGGCGCCCCCGATCCGTCGGCGCCAGCCCGACTCCGAATCGCCGGGAGTGCTGGTGGAGGGAATGGCGGACACCATGGTGAATGTGGCCAAATGCTGTTCTCCGGTGCCCTCCGATGAGATCATCGGTTATGTCACCACTGGTCGGGGAGTCTCGGTCCACCGGACCGAGTGCACCAATCTGGTCGACCGGACGCCGGGCATGGAGCGGATGGTGGAGGTGGGCTGGTCGCCGGACCGCATCCACAACTTCACTGTTTGGGTGCAGGTTGAGGCTCTTGACCGGTACCGATTGCTGCGCGATGTCACCGCGGCCATCTCCGAGATCGGCGGCAACATCGTGGCGTCGACGTCGGCCGTGGGAGACGACCGGGTGGCTGTCTTCCACTATCAGGTGGAACTCTCCGACGCCGAGCAGTTGAGTCGTCTCTTCCGGGACCTCAAGGGAGTGGACGGGGTGTTCAAGGCCTTCCGCATCACCTCCGAGCTCCCTTACTGACCGGGAGCCCGGGATGCTGGTCGATCACGTAACTCTGTGGCTTGCCCAAACGAACTGTTACGTGGTGGCCCCCGAGACACCGGGGCCCTGCGTGATCGTGGATGCTCCTCCCGATCCGTGGGCGGTGGCCGACCTGTGCGCCAAGTACGACGTGGCGCCGGTGGCCCTCCTGGCCACTCACGGTCACATAGATCACATCGGCGGGGGAGGGGCGGCCGAGGAGATGATGGGAATGGTCACCTACATCCATCCCGATGATGACTTTCTCACCCTTCACCCGCGGCGCCAACTGGAGAACCTGCTGGGGTTCGTTCCGGCCGGCGACTACCGGCCTCCCTCCCAACGGAAGGACCTCTCCGACGGGGACGTCCTGGAGTTGGCCGGGATGGACATCGAAGTGCTGCACACGCCCGGCCATACCCCGGGTCATTGCTGCTTCTACCTGGCCGAACAGGGGATTCTCTTCTCGGGAGACCAACTCTTCAGAGGATCCATAGGTCGCACCGATCTCCCGGGCGGGGACTTCGAGACCCTGATGGAGAGCATGCGTCGCAAGATCCTGGGCCTGCCCTTCGACACAATCGTGCTTCCCGGGCATGGCGAGCACACTACTCTCGGGCTGGAACAGAACGAGAATCCCTACCTGTGGGGTCTGCTTTAGCCCATGAAAACCCGCTCTCCAAAGGGCACCGATGTTATCGGCCCGCCCGAATCCGCCCGGTGGCGGGAGACTCTGTCAACCTGGGAGAGTCTCTCGGCTTCCTACGGCTATGAGTTGGTTGTCACGCCGGTGTTCGAGTTCACCGAGTTGTTCGAACGGGGCGTGGGGGAGACCAACGAGATGGTGACAAAGCAGATGTACACATTCGCCGATCGCCGGGGGCGTTCCCTGAGCCTCCGCCCGGAGGGTACGGCCGGGGTGATGCGAGAGTACCTTGCCCGGGGAGGGACCGGTCAGTGGAAGGTGGCCTATTCGGGGCCGATGTTCCGTTATGAGCAACCCCAGGGAGGCCGCAAGCGCCAGTTCTGGCAGATCGGGGTGGAGTGCATCGGGTCGGCGTCACCCGCAGCCGATCTGGAGGTGATAGCGCTTGCGGATGAGTTCCTGTCGAAGACCGGGGTGGAAACCGAGTTGCTGGTCAACAGCCTCGGCGACTCTGCCTGCCGGGGTGCCTACCTTGCGGACCTGAAGGGAGTGCTGGCGGAGGCCGGCGAGGACCTGTGCTCCAACCACCTCGGGTTGGTGGAGGTCAATCCCTTGCGCATTCTCGATTGTTCGAGTTGCCGTCCCGATCCGCACTCCCTTCCCGACATCGGCGATTACTGGTGCTCAGGGTGCCAGGGTCACTTCAGTGAGGTCCGGGCAGGTCTCGACAGCCTGGGAGTGCCCTACCGCCGCTCTCCCCGGCTGGTGCGAGGCATCGACTACTACTCGAGGACGACCTTTGAGTTCATCTCCACTTCGCTGAGCTTCACGCAGTCGACAGTGCTGGGAGGAGGTCGCTATGACGGCCTGGCGGAGATGCTGGGCGGGAAGGCCGCTCCCGGGGTGGGATTCGCGGCGGGGATCGACAGGATGCTGCTCTCGCTGGAGACTCCGGCGCCTCCGGCGCTGGACGTCTTCCTGGTGGGCGAGAAGGGGGTTGTGCCCATCGATCTGATCCGATGGGCGGCGCCGCTGCGTGGCGAGGGCCTGCGGGTGGGGTTCGAGATGGACCGCCGGAGCGTCAAGGCGCAATTCCGGGCAGCCACCCGTTCGCGGGCCAGGTACGTGGGAGTGGTGGATGGTGTGGCGATGGATGTGAGAGAGGGACGCGTGCGTGAGCAGGTGTCGATGGATAGCCTGGGCAATTGGGCCGGAGGGGTGGCGGCGGGAGCGAGAGCGAGATGAGAAGCCATACGTCATCGCAACTGGGCCTGGAGAGTGTGGGCGAGAGGGTGACCCTGGCCGGATGGGTGGACCGGCGTCGAGATCACGGCGGGGTGTTGTTCGTGGACCTCCGGGACCACACGGGGGTGGTGCAGGTGGTGATGGAGCCGGAGGCCGTTTTGGAATCGGTCCGATTGCGACGCGAGTACTGTGTGACCGTGACAGGGATGGTCCGCCGCCGGCCTCGGGGTTCGGAGAACCCGGCGATGGCCAGCGGAATGGTGGAGGTCGAGGTCTCGGAACTCCGGATTCTCAGCAGATCTGATGAGCCACCCTTCCCGATCGAAGATCGCGCCGACGCCGATGAGTTGCTGCGGCTGGAGTATCGCTACCTGGATCTGCGCCGTCCCCGGATGGCTCGTAACCTGCGGCTGCGTTCCCAGGCGTTGAGCACGGTGAGGCGGACCCTGGAGGACATGGGATTCTGGGAGGTGGAGACTCCCACCCTGATCCGCTCCACTCCCGAGGGAGCGCGGGACTTGTTGGTGCCCAGTCGCCACAACCCCGGGAGCTTTTACGCCCTTCCCCAATCTCCCCAGATATACAAGCAACTCCTGATGGTGGCGGGGGTGAACCGCTACTACCAGATGTGCCGCTGCTACCGGGACGAGGACTTCCGGGCGGACCGGCAGTTGGAGTTCACCCAGATCGACCTGGAGGGCGCCTTCTGGGGACAGGAGGATGTGCAGTTGACGGTGGAAAAGGTTGTGGATGCGGTGGCTGAGGTCCTGCGTCCCGATCGGACGGTGTCCCCTCCATTCCCACGCCTGACCTATCGGGAGGCAATGGCCCGTTACGGCACCGACAAACCGGACATCAGGTTCGGCATGGAGATAGCCGAGTTGTCGGAGGTCTTTTCCAACACCCGCTTCCAGGCTTTTGCCAAGGTGCTGGAACGGGGCGGGGTGGTGAGGGGCATCAATGCCGGCCCCATCGCGATGAGCCGGTCCCGAGCGGACGCTCTAATCGCCCGGGTCCGTCAGTGGGGAGCGGGGGGATTGGTGTGGATGGTCGTCAGAGACGGCGCCCCGCCGCGTTCGCCGGTGACCAAGTTCCTGTCTCCGGAGGAGTTGGATGGGCTGGTGAACCGTCTCGACGGTGGGGTGGGAGACGTTTTGTTGCTGGTCGCCGACCGGGAGAAGACGGTTGCCGAGTCCCTCGGTCGGTTGCGTCTTGAACTGGGCGAGCCGGAAGATCCCGAGGAGTTGAAGTTCCTGTGGGTGGTTGACTTCCCGATGTTCGAAGAGCGCGAGGGGGAGATCACCTTCCTCCATCATCCTTTCACCTCACCCACCGATGTCGACTTGATGTCCGAGCGTCCTCTCGACGCCGTTGCCCGGGCCTACGACCTGGTGCTGAACGGCGTGGAACTGGGATCGGGAAGCGTGAGGATCCACGATTCGGATGTTCAGCGAAGGGTGTTCGAGATCATGGGGATATCCGACGCCGAGGCGGAGGAGCGCTTCGGTTGGTTTCTCAAGGCCCTGCGTTTCGGCACGCCTCCCCATGCGGGCTTCGCGGTGGGGTTCGACCGTTTGGTGGCGGTGTTGTGCGGGGTTTCGAGCATCAGGGAGATCATTCCCTTCCCCAAGACCCAGAGCGGCGCCGAGCCTCTAAGTCGGAGTCCCGCTTCGGTGGATGCCAGGCAACTGGCCGAATTGGGCATCAAGGTGGATCCCCGTCGGATCAAGGCCGGGCCGTCGGGTTAGGGCCGATGGCTTACGGCGCCGACGACCTGTTTTCCGCCCGCAGGTTGGAAGTCTTGAAGGACGTGGCGCCCCTGGCGGAGAGAATGCGTCCCCGGCTCCTCTCCGAGGTTGTGGGCCTTCCCTCCCTGCTGGACGAGGGCGCGGCTTTCCGGGTGCTGGTGGAGTCGGGTCACCCGGTGTCCATGGTGCTGTGGGGTCCTCCCGGGAGTGGGAAGACCACCCTGGCCCGGCTGGTGGCGTCCCATTGCTCGGCGGCGTTCGAGACTCTCAGCGCCACGTCGGCCGGAGTGAAGCAGGTGAGAGAGATCCTGGCGGCCGCCAGCCGCAGGCTGGAGGGTGACGGAAGGCGGACAGTGCTCTTTCTCGATGAGATCCATCGCTTTTCCAAGAATCAGCAGGACGCTCTGCTGCCAGGGGTGGAGAACGGAACCCTGATCCTGATCGGGGCCACCACCGAGAATCCCTACTTCGAGATAAACACCCCTCTGATGAGTCGGCTGGTGCTGTTCCGGACCCGATCGATTCCAGAGAAGTCGCTGGCGGAGTTGGCGGAAAGGGCTTTGTCGGACAGCGATCGCGGATTGGGCAGGGAAGGGCTCTCGATCGCCGCCGATGCGTTGGAAGCGCTGGTGACCCGCGTGGGCGGCGACGCCCGGGGGTTGTTGA